>NZ_POTX01000216.1 GCF_003236305.1 Micromonospora endophytica | reverse complement strand
TGGGGTGGGATCGGCGATGAGCATCTACTGGCATGACTGATTATCTGCGCCGGGCAGTGACCTGGCACCGCCCGTTGATGGTGTTCGTCTGGGCGATGGCGGGACTCGCCGTCGTCTCCGCCGTCGGCATCGTCGCCGACGACCGGGTGTTGACCGGCATGCCGATCTGGGTCAAGCCGTTCAAGTTCTCGGTGTCCCTGGCGGTGTACGGCATCACCCTGGCCTGGCTGCTGTCCCTGTTGCGCCGGCGCAGCCGGGTCGCGGAGTGGGCCGCCGTCGTCGTGGTGGCGACGGGGGTGGTGGAGATGCTCGTCATCGTCGTCCAGGTGTTGCGTGGTACGACCAGCCACTACAACGCGACGAGCCCGCTGAACGCCACCCTGTGGCAGCTGATGGGCGCGGCGATCATGGTGTTGTTCCTGGCGCACCTCGTGCTCGGCGTCGCGGTGCTGCGGCAACCGGTGACCGACCGAGCCAGCCGGTACGCCATCAGCCTCGGGTTGGGGCTGACGGCGCTCGGCATGCTGGTGGCGATCCCGATGGTGCGGCCCGGCCAGGCCCCGACCGTCGAAGGAATCGCGGGCGCGCACAGCGTGGGCGTGCCCGATGGTGGCCCCGGCCTGCCGCTGGTGGGTTGGAGCACCACCGGTGGCGACCTACGGATCGGTCACTTCGTGGGGCTGCACGCGGTGCAGGCGTTGCCGCTGTTGGCGATCCTGCTGAACCGGTTCCTCGGCAACCGACTGGACGTGCTCACCCGGGCCCGGCTGCTGCTGGTCGCCGGCGGGGCGTACGGCGGGCTGACGATCCTGGTGACCTGGCAGGCGCTGCGCGGGCAGCCGCTGCTGCGACCCGACGCCCTCACCCTGGGCGTCGCAGCCGCGCTGGTGGCCGCGACCGGGACCGCCGCCGCCCTGGTGCTGGCCCGGGCCCGCCGCCCCGACGTGGCACTGGCGGCGTGAGCATACGGATGGACGTCGAGGGACGGCGAGGAGGAGATCGGACATGAGCGAGCTGTTGTTCACCCTGACGTTCGCGGTGGCGGCGCCCTTCTGGGTGCTGATGATCCTGTTGCCGAAGTGGTCGGTGACCGAGCGGGTGGTCAGGTCGCCGCTGATCGTGGTGCCCGGCCTGCTGATCTACGCGCTGCTGGTGATCCCGGCGTTCGGGGAGGTGCTGCCGGCCGTGCTCTCGCCGACCCTCGACGGGGTACGCGACCTGCTGGGCAGCACGGACGGCGCGGCGGCCGGCTGGGCGCACATGATCGCGTTCGACCTGTTCGTGGGCCGGTGGGCGTGGCTGGACAGCCGGGAACGGGGGGTGCCGTCGCTGGTCATGGCGCCGGTGCTGGTGCTGACCATCCTGCTCGGTCCGATCGGCCTGGCCGCGTACCTGGCGGTGCGGCCCAGGTGGGGGGCGGCGGGTCGCGGCCACGGCCGAACCGAGCCGAACCTAGGCTGATCACCGTGGCCTGGGCGGGACGGCTGTTCGACGTGCGGGATCCGCTCGTGCGGATGGTGCTGCTGGTGCTCGCCGGCGTCGGCTATCTGTTCTTCGTCGTCCAGGGCGCCGCACCGGCCGGCCAGTGGCTCCTGGCGGTGCTCGCGTTCCTCGCCGGGCTGGCGCTGCACCGCCGACCGCTTGTCAACCTCCTCGCGCAGACCGCGTTGCTGGCGGTCGCGATCTGGCTGCTCGACGATGTCACGATCAACCAGATCGGCGCGAGTTGGGCGTTGCTCGAACTGACCATGCGGGCCGACCGGACCCGGATCATCTGGCTGGCCGCCGGCCTGCTGGCTGCGGTCGACCTGGTCGGCGCGATCGGCGACCCGCTTCCCCGCTTCCTCGCCGGCGTGTTCGGGCTGCTGCTGGAGGTCGGCGTCCCGCTGCTGCTCGGGCTGCTCATCCGGGCCAACCGGGAACTGTCGGAGCAGGCGCGGCAGCGGGCGGCGGAGGAGCAGCGCCGGCGGGACTCGGAGGCCCGGGCCGCGCGGGCCGACGAACGCAGCGCCATCGCCCGGGAACTGCACGACGTGGTCGCCCATCACGTGGCCTCCATGGTGCTGCGGGTCGGCGTGGCCCGGCACGTGTTGACGGAGCTGGATCCGAGGGTGGGCGCGGTCTTCGACGACGTGCACGGCACGGGGACCGCGGCCCTGGCCGACCTGCGCCGGCTGGTCGCGGTGCTGCGCGATCCCGATGGCGTACGCGGCGACGCGGCGTTGACCGCGATCGAGCCGTCCTCGCTTCCGGCCGCCCTCGGCGCGGCTGTCGACCGGGCCCGCCAGGCCGGGATCACCGTGGAGGCCGACATCGATCCGGCGATCACCACTGTCGACGCGGTACGCGGTCTGGCGGTGCTGCGGCTGACCCAGGAGTCGCTCACCAACGTGGCCAAGCACGCCGGCACCTCCGCGCTGGCGCGGCTGTCGGTGCGGCTGGTCGACGGGGCCGTGCACTGGGAGGTCACCGACAACGGGCGGGGCACGGTGGCCGCGGTGGTGCCGTCCGGTGGCGGCCACGGCCTCACCGGGATGCGGGAACGCGTCGAGGTCCTCGGCGGCCGGTTGTCGGCGGGCCCCACCGGTGCGGGTTGGCGGGTGGCCACCGTCCTGCCCGCCGCGCCCGCACCGTCGGCAACAACGGCCCCGGAGGCCACGGCGGCGCAGGCGGCGCAGCAACCCACGGCGGCGCAGGCGGATGGGACGCTGTCGCCGGAGGCTCAGGGCCCGGTCGGGCCGGAAACGGAGGCGACGTGATCCGGGTACTGCTCGTCGACGACCAGCATCTCATCCGGGCGGGCCTGCGGATGCTCTGCGACGCCCAACCGGACATCGAGGTCGTCGGCGAAGCCGACAACGGCCGCGACGCGGTGGCCCTGGCCGGTCAGCTGCGGCCCGACGTGGTGGTGATGGACCTGCGCATGCCGGGCGTCGACGGGATCACCGCGACCAGCCGCATCCTGGCCGACCGGCCCGGCACCCGGGTGCTGGTGCTCACCACCTTCGGCGACGACGACCACCTCTATCCCGCGCTGACCGCCGGCGCCTGCGGGTTCCTGCTCAAGGACGCACCCCCCACCGACCTGCTCGCGGGCATCCGCCGCGCCGCCGGCGGCGACAGCCCGTTCAGCCCGGAGGTGCTGCGCCGCCTGGTGCAGCGCGCGGTGCACGCCCGCGCCGGGGCACCGCCGCGGGTCGACGGGCTGACCACCCGGGAGCAGGAGGTGCTGGACCTGGTCGCCGAGGGGCTGTCCAACGCGGAGATCGCCGACCGGCTGCACATCGGGATCACCACGGTCAAGACCCACGTCACCAGCCTGATGGCCAAGACCGGCAGCCCGAACCGGGTACGCCTGGCCCTGTTCGCCCGAGGCGTCTGACCACCGACGGCCACGGCCCCTTCCCGCCGGGGCGCTGCCTACCGCCCGCTGCCGGCCGGCGGCAGGCCCCCGGCGCGCCGGTACGGGGTCTCCTCCGACCGGCTGTGGCGGCGACGGACCGTGGTCCGCCGCCGCCCGCACACCGGCCGGACCTAGTCGGTCACGGCGGTGAGGTGCCACCGGAGATTGGGACTGCTGTCGACTGTCCACTGTTTCAACGACGAGCCCGCCGGCACGTTGCCGCCGCTGTCCAGCGCGAGCCCGGTCTGTTTGTTGATCAGTTGGTACACACCTGCGCCGACGCTCACCAGGCGCCACAGTTGGCTGTCCGCCCCGGTCGCCGCCACCTGCTGGACGAAGGTGCCGCTGCCGAGCCCCAACCCGTCGATCACCAGGCCGGTGGTGGGGTTGGCGATCTCGTGGTAGCCGGGGGTCTTCTCGGTCAGCTTCCATTCCTGTTCGGGACTACCGTCGGGAGCCTGTTGCTTCACCGGGGTACCGGTGCCGCCGGAGTCGGTGTCGAGCGCGAAGCTGTTCGTCACGTTCGTGACCACGAACGGCTTGCTGAGGTCCTTGACGACCCGGATCGATCCCACCGCTGTCTTCTTCGGCAGGGACCGGACCGCGCTGGTGTAGGTGGTCGGCGTACCCGTGAAGTTGTCGCCGGGGTACAGGACCAGCGCCGTGCCGGGCGCGACGTGCACCGAGGAGAGCTTCGCCCGGGTCAGGCCCAGGTCGGCCAGTTCGGCAGTGGTGTACTCGCCCGGGGCCAGCAGCGCGCTGACGCCCCGGAAGTCCTTGTCCTGGTAGACGCTCGCGCCGTCGGCGGCGGGACGCGGGGTCGGAATGCCCTTCTTGAAGGAGAGCTTGAGCACGTACGCGGACGACGCGACGGGACGCTGCCCCGGCATCGTCACCTTCAGGCCGTCCGGGTCCTGGCGTACGTTCTTGGTCAGGTTGATGGACTTCTTGGCGCTGCTACCGAGCAGCTCGACCTTCTTCAGGTCGGCCAGGTTGGTGGTGTCCGAGCCCAGGGTAGTGATGTTGAGGACCTGGTTGTCCCCCGGCCAACCCAGCACCGTGGCGTAGAGCGTGTCGTCCTTCTTGTTCCGGGTGAACCGGATGTCGGTGTTGGTGCCGACCTTGGGCGCGACGAACGAGCCGCCACCCATCTTGGTCGGACCCTCGCCGTAGATGTCCCAGGCCCGGGTGGAGTAGATCGACTCGCCGTACCGGCCGAGGTAGTCCCCGATGTCGTGCAGCACGTCCCGCTGCCCCTGCGGGATTTCCCCCTCCAGGGTCGGCGAGACGTTCAGCAGCATGTTGCCGTTCTTGCTGACCCGGTCGATCAGGGCGTGGATCATCTGCTGCGACGAGTAGTAACCGATGCCCGTGGTGTAGCTCCAACTGCTCGACGAGATCGCGTCGTCGGTGAGCCAGTACGGGCGGACGATGTCCGCCGGCCCACCGCGCTCGTAGTCCTCGACCGCGCTGCGGTTGTCGAAGCCGCCGTCAAAGTGCTTGTAGGTGGTCACCACCTCCTTGCCCCACTGCTCGGCCTGGTTGAAGTAGTAGGCCAGGAAGTTGAGGCGCTGCTGCTCGTCGACGGCGCACGGCCCCGGGTCGCCGTGGCAGTAGCCGGGGCTGTCGAGACCGAAGTCGTTCCAGATGATGTCCGGCTGGCTCTGGTCGATCACTTCCTTCTGCTTGTCGAACCAGAGCTGGTCCGCCTCCTCGCGAGGCAGCTGGCCGTAGAGCTTGCGCAGGCTGGGGTCGGACTGCGGGGCGACGAACCGGAAGAAACCGTTGTAGTTGAACGAGTGGTGCATCGCCACCAGCAGCTTCATGTCCTGCTTGCGGATCGCCTCCGCGAAGATCTTCAGCAGGTCCAGCTTGGGGCCGCGGTCAGCGGAGTTCCACTCGTTGACCTCGCTGTCCCACATGGAGTATCCATCGTGGTGCTCGGCGACAGGCCCGCCGAAGCGCGCGCCGGCCTGCTTGAACAGGCGCGCCCACTCGTCCGGGTCGAACTTGCCACCCTCCGACTTCAGGACCGGCTTGAACTGGACGTGGTTGCCGGCCTTGTCGACTCCGCCGTCGATGAACTTCTCGTAGCCCCACTCGGTCTGCGGGTCGCCGTAGGTGGCCCGATGATGGTTGTTGATGCCACTGCCGTTGACGTACATCTCGCGGCCGTACCACTCGTGCCCGTACTGCGGGGTGGTGAAGGCGCCCCAGTGCCAGTAGATGCCGAACTTCGCGTCCTTGAACCACTCCGGCGAGGCGACGTGCTGGTTGACCGAATCCCAGGTCGGCTCATAGGTGGCGGTGGTGGTGGGCGGTGACGAGGGTGCCGCGGTGCGGGGCGACGCCCCTGCCGGTGGACCGGCCAACAACCCGAGGCCCAGCGCGCCGGTGGCTGTCAGGGCGGTGGCGGCACGCAGAATTGATCGATTCGTCATACGTGGGAAACTCCCTCGACGCAGAGACGTGTTTCGAACTTCACATACATCTGATGTTATGCACGTCGATCATGGGAGGTCAAGGGCTGTCTCCAGCAGAGACAGCTCAGCGGTGGCAATTCATCAGATTAATAGTCGATCATGCGCAACACAGCCGCGATCACGTGGCAGTCCCCCGGCACCGCTCCTCTGTTCGGCGGGGCCACGGACGGACCGCATCGACAGGAGACGCTCTAGCCGCCGGCCATCGCGCCCAGGATGATCAGTGGTTCCTCGCCCGTGACGACCCGCTCGGGCAGGGGTGCGTCCGGTGCGGTGTGGGAGAGGTCCTCCTCGCAGGCGTAGAAGCGGACAAAGGCGCGGCGCTTACCGCTGTGGCGATCCCGGATGGTGCCGAGCAGCATCGGGTAGCGCGCCTCGATGGCGTCCAGCACCCGGCGCTGGGTGGCCGGCTCCGGGCCGGCCACCTCCAGGCGTACCTCACCTGTGACGTGTGCCAGGGTCTTCAGGTGCGCCGGGAGGACGACCCGGATCACGGCAGCACCTGGGCCTCGACGGAGAGCACGGCCGGCAGGTCCCGGACGATCGGCGCCCACGTGTCGCCGCCGTCGGCAGAGTGGTAGACCTGGCCGCCGGTGGTGCCGAAATAGATCCCGCACGGGTCGAGGGTGTCGACCGCCATCGCGTCCCGCAGGACGTTGACGTAGCAGTGCGACTGCGGCAGCCCGTGGGTGAGCGCTTCCCACTCGTCGCCGCCGGTGCGGCTGCGGTAGACCCGCAGCTTGCCCTCGGGCGGGTAGTGCTCCGAGTCGCTCTTGATCGGCACCACGTAGACGGTCTCCGGGTCGTTCGCGTCCACCGCGATCGGGAACCCGAAGTCCGACGGCAGGTCACCGCTGATCTCGCGCCAGCTCTCGCCGGCGTCGTCACTGCGCATCACGTCCCAGTGCTTCTGCATGAACAGCGTGTCCGGCCGGGACGGATGCTGGGCGATGTGGTGCACACAGTGCCCGACCTCGGCATCCTGGTCGGGGATCTCCCCCGACCGCAGCCCCTTGTTGATCGGCGACCAGCTCGCACCGGCGTCGTCGCTGCGGAACGCGCCCGCCGCCGAGATGGCGACGTAGATCCGGTCGGAGTGCACCGGATCCAGGATGATGGTGTGCAGGCAGAGACCGCCCGCGCCGGGCTGCCACAACGGCCCGGTCGAGTGGGTCCGCAGGGCGGTCAACTCGGTCCACTGCTGGCCCCCGTCGTGGGAGACGAAGAGGGCGGCGTCCTCGGCGCCGGCGTAGACGACGTCGGGGTCGTGCCGGGACGGTTCAAGGTGCCAGATCCGTTTGAACTCCCACGGGCGTGGGGTGCCGTCGTACCACAGGTGCTCGCCGACCTCGCCGGCGTAGCCGAAGTCGTTGCCCACCGTGCTCCAGCTCCGGCCGCCGTCGTCGGAGCGCTGGATGAGCTGCCCGAACCAGCCGCCGGACTGGGACGCGTAGAGCCGGTCCGGATCGGCCGGCGACCCGGTCAGGTGGAAGATTTCCCAGCCGCCGAAGTGCGGCCCGTCGACGGTCCAGGCATCGCGCCGGCCATCGGAGGTCAGGATGAACGCGCCCTTGCGGGTACCGACAAGTACCCGTACGCCACTCATTCGATGCATCCTCTCGTCGTACTCCCCAGGTATGACGTTTTTCGCGCCTGCGATCCGGACAACGAACGGACCGCTCCACGGGAGCGGATGCGTCCTCACCGGGCGGGGGTGGCGCGGCGGGCGTCGGCGGGCCAGAGGACTGTGGTCGGGATGGCCCGCTGCCGGGCCCAGCGGACGGTCTGATCCGTCGACGCGGCGTGGCAGCCCGGCTCGCCGTCCCAGACGGCCAACAGCCGGTCCACCCGGCGGAGCAGTTCCCGGTTGGCGGCCACGTAGGCGGCCGTGCCGGAGCTGCGGTAGCCGGTGTGCACGACAAGCGTGGCCCGCGCCAGCAGCTCGTCGAACGCGGCCCGGTGCGCCGGGTCGATGGTGTCCCGGTAGTCCAGCGCCGGCAGCACCACCTCGTAGCTGCCGCCGGTGGCCAGCACCGCCCACGCGAAGATCTGGTCGGTGCCGGCCGCCAGGCAGGTGACGCCGTGCACGGGCCGGTCACTGATCCGCCGCAGCTCCACCCGGAGCGCGTCGGCGACGAGCCGTTCGGTGGCGGGGGTCAGGTTGATGTGCCCGGCGACACCGACACGGAGCGGGGCGGGGTCAGTCGCCATCAGGCGATCCTCCTCGCTGACCGGGTACGACGGAGGTCAACCGGATCAACTCGAACCCGCTGTCGGACAGCACGTCCGGCAGCGTACGGATCTCCTCGCGGTTCTGCTCCTGGATGTCGGGGCTCAGCTCGTCCCACGGCCGCAACTCGGGGTGCCGTTGCCGGACGTCGTCGCGCGGCCTGCCGTAGGTCCAGCCCTCGCCCCGCCGTTCCCGGCACCACCGCTCGTGTTCCAGGCGGGCCAACTGGTCGAGCCGGTCGTCGATGGCCCGACCGGCCGCCGTGACGTCGCCACTACTGCCGTGCCGAGGCGCCACCACGCAACCGAGATCCAGCAGCTTGGCAGCGATGTCCTGCACGTAGCTGCGGTTGGCCCGGCGCAGTGACTCGGGCAGCCGGGACCAGGTCACCATCGCCGGCGCCGTACCGAGGCGTGCCCCGGAGCGCAGCTTCGCGTGCAGGTACCGCTCGTGGATCTGTTCAGCGAGCCGTTCGGTGAGGTCCTCGGCGATCAGCCGGGCGTCGCAGGCGCGCGTCAACACCGGATACAGCCGCAGCTTGCCGTGCACCTCGTCGAGCAGGTCGTGGCGGGGGTCGCCGTGGAAGGCGGCGGCGAGTGCGGCCTGCCGGTAGACCGGCACGAACACGGCACTGCGCGCCCCCTGCCAGAGCGCGGGTGTGTCCAGCACGAACTGCAGACCGCTGGTCTCGTCCGGTACGCAGACGTAGATCCGGTCGTAGCCGCCGGAGCCGAGCTGCTCCAGCCCGGTCAGCTCCTCGACGGCCCGGTCGTAGGCCGCCACCTGGCAGACCGTGTCCAGGAACGGGTAGCGGGAGGTGGCGAGGGCGAGTTCGGTGCTGGCGTCGGGAGCCACCAGGTCGACACGCAGCGGCGGATCCACGCCACCGGGCTCGCCGCGCCGGGTACGCCAGTGCCGGGCCGTCTCCACCAGCAGCGCTCGCCGGAAGCTGCCGTCACCGACGATGAGCACCCGGGGCGGCCGGTCGGCGACGGGCCGCAGCGGGTGGTGCCGGTGCAGCGCGCGGGCGGCGATGTCGTCGACGTGGAAGTAGTCCAGCCGCAATCGGCTGGAACCGGCCGCCCCCAACCGCCGGGCCTGCAACGACAGGCACATCTCGGAGTCGTGGACCTGGACGTAGACCCGCGGCGGTGGTCGCCGGTCGGTGATCAGTCGGCTCGCCGTGTTGGCGATCGCGTGGTTCAGGTCGTCGTCGTGGGTGCAGGCGTAGATGGTGTGGGCGCGCGGCAGACCGGCCCCGCGCAACACCTCGGCACTTGTCGGGTCGCCGATCACGCCGAGGTACCGACGTTGGCGGTACTCCAGCGGTCCGAACGGCTCGGAGCGGACCACGACCACCCGTTCACCGTCGGCGAAGAGCCGGTCGGCGAGCATCTGGGCGAACTGGGAGTCGCCGCAGACCAGCGCGTGGTTGCTGGCCCGTCGGGCGCGCAACCGACGGATCTCGGCGGCCAGCAGCAGTCGACCCGCCTCGGCCACCGCGAGCAGGGTGAACAGCGGGGCGAGGAACCGGGCGACCTGCAACTGCCACGGCAGGGGGCCGGACTGCTCGAAGGGCTCGGCGCTGAGCACGAAGAGCTGAAGATCGTAATAGAGCACGTCGTACGCGTCGTGGATGGTCCCGGGACGCAACTGCCCGAACCGCTGGAAGCCGAGGTAGCCGAGGACCAGGGCGGTCAGGCCGACGACGCCGAAGGCCAACCGCAGCCACCACGCGACCGGACGGGCGAAGCCGGCGACCGGATGCGTCATCGAGCGGAGACCGCGGTCGGCAGATCGTGGCGTGGCGGGCCGTGGCGGGGCGGGCCGTAGCGGGG
>NZ_POTX01000215.1 GCF_003236305.1 Micromonospora endophytica | reverse complement strand
AACTTGTGGGGGTGGGGTGGAGACAGAAGGGAGTAGGAACCGATGCCGAGGAGGCGATTTCTGTGCACCGTTTCGCGTACGTCATGGTGGCGACCGTCTTGGTCCTGGTCGGGGCGGCGCCGGCCAGCGCCCGTTCCGTTTCCCCGCCCGCCGCGGCCACCGCCGTCGAGAGTGCGGCCGGTCAGGGGGCGGGCACCGAGGTGCTGAGTGTGCGGGGCACCGGTCCGTTCCGGATCGGCGCCCGCCTGGACCGGCTGACCGCCGCCGGGCTCATCGACTCGCCGGTGTCTGCCTGCGCCGGGGTGGTGCACACCGGTGTCGTCGGCGAGTGGGCGGGCGTCATCCTGCTCACCTTCCGGTCCGGCCGGCTGGTGGAGGTCTCCACCGCCACCGCACCGCCCTACTCGCCCGCCGGTGCGGGGGTCGGGATGAGCTTCGCCCAGTTGGAGACGATCTACGGGACGCGTGGCGACATGATCAGCAACGACGCGGGCACCGCCAGCGGGTACCTGGTCCGGTTCGGCAACCGGGTGGAGCTGTTCACCGGACATCCGATCCGGCCCGGGGTGGGTGCCTTCCAGGTGGGTCCGGCGTCCTTCGTGGAGCGCGCCTTCCGGCAGGGCGGCCCCTGCTGAGCAGCGCGGATCGGGCCGACTGCCGGTGAACGGCACCGGCCGGGCGGCTCCCGTGCAGCGACCGGGGCGGCTCCCGTGCAGCGGCGGGGGCCGCCCTGGTCGGGCGGCAAGGGCTTCGTCTCCGACGTCGGGTTCCCGGCCGTACCCGCTGGGTCAGTGCGCCTCGGCCAACACGATATCGGGTGGCAGACATCGTTGTGCAATGGACAATGATGTGTGGCACACAGTATGGTGTGACGCATGGTCAGCGACGACGTCCTACGGACCCACCTCCAGGAGCTACGCCGGGGGACGGTGGTGGTGGCCAGCCTGGTCGCCCTGCGCCGACCCGACTACGGCTACGCGCTGCTGCAACGGCTCACCGGGCACGGCTTCCCGGTCGACGCCAACACCCTCTATCCCCTGCTCCGCCGCCTGGAGGAGCAGGGCCTCCTGACCAGCGAGTGGAACACCGAGGAGAGCCGGCCGCGCAAGTTCTACCGCACCAGCGACACCGGTGAGCAGGTGCTCAGCCGGCTGCTCGACGACCTCACCGCCGTGCGGACCTCCCTGACCGCGCTGATCGAAGGAGCCCCCCGATGACCACCCTGACGGATCGCTACCTCGCCGCAACCCTGCGCTCGGTGCCGGCGGGCCGACGTGAGGAGATCGCCACCGAGCTGCGGGCCTCGATCGCGGACATGATCGACGGCCGGACCGCCGACGGGCTGGACGCCAGCGCGGCCGAGCGCGAGGTGCTCAACGAGTTGGGCGACCCGGCCCAGCTCGCCGCGAGCTACGCCGACCGCAGGCTCCAACTCATCGGCCCGGCGTACTACCTGGTCTGGCAACGTCTGCTGATCGTGCTGGTCAGCATCATCCCGGCCATCGTCGGGCTGGTGGTCGGGGTGGTCCAGGCCACCACCACCGACAACGCGGGAGGCGCCATCGGTGCGGGCATCTCGACGGCGTTCAACGTCGCGGTGCAGATCGCGTTCTGGGTGACCGCGGTCTTCGCCGTCCTGGAACGGCTCGGCACCTCGCTGAACCTGCCGCGCTGGTCGGTCGACCAGCTCCCCGAGTCGCCCGCCGAACGCGACACCACCCTCGTCAACGTGTGCGCCTCGATCGTCATGCTGGTGCTGTTGATCGCGGTGCTGCCGTGGCAGCACTTCCAAACGGTGGTCGGTGACGACGTTCGGCTGCCGATCATCGATCCGGCGCTGTGGCGGTCCTGGCTGCCGGTGCTGATCGCGGTCCTGCTCGCCACCATCGGGCTGGAGATCGCCAAGTACCGGGCCGGCCGCTGGACCTGGCGGCTGGTCGCCGTCAACCTCGTACTCAACCTGGCGTTCGCGGTGCCGATGATCTGGCTGCTGCTCACCGACCGACTCTTCAACCCCGACTTCGTCGCCCACTTCGCCTGGCTTCGCGACGGCGGCGTCGACACGCTCACCGCCGTCAGCGCGCTAGCAATCACCACAACCACAATCTGGGACGTACTCGACAGCGCCCGCAAAGCCCACCGAGCCCCTTAACCCACCCCGTCGATCATGAGGTTAGCGGCGAAGTTGATCTCCCCGACTGCCGCTAACCTCATGATCAACAGGGTGGGGGTGGGGTGGGTAAGTAGGATGATCAGCGGAAGTAGGGGTGCGTACCGGAGGAGTGGCCGTGGAACTGATCATCGGATTGGTGTGTCTGGCGGTGATCGTCGTCGCGGTGCTCGGCTTCGGCGTCTCGATCTACAACGGGTTGGTCCGGGCACGCAACGCGTACCGCAACGCCTTCGCTCAGATCGACGTGCAGTTGGTCCGGCGGCACGATCTCATCCCCAACCTGGTGGAAACCGCCAAGGGCTACCTCAAGCACGAGCGGGAGACCCTGGAGGCGGTGATCACCGCCCGCAACGCCGCGGTCAACGCGCAGGCCACCGCTGCGGCGGCCCCCGGCGACCCGGCCGCGATGCAGCAGATCAGCGGCGCGGAGAACGCGCTCACCGCCACCCTGGGCCGACTCTTCGCGCTCTCCGAGGCGTACCCGGACCTCAAGGCCAACCAGAACATGATGCAGCTCTCCGAGGAGCTGACCTCGACCGAGAACCGGGTCGCCTTCGCCCGGCAGGCGTACAACGACGCGGTGATGGCGTACAACAACAAGCGCGAGGTCTTCCCCTCCAGCCTGGTCGCGGGGATGTTCTCGTTCGGGCCGGCGGCGTTGTTCCAGCCGGACGACCCGACGCAGCGCCAGGCCCCGCAGGTCTCGTTCTGAGTCACCGATGAACTTCTTCGAACGACAGCGCCAGGTCCGCCGGCTGTCGACCCGGTTGGTGCTGCTGTTCGTGCTGGCCGTGGTCGGCATCGTGGTGGTGGTGAACCTCGCCGCGATCATCGCGTTCAACGCCACCGCCGGCCCGCCGGAACAGCTGCTCGGGCTGATCGCCGTGGTCAGCGTCGGCACCGTCGCGGCGATCGGGCTCGCCGCGCTGGTGCGTACGCTCGCGTTGCGCGGCGGCGGTGGGAAGGTGGCGCGCGAGTTGGGCGGGGTGCCGGTGCCGCCGAACACCACCGACCCGGAGCTGCGCCGGCTGCGCAACGTGGTCGAGGAGATGTCGCTGGCCTCCGGCGTGCCGGTGCCCGAGGTCTACGTGCTGCCGCACGAGACGGGGATCAACGCCTTCGCCGCCGGGTGGGGGCCCGCCGACGCGGCCGTCGCGGTCACCCGGGGCGCGTTGCAGCGGCTCAACCGCGACGAGCTGCAAGGGGTCATCGCCCACGAGTTCGCGCACGTGGTCAACGGCGACATGCGGCTCAACATCCGGCTGATGGGCCTGCTGTTCGGGATCCTCTTCCTGACCGTGATCGGCCGTGGCCTGGCCCGCGCCGGCATCATCAGCGGCGGCGGCCGGCAGCGGAACAACAACAACAGCGGCGGCGCCCCGCTGGCCCTGATCGGCCTGGCGCTGCTGGTGGCCGGCTACGTCGGGGTCCTCGCCGGGCGACTCATCCAGGCATCGGTGTCCCGACAGCGGGAATACCTCGCCGACGCCTCCGCCGTGCAGTACACCCGGCAGACCCGGGGCATCGCCGGGGCGCTGAAGAAGATCGGCGGGCTGACCGACGGCTCCGAGCTGAAGTCGCCGAAGCGCGACGAGGTCGGGCACATGCTCTTCGGCGAGGCGGCCCGAGCCTCCTGGTTCGCCACCCATCCCCCGCTGGCCAAGCGGATCAAGGTCTTGGAACCGTCGTTCGACCCGGCCGAGCTGCAACAGCTCTCCCGGCGGTGGGCGGCGGCACCGCCGCAGGGCCGGCAGGAGGACGTCGCGCTCGGCCTCGCCGGTCCAGCCACGCCAGGCCCGGCCACGCCTGGCCCGGCCACGCCAGGCCCGGCCACGCCAGGTCCGGCCACGTCGGGTGCAGCCACACCAGGTGCGGCCACGTCGGGTGCGGGTGGTGCCGGTGGGCCGGGCCAGGCGGGGCAGACCGGGCCGGGGCTGCCCGGGCCCGACGCCCGGGTGCGCGTCGCGCCGGACGAGGTGCTGGGCCGGGTCGCCGCCCCCACCGAGACCGCCTACACCCACGCCGCCGCGATCATCGATCGGATCCCCGACCCGCTGCTCGACCGGGCCCGCCACCGTGAGACGGCGGCACCGCTGCTGCTCGGCCTGCTGCTCAGCACCGAGCCGGAGGTCCGGCAGCATCAGTACGCCGCACTGGCCCAGCAGCACGGCCGCAAGCTGGCCGACGGTGCCCTGCGGGCGGCCGACGACCTGGCCACGCTCCCCGCCGAACTGCGGTTGCCGCTTGCCGAGTTGACCTTCCCGGCGCTGCGCGACCGACCGGGCCCGGAACTGGAGGCGCTGCTGGCTGCCGTGTTCACGCTGATCCACGCCGACGGCGCGATAAACGTGACAGAGTACTGCCTGTCCCGGCTGCTGCTGGCCGAGATCCAGGAGTCGCTGCGGCCGGACTCCCGGTGGCGCACCGACCGGCGTACGCTCACCGACGCCCGTTCCGCGGCGGCCGCGCTGCTGGCCATCCTCGCCCAGGTCGGGCACCCCGACCGGGCCGAGGCCGAACGGGCCTTCCAGGCCGGGGTCGCCTCCTTGCGGCTCGGCACCCTGCCGTACGCGCCACCGGCGAACGGCGTGCTGGCCCTGGAGACCGCCTGGCCGGTGCTGGACGGGCTACGCCCCGGCGACAAGGAGCGGCTGGTCGCGGCGGTGGTGGCGGTGATCAGCCACGACGGGATGATGACCGTGCCCGAAGTCGAGCTGCTGCGCACGATCTGCGGCCTGCTGCACTGCCCGCTGCCACCGATGGCCGGCCACGGCATCGACTGATCCGCGCTGCGGCACGTCAGGACCAACAGGCTAGCGACGGCAGTATGATCCGGGTATGACAAAGCGTGTGACGGTGAGTCTGCCCGACGACGTGGCCACCTATCTCGACGGGGAGGAAAACGCGTCGGCAGCTGTCGCCGACGCGCTGCGGGCTCGGATGGATCGTGCCGCCGCCACCGCCGCGATGCTCCGGGCGGTGGGCGTCGAGGTGACCGACGAGGGCGTCGCCCGGGTGCGGGGCCGACTGCCCCGCCTGAGTGCGGAACAGCGCGCGGAGAACGCGCGACGGCGTGACATGCTGGCAGCCGGCACCTGGCCGACCGACGACACCGTCGCCGCCTGATGCGCGACGACGTCGAGATCCGCGCCGTCCTGGACACCAGCGCGATGCTGTCCTTCTCCCGGGGGCACGTGCACGTGGGAGAGTTGCTCGTCGACATCGCTGACGAGGGCGCGTACGCCGGGCTACCCACCGTGGCGCTGCTGGAGGCGTACGCGCAGTCCAGTGCCGACCGGCCAGCAAGCGCCCGGCTCGGCGTGCTGGCCACCCTGCCCGGCGTGGCGGTGCTGCCGTTGGCTGCCGGGCACGCGGCCGAGGTGGCTACCACGGTCCCCCTGGTGAAAGGTGACCTCGCCCGCGCCCACGCGGTGTGGGCCGCGCTGCGCCACGACGCCTACTACCTCACCACCGAACCCCACCTGGCGCCTGCCGTCCTCGCCCCCGACCTGGTGCACCATATTCCGCTCGACGACGCCTGACCAGCGCCGTCCGACCGCAGCGCCGGTCGACGGCAGCACCAGCCGGTGGCGGCACGGCTGGGCGCGTGGTGGCATCCTGGCCAGGGTGACCATCGAGACGGCAGACGACTGGCGACGGCCGGGGCCCACAGCCGAGCAGCAGCGGCTGGACCTCTACACCGGGTTGGCCGCGACGGCGCTGGCCCTGATCAGTCTCACCCTGGTCAGAAGCACCGGGACGTTCCCGCTGG
Source organism: Micromonospora endophytica (assembly GCF_003236305.1). Lineage (GTDB taxonomy): Bacteria > Actinomycetota > Actinomycetes > Mycobacteriales > Micromonosporaceae > Micromonospora > Micromonospora endophytica. The sequence goes on along the minus strand of NZ_POTX01000215.1, from coordinate 4,056 downwards.
GGCCACCGCCCTCCGGGCTGGAGCAGATCCTCTGGACCGTCGCGGTGCCGCTGCCGCTGATCTGGCGTCGCCGTTTCCCGGCCGCCACCGCGTTGGTCATCTCGGCCGCGTTCATCGGCGCGCAGGTCCGCGCCGTCCCCGAGTGGCAACTGTCGCAGTGGGCGTTGTTCGCCGCCATCTACACGCTGGGGGCCTGGGGTCAGGACCGCAGGCTGTCCCGGCGGTTGCGGATCGGCCTGATCGGCGCGATGTTCGTCTGGCTCGCCATCTCCCACGTGACAAGCTTCGACACCATTCCCGCAGACGCGTTCGCGGAGGCGGTCGGACCGGTGCCGCCGATACTCGCCGCGATCGTCTACAGCGTACTGATAAACGTGCTCTTCTTCGGGTTCGCGTACGCCTTCGGGGAGACCGCGTGGATCTCCGCCGGCCGGCAGCACGAGCTGGCGCGGCACGCGGAGCAGCTCCTCCGGTCGCAGGCCCAGATCCGGGAGCACGCGGTGGTCGGCGAGCGGGTGCGGATCGCCCGTGAGCTGCACGACGTGGTCGCCCACCACGTGTCGGTGATGGGGGTGCAGGCGTCGGCCTGCCGCCGCGTCCTGGACAAGGATCCGGCGAAGGCCCGGGTGGCGCTCACCGCGATCGAGGAGACCGCGCGTACGGCCGTCGACGAGCTGCGCCGGATGCTCGGCGTGCTGCGCGCCCGCGACAGCGACGCCGACGACACCGGCCAGGCGGCCGGGATCGACCAGGTCGAGACCATCCTCGAGCGGGCCCGGGAGGCGGGGCTGCAGGCCACCCTCGGGGTGTACGGCGAGCCCAGGCCACTGCCCGGGTCGCTCTCCCAGGCGGTGTACCGGGTGGTGCAGGAGGCCACCACGAACGCGTTGAAGCACGCCGCCGGGGCACGCATGCTCGACGTACGGATCCGCTATCTGGCACACGAGATGGAGGTCGAGGTGACCGACGACGGCCGGCCCGCCCGTCCGGCGAACGCCGACGGACTGGGGTTGATCGGGATGCGGGAACGGGTCGCCGCGCACGGCGGCGAGTTCGAGGTCGGTCGGCGCTCGGTTGGCGGCTGGCGGGTGCGGGCCCGCTTCCCGTTGCCGGTCGCGGCGGGACAGCCGGCATGAACGCGTACGACACCACGCCCGGCGGGACAACAGGCATGAACGCGTACGACGCCACGCCCGGCGGGACAGCCGGCATGAACGCGTACGACGCCACGCCCGGCGGGACAGCAGGCATGAGCGCGGGCGACGCCACGGGCAGCCGGCCGATCCGGGTGCTGCTCGCCGACGACCAGCACCTGGTCCGCACCGGCTTCCGGGTCATCCTGGAGGTGGAGGACGACATCGAGGTGGTCGGCGAGGCCGCCGACGGTGACCGGGCGGTCGGCATGACCCGGGCGCTGCGCCCGGACGTGGTGTTGATGGATGTGGAGATGCCCAGGGTCGACGGTCTGGAGGCCACCCGGCGGATCAGCGCGGACACCGACACCCCGGGCGGACCGGCGGTGCTGATCCTCACCACCTTCGACCGGGACGACTACCTGTTCGCCGCGCTGCGCGCCGGAGCCAGCGGCTTCCTGCTCAAGAACGGCACACCGGAGGCGCTTGTCGAGGCGATCCGGGTGCTGGCCCGGGGCGACGGACTGCTCGCCCCCGATGTCACCCGACGGGTGATCGCCACCTTCGCCCGGCCCGGCGGCGGGAGTGTCGTCGGCACCTCGCCGGAAGCGGCGCTGGGCGACCTCACGCCCCGGGAGCGGGAGGTGTTGGTGCTGGTCGCCGGAGGTGCCAGCAACGCCGAGATCGCCGCCGCCCTGCATCTCGGCGAGGCCACCGTGAAGTCACACGTCAGCCGGGTGTTGGCCAAGCTGGGGCTGCGCGACCGGGTGCAGGCGGTGGTCTTCGCGTACGAACACGGGGTGGTCCGGCCCGGCGGGTGAGCGGCCTCCGCCCCGAGGCGGAACCATGATCTCCATCGGTGGGCGGACGGCAACCGGCCCGCGACGACCTAGCGTTGCCGGCATGACCAGCGTGCTCCGCCTCGACGGCGTCGACCGCAGTTTCGGCGACCGTCAGGTGCTCAAAGACGTCTCCTTCGACGTCGTCGCCGGCCGGATGACCGGCTTCGTCGGCGGCAACGGTGCCGGCAAGACCACCACCATGCGCATCATCCTCGGGGTGCTCGCCGCCGACTCGGGCCAGGTGACGTGGCGGGACGCCCCGCTCACCCGGGACGCTCGGCGGCGGTTCGGCTACATGCCTGAGGAACGTGGCCTCTATCCCAAGATGACCGTCCGCGATCAGGTCAACTATCTGGGCCGACTGCACGGCATGACCGCCGAGAGCGCCCGGCGGGCCACCGACACGCTGCTGGAGCGGGTTGGGCTGGCCGAGCGGGGCGACGACCTGCTGGAGACGCTGTCGCTGGGCAACCAGCAGCGGGCCCAGATCGCCGCCGCGCTGGTGCACGACCCCGAGGTGCTGGTGCTCGACGAACCCTTCTCCGGCCTGGACCCGCTGGCCGTGGAGACCATCGTCGCCGTGCTGCGCGAGCGGGCTACCGCCGGTGCCCCGGTGCTCTTCTCCAGCCACCAGCTTGATGTCGTCGAGCGGCTCTGCGACGACCTGGTGATCATCGGGGACGGCACCATCCGCGTCGCCGGGAGCCGCGAGGAGCTGCGCGCCGCGTACGCCACGCCCCGGTTCGAGCTGGTGGTGGAGACCGACGCCGGCTGGCTGCGGGACCAGCCCGGGGTGAGTCTGGTCGACCTCGACGGTGCCCGCGCCGTGTTCGACCTCGCCCCCGGCGCCGACGAGCAGCCGGTGCTTCGCGCGGCGCTGGACCGGGGCCCGGTGCGCGCGTTCCGCCCGGTCAGCCCCTCCCTCGCCGAGATCTTCCGAGAGGTCACCAAGTGAACACCTTCGAGGCCACCCGCCTGGTCGCCGCCCGGGAGATCCGGGTCAAGCTGCGCGACCGCACCTTCTTGATCAGTACGCTGGTCTTCCTGCTGATCGCTGGGGCGGCGACGATCCTGCCGCCGCTGCTGGCCGGCGGGCCGCCCAGCGTGGCGGCGACCGAAGCGATGGCCGCCCCGCTGCGCGAGGCGGGCCTGGAGGTGCGTATGGTGCCCGACGACGCTGCCGCAGAACAGGCGGTACGCGACGGCGACGTGGACGCCGCAGTCGTCGCCGGCCCGGCCGTGCTAGCCATGACCGACGCCCCCCGCGAGGTGGTTTCCGCGCTGAGCAGCGCACCCCCCGTTCAGCTGCTGGATCCCGACGCGCTGGATCCGGCGCTGGCCTTCCTCGTACCCTTCGCCTTCGCCTTCGTCTTCTTCATCACCTCGCAGACCTTCGGCGTACAGATCGCGCAGAGCATCATCGAGGAGAAGCAGACCCGGATCGTGGAGATCCTCGTCGCCGCGGTGTCGGTCCGGGCGTTGCTGGCCGGCAAGATGCTCGCCGGCACGCTCCTGGCGCTCGGGCAGATCGCGCTGGTGGCTGTGGTCGCGGTGGCCGGCACGGCGTTCGGCGGCGACACCGGGCTGCTCTCGCTGCTAGCCCCGGCGATCGGCTGGTTCATCCCGTTCTTCCTGCTCGGCTTCGTGCTGATCGCGGCCATGTGGGCGGCAGCCGGCGCACTGGTCAACCGGCTGGAGGACATCGGCGGTGTGTCGATGCCGGTGCAGCTCGCGGTGATGCTGCCGTTCTTCGCGGTGGTCTTCCTCAACGACAACGCCACTGCCATGCGAGCCCTGTCGTACCTGCCGTTCTCGTCGCCGACGGCGATGCCGCTACGGCTGTTCAGCGGGGACGCGGCCGGCTGGGAGCCGTTCGTGTCGCTGGCCCTGCTGCTGGTGACGGCGGTCGGGTTCCTGCTCGCCGGGGCCCGGGTCTACGAGGGATCGTTGCTGCGTACCAACGGCCGTACCTCGCTGCGCACCGCCTGGCGCGACCGCGAAACCGTGGCCTGACCCCAGACACTCAGGGGTGCGGTGGGATCGCCGTCCAAGTGGCGGGGAGACGTGGGGTGGGCCAGGTG
>NZ_POTX01000214.1 GCF_003236305.1 Micromonospora endophytica | reverse complement strand
GGCGATGCTGGTGGGGTTGTTGCCGGTGTTGCAGCTCAGGGAGCCGGCGGTAGCGGTGCCGGCGTTGAAGCCGGCCGACTCCCCGTCGGTGTCAAGTGTTGCGGTGCAGCAGGCGGAGCAGGACCCGGATCCGGATGACGAGGTCACGGTGACGGAGCCGCTTCCTGCGGGGGAGTTCCCGGCAGGGGGTGAGGCGGTCATCGACCTTCAGCGAGACGCCGGGGATCGGACGGCGTTCGGGCTGACAGTCGAGCCCGCAAGCGAGGTGCCCGCAGGTGAGGGTGTGGCGGCGCGAGGGCAGGCGGCTGGTGAGGTTGGGGCGGTGCGGGTGCGGTCGTTCGACCGGTCGGCATCGGTGGCGTTGGGTAACTCGGGCCCGTTGTACTCGCTTGCTCGTGCTGACGGCTCGGCGACGGCGGGCGCGGTGCAGGTTGTCATCGATTATGCGGATTTCGCGCAGGCGTATGGAGGTTCGTTTGCTGATCGGTTGACATTGGTGCGGTTGCCGGGGTGCGCGGTGACGTCGCCGGAGGTGCCGGAGTGTTCGGCGGATCCGGTGTGGGTGTCGACGACGAATGATCCGCACGCTCGGACGTTGACGGCGGTGGTGGGTGTTGCTGGTGATTCGACCGCTGCCGGCAGTCGAACGGGTGTGTTCGAGGGCTTTGCGGCGGAGACATCGGTCGAGTCGGTAGGCGTGTATGCGCTGGCGTCGTCGGCGTCGGGTGGTTCGACGGGCTCCTATACGGCTTCGGATTTGAAGCCGTCGGGGTCGTGGCAGGTGGGGGAGAGTGCGGGGTCGTTCAACTACTCGTATCCGTTGCCGGAGCCGCCGCTGCCGTACGGGCAGACGTTGGGCCTGCAGTTGTCGTACAGCTCGTCTGCGGTGGACGGGATGACGCACGGCACGAACAACCAGTCCGGTCCGGTGGGGTTGGGGTGGTCGTACTCGCCGGGCTACGTCGAGCGGATGTACAAGCCGTGCCGGACGTACAAGACGGAGATGTGTTGGGAGTCCCCGGACGATGAGGACGGGGAGGCGGCGACCAACGATGCGGGGGCATCGCATATCACGATCTCGCTGCAGGGGCAGTCGACGCAGATCGTGAAGACCACCGCGGGGGTGTGGAAGCCGGTCGACGATCTCGGGTGGCGGGTGGAATTCCTGTCTGGTGGGGCTGAGGACGACGGCTACTGGAAGGTGTGGACGCAGGACGGCACGGAGTATCGGTTCGGGTTCGTTCGGGACTCGGTGTGGAAGATGTCTTTCCTCGGCGATGAGCCGGGGGAGCCGTGTTACAGCTCGTATCCGGCGTCGTGTCGGGATCCGTGGCGGTGGAACCTGGATCGGGTTCGTGACGCCAACGAGAACGAGACGTATCTGCACTGGACGCGTGAGACGAACCATTACAAGCGGGCCTCGGGCGGGTCGATCCTGCAGTACGACCGTGGTGGGTACCTGTCGGAGGTCGAGTACGCGAAGAACGTGACCGAGGCGGGTGCGGTCCCGGTCGGCAAGGTGGTTTTCGGGTGGGAGAACCGGTGTGTGGAGCGCACGGCCGAGGATGACCCGTTCAACAACACCCCGGCAGCGTGTCCGTCGCTGTCGTCGAACCCGAACTCCTACCCCGACGTGCCGGGCGATTTGCTGTGCGGTTCGTCGTCGTGCGGGAACTACACCCAGTCGTTCTTCACCAGCAAGATCCTGGACCGGGTGACGTCGTACCAGTGGAACGCCGGCACTGCGGCCTGGAACAACATCAACCGGGTGCAGTTGCGCTACAAGGTGTCCAGCCCCACCGGCCTGACGGAGCGGGTGTTCGTCCTGGACTACGTGCGGCCGATCGGCTTGATTGGTGCGGACGCGAACAAGATTGACCTGCCGCCGGTGGACTTTGACTACGTCGACGGCGTGCAGCCGAACTTCCGCGACGGTCGGGTCGACTACGACGAGGCCGGTCTGGGTGTGTCGGCGATGCGGATGCCGCGGCTGCTGGTGGTCCGCAACGGTCTCGGTGGCCGCACGGAGGTCACCTACGGCACGCAGAAACCGTGCCCGCAGGGCGGGTCGAACCAGTCCGGGTTCAACAGTTGGCACAACGGCAAGCAGGGCAACTGGGACATCAACACCGAGGACTGCTACCCGATCTTCCACTCACCACCGGGTGCCGATCCCGGCTTCGGCATCTTCCACAAATACCTGGTCAAGAAGGTCGTGGTGAAAGACCAGGTAGGCGGGTCACCAGATCAGGTCACCCAGTACGACTACTCGGTTGGGAACCCGGCCTGGAAGAGCCCCAACAATCCGCTCGTCCCGGACGCCGAGGAGTCGTGGAGCGTCTTCGCTGGCTACAACCGTGTGCGCGTCGTGCAGGGCTCAGGTACGGACCCGTCGAAGTACACGGTGTCGATGTCGAACTTCTTCCGCGGCATGTACCACGACATCTACGACCCCAGCAGCGGCGGCGGCATCAAGGAAACCACCGTCACCGACTACGCCGGTAACACCTACGACGACCACTACGCCCGCGCCGGCCGGACCCTGCAAACCCGGCACTATCGGATGACCAGCTACAACGCGAATCCGGCCGACGCGTCCTACACCGAGGTCGCCAGCACCCGCTACGACCACATCATTCAAGGCAGTTTCAACGGCCCCGGTTACGCCAACCCCCGTCAAGTCCGCCTCGGCCTAGAGAACCAACGCGTCAAACTCGATGACGGCAGCTGGCGGCATAGCGAAGAGAAGACCATCTACGAGAGCACGTACGGGCTCCCGATTCGATTCCACCAGTACAACGAGGTCGGGGTCGCGGACAACACCTGCACCACCTACACCTACGCCCAACAGGACGCCCCGAACTCCTTCTACATGATCAATTTTCCGGAGCGGGTGGAGACCTGGTCCGGTGACACCTGCGGGTCGGGCACGCTGTTGTCGCGAGCGGTCACCTTCTACGACACGCACACCGTCGAAGGCTCCCAGAACCCGTTCGACGGCAACGTCGCCGAGGTCCACACCTACCACAGTCCGACCAGCTACGTGTCCAGCGGACGGAGCACCTACGACAACACCGGCCGCATCCTGAGCACGACCGACTCGACGGGATTGGCCGTCACCACGAACTACAGCCCGAGCATCAACTGGCCCGACAACGGGATCGCCAGTATCGTCGGCGGCGGTTTCAACCACTCCAGCACCACCCAGATTGACCGGCATACCGGCGAACCGTCGCGGATCACCGACCCGAACGGCAAGGTCACCGACCTGGTCTACGACGCGCTCGGTCGGCTAACCGAGGTGTACGCGCCGGGGCAAGCGAAGTCGTCCGAGGTGCCGTCGCTGCGGTTCGGCTACCAGATCACCTCCAGCGGCATCGGCCAACCCACCGCCCCCGCCCGGACCAGGACCGAGACGCTGCAATCCCACGATGGCAGCCCCGTTTACCTGAACTCGTACCAGTACGTCGATGGTCTCGGTCAGGTGAGGGAAGTCCAGCAGCCGGGCCCGAACGGCGGACGGGTCGTCACCGCCACCACCTATGACGCCCGCGGCAATGTCGCCGCCAGCACCGCACCTTTCCACAACAGCTCCGCCGCCGGCTCCGGCTTGGTGAACCCGAGCCTGGCCACCGTCCCTGCCGTACGCGAGTCGACCTACGACCACCTGAACCGGGTCACCGCAGAGGTGGACAAGAAGCTCGGTGCCACGTGGCGGCAGACCGCCACTACCTACTACGGCGACCGCACGATGGTCGTGCCCCCGACCGGCGGCACCAAGACCGTCAATCACATCGACACGCGCGGCAACACGACCCGGCTGGACCAGTACACCTCGGCCACCAACCCGAACACGTACCAGAGCACCACCTACACATACGATCTCCTCGACCAACTCACCAAGGTCGTGGACCCCGAAGGCAATACGTGGACCAACACCTACGACCTCACCGGCCGCCTCACGCAGAAAACCGACCCGGACTCCGGCACTGCTACCACCCACTACGACACCGCAGGCAGGGTCGCCTACACCCTTGACGGGCGCGGACAGAAAATCTCCACGGAGTACGACGCACAGTCGCGCACCACGGGCAGTTGGGCCGGCGACGTCGGCACCGGCACCAGACTCACCAGCTACATGTACGACAGCATCGCCAAGGGACGTCTGACCTCGTCCACGAGGTGGCACGACGGCAACGCCTACACCACGGCGGTGACCGGCTACACCGACCGTTACGAGCCCACCGGCAGCAGCGTCACCATCCCCACCGCCGAAGGCGCCCTCGCCGGCACCTACACCACCGGCCTGACCTACAACCTCGGCGGCCAGATCACCAGGCAAACCCTGCCTGGCATCGGCGGCCTACCCGCCGAAACCATCACCTCGTCCTACGACAACAACGGCTACCTCCGCTCGACGACCGGTCAGATCGCCGGCGTCCCTGATACCCGATACCTCGCGGACGTCGCCTACTACAACCACGGACCCAGCCACCAGAGTCTGCACGGCACCCCCGGCAGCCAAGTACGGCAGACCACCACCATCGACACCGGCACCGGACGACTCGACAGCCACGACGTCGCCACCGAAAGCCAAACCACCCCCGGAACGTTCACCAGCAGATTCACCAGCGGCTACACCTACGACCAGACCGGCAACATCACCTCGATCGCCGGAACGACCAACGGCACCACCGACCAGGTCGAATGCTTCACCTACGACCAACTGCGCCGGCTCACCCAAGCCTGGACCCAGACTGCCACGACCTGCACCACCCCCCAACGCTCCGGTGCTGACCCCTATCACCGGACCTGGACCTTCGACGCCCTCGGCAACCGACTCACCCAAACAGACCACAACAGCAGCGCCGGCAACACCGTGTGGACCTACAACACCGGCGCCCCGCACGGCGTGACCGCCCACCAGGTCGCCTCGGTCACCGCCACCGGCCCCCTGGCCGACACCTCCACCCGCGGGTTCGCCTACGACACCGCCGGCAATATGACCCAACGCACCACGCCCACCGGTGCCACACAGGAACTCACCTGGGACCCTGAGGGCCGGCTGGGCACCATCACCGAGGACACGACCTCCACCGACTACCTCTACGACGCCGACGGGAACCGCCTCCTCTCCCGCGCAGCTGAGAAGACCACCCTCTACCTCGGCAGCACCGAACTGGTCGTCACCCCCACCAGCGGCGGGCCGCTGGGCACCCGCTACTACGCCGGGATCGCGGTGCGAGACACATCCGGGCTGAAGTGGACGGTCAGCAACCACCAAGGCACCGGCCAAATCCAAATCGACGCCAGCACCCTGGCAAGCCAACGCCGCCGCACCATGCCCTACGGCGAACAACGCGGCACAACCCCATCAGTCTGGCTCGGTAGCAAGGCCTTCGTCGGCGGCACCCAAGACGACACGGGCCTCACCCACCTCGGCGCACGCGAATACGACTCCACCCTCGGCCGATTCATCTCGGTTGACCCGATCATGGACCTTGCTGACCCCGAGCAATGGCACGGATACGCATACGCCCGCAACAGTCCGACCACCTTCAGCGACCCGTCCGGCCTCTACGCCACCGGCGACGGCAACGGGCACATCAGGGCCTACAAAAGCCCCACCAGCACCAAAATCGTCAACTACACGCCGAAGTACAGCAGCAAAAGCACGAGAACTCCTAACACCAACCCCGCCCCTCCAAAGAAGAAAACCACCGCGCAAAAGGCCGTCAGCGGCTTCTTTACGGGGGTCAAGAATGCAGTCGTCAGCCCGGTAGTCGACACTTTAAACACCATCAAAGACAGCTGGGTGACGACCTACAACAACGCTAATGCCGTTTATAGCGGGGACATGTCTCTCGGAGACGCGCTGTGGGACACAAGCAAGATCTTCGCCGAAAACTATGTTTCAGCCCTCATCAGTCCAGCTGTCGCGATCAAGGACATCTACGCCGGTTGGGGGAGCGCATGGTCGAACTTGGCCAAGGGAGACATTGAGGCAGCCGTAGCATCCGGCACCGAGGCAGGAATCGGCGCCGGTGGTCTCGCGGCCGGCGCTCGCTTCGGGCTCAAAGGCAAAGGCTCATGTACACACAGCTTCGCACCCACCACCGGCGTCCTCCTCGCCAACGGCACCACAAAAGCCATCGCCGAGGTCAAGGTCGGAGACCTCGTCCTCGCCACCGACCCCGAAACCGGCGACGACGAAGCCAAACCCGTCACCCAAACCCACACCAACCAAGACACCGACCTCACCGACCTCGACATACGCCTAGCCGACGACTCCATCACCACCCTCGAAACCACCCAGCATCACCCCTTCTGGAGCCAGACCAGAACCGAATGGGTCAACGCGGCGGAACTACGCTCCGGCGAGCAACTCGCGACCATCGATGGGACTGAAGTCACGGTCGAAGTTGCCCGCAACCACTACGGCAACGAACAGATGCACGACCTGACCGTCGCCGACATCCACACGTACTATGTGCTCGCCGGCAACACACCGGTGCTCGTACACAACTGCCCACCTGGCGGCGACGGTTCGCAAGCTGCTGCAAAGCGCGGGCGTGCTGAGGACCTGCCCCCGGACCCTGCGGCCAAGGGCGATCATACGGTTTTTGAAAGGAATTCTGACGGCGTGGTTACGCGCTATCAAACCTGGATCAAGAACGACAGGGCGCCCTCGGGGTGGCAGAAGGGGCCAAGGTTCCGAGGGACGGGAGGGACTCACTCAGGTATGGAACCGCCTCTTTACTACCCAAAGGGGTCAGGCAAGGCTTATCCGGGGGCTGAGGTCCCCGAGCATATTCCACCGGGATATCTAAAATGAGTGACGAAGAACCAGAAAACACAAGTGGCGCATTGGTCCGAATTCTCCAGTCCGCGTATCCCGAGGTCGGGTCCGTCGACCCGGTTGAGTACATCAGTGAGTTGGGTGACTCTGTGCAGGCTTTGGTGTACTCGATGCTGTTCTGGCCAAAACTTGTGGAAATTGAGGGGGCAGTTTTCGTTGCCCTGTGGGGAGATGATGCGCAGTACATCTCACGGCGTCTTCGAGTGCCTGTGTCGAGCTCAAAATGGGCACCCTTGTCGTGGTCAAAGTTCGTTGACAGTTTTAACATATTTGAAATTGCCCAAATCTTCCGCCAGAATAGAGGGCCTGCGGAACTGGTGGAAGACGCTAACCGTGAATTGGCGCTGGTTTTGGTCCGATCTTGGAGTGCCAGGCTCAGTGCTAGTTTTCCCGAAAGGAGGTTCAGTGTTCGTCTCGTCGCAAGTGACGAGATGATGGAATCCCGGATCGAGGTTGTTCAGGAGTATCCCCCGCTTGTGCCGCCGTCAGGGTGGAGTAGTGAGAGGCGCATAATCATCGCATCCGAGGGTGACCCAAATGGCGGTTGATTGGGCGCTTTGTTTCTTTGCGCATCGGTTTGAGCGGGTGGAGTCGCGTCGGCGGGCGTGGGCGTATGTGCGGGGTTTGTTGGCGCCGTTGCGGCGGCGTAATGGTTGGACGCTTGCGGAACAGGCGGGGCATGTGTCGCCGGACGGGTTGCGGGGCATGTTGTGTAGTCCGGCGTGAGACCGAAACGCGGTCCGTGATGATGTGCGCGACTATGTCGTTGAGCGGATCGGCGATCGAGCTGGGGTGCTGGTCGCTGACGAGACGGGGTTCGTGAAGAAGGGCCGGGCGTCGGCGGGGGTGCAGAGACAGTATTCGGGCACGGCGGGTAAGACGGAGAAGTGTCAGATCGGCACGTTTCTGTGTTATGCGACGGCGCGGGGGCGGGCGTTGATCGATCGGGAGTTTTACCTGCCCAAGTCGTGGACCGGTGATCGGGACCGGTGCCGGCGCGCGGCGGTCCCGGACGCTGTCGAGTTCGCGACGAAGCCGCAGCAGGCGCAGGCCATGCTGGAGAGGACAGTCGCCGCGGGCGTGCCGTTTTCGTGGTTCACCGCTGATGAGGCCTACGGGCAGAATCCCGGTCTGCGGGGCTGGCTGGAGGATCAGGACACTAGACGGCTACCAGCTCGACCCGACAGGGGAAGCCGTGGCACGTCGAAAGCTGTTCGTTCTCGAAAAGGGAGTACGTCTGGCGCCATTTGCCCACTCAACAGCAGCGGCACCACAAAGTCGGCAGGTGAAGAAACCGCATGCAAAAGCGCTGAATCATGCGCTTAGCCGGAGATCATGCACTTCACTATCTTCGATTTAGACCTCTACGCCTACTACGAGCACCATCATACGAACGTCTGCGGCCAGCCTTAGCACCAGATTCGGACGATCCAGCGAGGCGAACGCCTTGCCTCCGCTCCAAAACTCTCAACTGAAGAAGAACCGCTTGACATTCTTTCACTAGGAAACTACCAAACACCTCTTGCTTCTTCCGCTCATTGAAGAAGTGGAGAACGGGAGCCAAAGTTCCAGAAAAGCACCCAACCAGCACAAACCAACGCAGAAAAGTAGGCACCGCCCCGTCGGACAACCCAAGAAAGATCACCACCACTGTCGCAAGCGGGGCGGTGAACGCTACTGCAAGGAACTGTCGAAGCTCCTTGCCATTCGCATAAGAGGAGGCCCACTTGCGAAATTTCATCAACCGGGCTGCATTGATCAACTTTTCACCTACCCTGGCATGCCGACGCAATTCCATCACCAAGCACTGAGCGCTCTCAAGGGACACGAAAGGGTCACCAACCCCGCCAGAAATCTTCATAATGCGTCGAGCCAGCAGTCGCGCGCTTGACTGCGGACGATAGCTCGCCGCTAGCGTGAAACTAAGAATCAAAAGTGCAAGAACTCCCAGAAAAATGAACTGCAATCCGGATAAGAAAGCCTCGCGCGTTCCATCCCCTGTGACTAGATTAACCCCAACGCCAGCCAAGATGGCCATCACGGCAGAAAGCGTCGGCAAAGTCACTAGGGCGCGGAACTGATCCAAAGGCAGAAGCCAAAGTCGATAGACCGCTTCAATCTCAAATGAGCCTTTTCCAAGCTGATCTTGCAGCTCAGGATGGGTGTGGCAGGCCCGGTGATCGATGGGTGCGAGGCTCCAGGTAGGACAGCTGTCGACCAAGACTCGAAGCCCCGACCGGGAGCCTCGCCATGCTGTCCTACCCCGCCACGGTTGCGTTGTCCAGCCGCACCCTGAACCACCTCGCCGAACGCATCCGGGGCCACCGCAAGCAGCGCCGCTCCCGGTGGCGGCGCCTCGACCCCGGTCGGCAGGCGCTGCTCGCTCTCGCCCATCTGCGTAACGGCGACACCTACACCCGGCTCGCGGCCGGCTTCGAGATCGGCGTCGCCACCGCCTGGCGCTACGTCCAGGAAGCGATCGCCCTGCTCAGCGCGGCAGCCGATGACCTGGACACCGCGATGCGACGCATCCGGCTGCTGGCGTACGCGATCCTGGACGGCACGCTGATCCCGATCGACCGAGTCGCCGATCAGAGGCCCTACTACAGCGGCAAGCACAAACGCCACGGCGTGAACGTGCAGGTCATCGCGGACGCCGCCGGCAGGCTCGTGTGGGCATCACCGGCACTGCCCGGGTCGGTACACGATCTGAGCGCCGCGCGTAGTCACGGCATCATCGATGCTCTGACCAGCGCGGATGTGATGACCTTCGCCGATAAGGGCTACCAGGGCGCCCGTGGCAGCGTGCGCACGCCGTTCAAGCGACGCCGCTTCCGCCCGAAGCTGTCACGCCGGCAGAAGGTCGTGAACCGGGCCAACGCCAAGATCCGCGCCCGCGGAGAACGAGCGATCGCCACACTCAAGACCTGGAAGATCCTGGTCAAGCTACGCTGCTGCCCACGCCGAGCCACCGCGATCGTGCAGGCCATCCTCGCCCTGCACCACGTCGAAGCGAACCGTGGCCTTCCCCCTGAGATGTGGACACCCTGAGACTGGATGTTGGTCCAGAGGAAGGGGTGTCCCCGTTGGGGCGTCCATCGAAGTACACGGAAGAGTTTCAGCGTGACGCGGTTGACCTGGTTCACT
>NZ_POTX01000213.1 GCF_003236305.1 Micromonospora endophytica | reverse complement strand
GGGTGACGGCGGTCCTGTGCGGAGCGCGTCACCCGCCGCGCGGCGGGGTCAGCCGGTGACCGCGTTGAGGGCCGGGAGGTAGCCGAGGCGGTAGCCGTCGGCGTTCGGGTGGTACGCCTCGATCACGCCGGTGACGTCCCGGATCCAGGGCTGGGCGCCGCAGACGCCGTGGCCGGCGAAGGTGGGTCGGGTGTCGGCGAAGGTGGCGCCGGCCGCGGCGGCCCGGTCGGCGGTCACGGTGGCAAGCACGTCGGCGGCCTCGTTCAGGAGGGTGCGCTTGTGGCTGCTCATCGCCAACAGGCCGCAGCTGCCGGTCTCGAACAGCCGCGGGTAGCCGAGCACGATCAGTCGGGCGTTCGGCGCGCGTTCCCGGATGGCCGCGTAGGTGCGGTCGAGCCGGGCCGGCAGCGTGCCGGTCGCGAAGGCTTTCGCCTCGTTGACCGCGTTGGTGCAGGTGGAGGTGCTACCGAAGCGGCAGTCGGTCATCACGTCGGCGAAGCCGGCGTCGTTGCCGCCGACGGTGATGGTGACCATGGTGGTGTTGGTGGAGAGCGAACCGAGCTGTTTGTCGAGCACGTCTGCGGTGACCGCGCCCCCACAGGCGGGGAAGCGGAAGCTCGCCACGTTGTTCGCCGCTGCCCACAGTGGGGCGTACGACTTCTGGCTGCGCAGGCAGGTGGACAGGTCGTACGGGCCGGCGCCCACGCCGGAGGAGTAGGAGTCGCCGAGGGCGACGTAGTGGATGGGGGCGGCGGCCTGGGCGGCGCCGGGCACGGCCAGCGCGCCGACGAGGGCGGTGCAGAGGGCGACGAGCGCGGTCAGGGCGCGGGCCAGCGGACGGTGGGGCATGGACGGACCTCCACAGGGATGGTGGTGGAGCCCGATGACCGCGCGCGTGGCCAGGGGGAATGGTTGTTACTGGTCGGTAATCCTAGCGAAACATTCCGATCAATGGAACAGATGGAGGGCGACCGGTCGACGGCAGGTGTAGAGCAGGGCCCCCTCTTAACAGTCCTGTTAAGAGGGGGCCCCTGCTCTACACGAGGCGTTAAGAGGGGGACCCTCCTTACACCGCAAGCGGGTGGGAGGCGGGGTTTACCGGGGCGGGGAGGGTGCCGACGCCGTCGAGGTAGGAGTGGATCGCGGCGGCGGCGGCCCGGCCCTCGGCGATCGCCCAGACGATGAGCGAGGCGCCCCGGTGCATGTCCCCGGCCACGAAGATCCCGTCGGCGGCCTGCCAGTCGGCGCGGGAGTCGATCGCGCCCCGGGCGTTGCGGGTCAGGCCGAGCTGGGTCAGCAGCGGCTGCTCCTCGGTGCCCTCGAAGCCGATCGCCAACAGCACCAGGTCGGCGGGGAGTTCCCGCTCGGTGCCGGGCACCGAAGTGACGATGCGCCGACCGGCGCGCTTCTCGACCGTCACCTCGGCGATGCGGACGGCCCGGACCGCGCCGGTGCCGTCGTCGACGAACTCCTGCACCGCCACGGCGAAGACCCGCTCGCCGCCTTCCTCGTGGGCGGCGTACTCGCGCAGGATCCAGGGCCAGGTGGGCCACGGGTCGCGGGCCTCGTCACGCTGCCGGGGCGGCTGCGGATACAGGTCGAGCTGGTGTACGCCGGCGGCGCCCTGCCGGTGGGCCACACCGAGGCAGTCCGCCGCGGTGTCGCCGCCACCGATGATGACCACGTGCTTGCCGGCCGCGTCGATAGGCGTACCGTCCGGCAGGGTGGCCAGCGCGGGCCGACCCGCACCGGCCGCCGCGACCACCCGGTTGGCCGCCACCAGGTGCGACATCGCCTGGTGCACGCCGCGCAGCTGCCGACCGGGGGTGTCGGTCTCCCGGCCCTGCAACGCGCCGCAGGCGAGCAGCACCGCGTCGTGTCTGGCGCGCAACTGCTCGGCGGTGACGTCGACGCCGATGTTCACTCCGGTGCGGAAGACGACCCCTTCGGCCGACAACTGGGCCATCCGGGCGTCGATGTGCCGCTTCTCCAGCTTGAAGTCGGGGATGCCGTAGCGCAGCAGGCCGCCGATGGCGTCGTCACGCTCGTACACCGTCACCGCGTGACCGGCGCGGGCCAGCTGCTGCGCGGCGGCGAGCCCGGCCGGGCCGGAACCGACAACGGCGACCGACCGACCGGACGGCACCGCCGCCGGCCGTGGCGGCAGGCCCCGGGCCACGGCCGCGTCGGCGATCTCCGCCTCGACCTGCTTGATGGTCACCGGGTCGCCGCCGGCGATGCCGAGGACGCAGGCGGCCTCGCAGGGCGCCGGGCAGAGTCGTCCGGTGAACTCGGGGAAGTTGTTCGTGGCGTGCAGCGAATCCACCGCCGCGTCCCAGTTGCCGGTGCGGACCAGGTCGTTCCAGTCCGGGATCCGATTCGCCAGTGGGCACCCGGCAGTGTCGCTGTGGCAGAACGGGATGCCGCAGTCCATGCAGCGGGTGGCCTGCTCGCGGATCAGTGACTCACCGGCCGGCGGGTAGACCTCCCGCCAGTCGCTGATGCGTACCGGCACCGGTCGGCGGGCCGGCAAGCGCCGGTCGTAGCGCAGGAAACCGTTCGGGTCAGGCACGAGCCACCTCCTGGGCGACCACCCGCGCGGCGGGCGGGACCGGCGCGGACGAACCGGCGGGCGCGGACGCGTCGACGGGCAGCTGTCGCGTCGCCGGGGCGGCCGGTGCCGCCAGTGCGCTCATCACCGCATCGTCGACGTTCTGGCCGGCGGCTTCGGCGGCCTGCATGATCTCCAGCACCCGGCGGTAGTCGCGGGGTACCACGGCGGTGAACTCCTCCACCGCTTCCGGCCAGCGCTTGAGCAGCGCCTCGGCGACCGCCGAGTCGGTCTCGGCGAAGTGCCGCTGCACCAGCTCGTGCAGCCGGGTCCGCTCCGCCTCGCTCGGCGCGGAAAGGTCGACCAGCTCGGTGTTGACCCGGCGGCGGTCGAGGTTCCAGACGAAGGCGGTGCCGCCGGACATGCCGGCGGCGAAGTTGCGCCCGGTCGGTCCGAGCACCACCACCGTGCCGCCGGTCATGTACTCGCAGCCGTGGTCGCCGACCCCCTCGACGACTGCCGCCGCGCCGGAGTTGCGTACCGCGAATCGTTCCCCCACCCGGCCGCGCAGGAAGACCTCGCCGGCGGTGGCACCGTACAGGATGGTGTTGCCGGCGATGATCTGGTCCTCGGCCCGGTGGCCCGGCGCGGCGTCGGTGACCACGAAGGGCGCGGCGGTGTCCGGCCGGACCACCAACCGCCCGCCGGAGAGTCCCTTGCCGACGTAGTCGTTGGCGTCACCGTGCAGGCGCAGGGTGACGCCGCGGGGCAGGAACGCGCCGAAGGACTGCCCGGCGGTGCCGCGCAGGGTGAACTCGATGGTGTCGGCGGGCAGTCCGGCACCGCCGTGCCGCCGGGTCACCGCGCCGCCGAGCATCGCGCCCACGCTGCGGTGCTCGTTGCGGATCGCCACCTCGGCGCGGACCGGGGTGGCGGCCGCGTCCGGGCGCAGCGCCGGCTCGGCCAGCGCGATCAGCTCGTTGTCCAGGGCCTTCTCCAGGCCGTGGTCCTGGGCCCGGACGCCCTGCCGGGCCGCGCCCTCGGGCAGTTCGGGCAGGTGCAGCACCCGCTGCAGGTCGAGCCCGCCGGCCTTCCAGTGGTCGACGGCCGGGGCCACGTCGAGCAGCTCGGTGCGGCCGATCGCCTCATCGATGCTGCGCAGCCCCAGCTCGGCCAGGTAACCGCGGATCTCCTCGGCGAGGAAGAGGAAGAAGTTCTCCACGAACTCCGGCTTGCCGGTGAACCGCTCGCGCAGCACCGGGTTCTGGGTGGCGATGCCCACCGGACAGGTGTCCAGGTGACAGACGCGCATCATGATGCAACCGGAGACGATCAGCGGGGCGGTGGCGAAGCCGAACTCCTCGGCCCCGAGCAGCGCCGCGACGATCACGTCCCGGCCGGTCTTGAGCTGGCCGTCGACCTGCACGGTGACCCGGTCGCGCAGCTTGTTCAGCAGCAGCGTCTGCTGCGCCTCGGCCAGGCCCAGCTCCCAGGGGGTGCCGGCGTGCTTGAGTGAGTTCAGTGGGGACGCGCCGGTGCCGCCGTCGTGGCCGGAGATCAGGATGACGTCGGCCTTGAGCTTGGCCACCCCGGCGGCGACGGTGCCGACACCGACCTCGCTGACCAGCTTGACGTGCACCCGGGCGGCCGGGTTGACGCACTTGAGGTCGTGTACGAGCTGGGCGAGGTCCTCGATCGAGTAGATGTCGTGGTGCGGCGGCGGCGAGATCAACCCGACGCCGGGGGTGGCGTGCCGGGTCCGGGCGATCCACGGCCACACCTTGTTGCCGGGCAGCTGCCCGCCCTCGCCGGGCTTGGCGCCCTGCGCCATCTTGATCTGCAGGTCGTCGGCGTTGACCAGGTATTCGCTGGTCACCCCGAACCGGCCGCTGGCGATCTGCTTGACCGCGGAGCGGCGGGCCGGGTCGTGCAGGCGGTCGACGTCCTCGCCACCCTCGCCGGTGTTGGACTTGCCGCCGAGCCGGTTCATGGCGATCGCCAGGGTCTCGTGTGACTCGGCCGAGATGGAGCCGTACGACATGGCGCCGGTGGCGAACCGCTTGACGATCTCGCTGGCCGGCTCGACCTGGTCGATCGGCACCGCCGGGCGGACCCCGGTACGCAGCCGGAACAGCCCGCGCAGCGAACCGGCCTGCGCGGCCAGCTCGTCGACCTTCGCGGTGTAGGAGCGGAACACGTCGTACTGGCGGCTGCGGGTGGCGTGCTGGAGCAGGAAAACCGTCTCCGGGTTGAACAGGTGCAGCTCGCCCTCGCGACGCCACTGGTACTCGCCGCCGACGGGCAGCCGGTCGACGGCCTCGACGCCCGGCGCCGGCCAGGCCAGCGCGTGCCGGGCTGCCACCTCGGCGTGGATGCCGTCGAGCCCGACCCCGCTGATCGTGCTCGGGGTGCCCCGGAAGTAGCGCTCCACCAGGCGGGTGTGCAGGCCGACCGCCTCGAACACCTGCGCGCCGCAGTACGACGACACGGTGGAGATGCCCATCTTGGACATGATCTTCAGGACGCCCTTGCCGAGCGCCTTGACGTAGTTGCGGATGGCGGCCCGCGGCTCGACCCCGGTCAGCGACCCAGTGGAGATCATGTCCTCCACCGACTCGAAGGCGAGGTACGGGTTGACCGCCGCCGCGCCGTAGCCGATCAGCACCGCCGCGTGGTGCACCTCGCGGCAGTCGCCGGACTCGACGATCAGCGCCACCTGGGTGCGGGTCTGCTCGCGGACCAGGTGCTGGTGCACCGCCGCGGTGAGCAGCAGCGACGGGATCGGAGCCAGGTCGGCGTTGGAGTCGCGGTCGGAGAGCACCAGGATGCGGACGCCGTCCTCGATCGCCTCCGAGACGTGCCGGCAGATCTCGGTCAGCCGGGCCTTGATGCCGGCGCCGCCGTCCCGGACCCGGTACAGCCCGGAGACCCGGACCGCCTTGAAGCCGGGCAGGTCGCCGTCCTCGTCGATGTCGAGGATCTTGGCCAGCTCGTCGTTGTCGATCACCGGGTAGGGCAGCACGATCTGCCGGCAGCTCGACGGGCCCGGGTCGAGCAGGTTGCCCTCCGGGCCGATGGTGGTGGCCAGGCTGGTCACCAACTCCTCCCGGATGGCGTCCAGCGGCGGGTTGGTGACCTGGGCGAAGAGCTGGTGGAAGTAGTCGTAGAGCAGCCGTGGCCGGGTCGACAGCGGGGCGATCGGGGTGTCGGTGCCCATCGAGCCGATCGGCTCCACGCCGGTGCGGGCCATCGGCGCGAGCAGGATCTTCAGCTCCTCCTCGGTGTAGCCGAAGGTCTGCTGGCGGCGGCGTACCGAGTCGTGGGTGTAGACCACGTGTTCGCGCGGCGGCAGGTCGTCCAGCTCGATCAGTCCGGCGTGCAGCCAGTCGGCGTACGGCTCGGCGGCGGCCAGCTCGGTCTTGATCTCGTCGTCGTGCACGATCCGGCCGGCGACGGTGTCGACCAGGAACATCTTGCCGGGCTGGAGCCGACCCTTGGCCACCACGGTGGCGGGATCGAGGTCCAGCACACCTGCCTCGCTGCCCATCACCACCAGGCCGTCGGCGGTCTGCCACCAGCGTCCCGGCCGCAGCCCGTTGCGGTCCAGCACCGCGCCGACGATCTCACCGTCGGTGAAGGCGACAGCGGCCGGGCCGTCCCAGGGCTCCATCAGGCTGGCGTGGAACCGGTAGAAGGCGCGCTTGTCGGCGGCCATGTCCGGGTCGTTCTCCCACGCCTCGGGGATCATCATCAGCACCGCGTGCGGCAGGCTGCGCCCGGCCAGGTGCAGCAGTTCGAGGACCTCGTCGAAGTTGGCCGAGTCGGAGGCGGCCGGAGTGCAGACCGGGAAGACCCGCCGGATGTTGCCCGGCAGGTCGGGTGTCCGCAGCAGCGCCTCGCGGGCCTGCATCCAGTTCCGGTTGCCGCGGATGGTGTTGATCTCGCCGTTGTGGGCGATGAGGCGGTACGGGTGCGCCAACGGCCAGGACGGGAAGGTGTTGGTGGAGAACCGGGAGTGCACCAGGGCGATGGCGCTGTCCACCCGTTCGTCGGTGAGGTCGGGGTAGTACGCGGGCAGCTGTTCCGGCGTGAGCATGCCCTTGTAGACCATGGTCCGACCGGAGAGCGAGGGGAAGTACGCCGGCACGCCGCGCTCGGCGGTCTCCCGCTCGGCCTGCTTACGTACGCAGAAGGCCACCCGCTCCAGCTCGAGGCCGCGCAGCGGCGAACCGGCCGGGCCGGCGGCGGTGTCGGTGAGCCGGTTGGCGGCGAGGAAGAGCTGCCGCACCCGGGGCATCGCCGCCAGGGCGGTCTCGCCGAGGTCGGAGGGGTCCACCGGGACGTCCCGCCAGCCGAGCACCTCGGCCCCCTCGACCAAGGCGTACTTCTCGACCACCTGCCGGGCGCGGGCCTCGGCGGCATCGTCGTCGGGCAGGAAGGCAAGGCCGGTGGCGTACTCGCCGGCCGGCGGCAGCGGGAACTCCGCCACCGCGCGCAGGAACGCGTCCGGCACCTGGATCATGATGCCCGCGCCGTCACCGGTGTTCGGTTCCGCGCCCCGGGCTCCCCGGTGGTCCAGCCGGCACAGCGCGCCGAGGCCGTTGGCGACCACCGTGTGCGAGCGCCGACCGTGCAGGTCCGCCACGAAGGCCACCCCACACGCGTCGTGCTCGTACGCGGGGTCGTAGAGGCCGGCAGGGGACGCTACCTGGCCATTTCTCGGCGCCGACTGGGGGCGGCGTGGGTACGCAAAGGCCACCGGGCCTCCTGTCGTCACTCAGGTTTGATCACGCTCGGGACGACGTCGGCCCTTACTGGTCTATTGAGTCTACGTTAGGGCCCGGTGTGCAAGGCCAGCAAAGATTGATCACACCGTCCAGAGTCTGGGACGCTCGTCCCACGCCACACACTCCCGCGTCGATCTAGGGGCGATCGTCGCTAGATGATCTCTGGGGACGACAATCGGCCCTAGATCGACGCGGAGGGTCAGCTCGACGAGGTCGGTGGACGCCACTGGGTGGCCACCGCGGCGGCGCTGCCCAGCAGGCGCGGGGTGATGGTGCCCAGGGCGGCGTCGCGGGCCCGCAACGCCAGCCGCCCCCGGGCCCGCAGCACGGCCGACATCCGGCGGGTCTGCCGGACCACGACCGCGGTGCGCGGCCGGCGGGCCCGGTCGTACGCCAGCACCGCGTCCGGCAGCGTCGACTCGCGCAGCAGCACGGCGAGGGTCGCGGCGTCCTCGAAGGCGAGGCAGGTGCCCTGCCCGAGGTGCGGCGGCATGGCGTGGGCGGCGTCACCGAGCAGCACCACCCCGCCGGGACCGGCCGGGAAGCCGTACGCCCGGGGCAGCGGACGCAGCTCCCGGATCTCCTGCTGCACGAGGTCACCCGGGTCGGTGGCGGCCAGCAACTCGTCGACAGGTGCCGGCCAGCCGGCGTACCAGCGGCGCAGCAGCGCCAGCTGCGTCTCGGGCGGCTCGGGTCGGGGCGCGCCGGCCGCGGTGGCCATCCAGTGGATGCCGCCCCGACTGGAGGCGCCTGAGGAACCCCGGTCGCCCAGCGAGGCGGCGACGAACCGGTAGCCGGCACCGAGGATCTCCCCGCTGACGGACTCGGGCAGGCTCGGCGCGCGGTACCAGGGGATCACCGCCCGCCAGGCGGCACACCCGGAGCTGATCAGGCTCGCCTCCGGGGCGAGCTGGCGGCGGATCACGCTGTCCGCGCCGTCCGCCGCGACCACCAGATCCGCCTCGAAGGTCTGCCGGCCGTCACCGACCGCCGGACGCTCGCCCGGCGTGACGCGCACCGTCCGCACGGTCACCCCGGTACGCAGCTCGACCCGCTCCCCCAGGCCGGCGATCAGCGCGTCGTGCAGGTCCTCCCGGTGCACCACCACCGGCAGCCGCTCGACCGGGGTCTGCCGGGGCTGCACCAGCCAGTGGCCGTCGGGTCGCCGGACCCCACCGTCGGGCAGGGGCGTGGCGATCGCGTCCAGTCCGCCGGCGAGATCCATCGCGCGCAGGGCGCGGATCCCGTTGGGCCAGAGCACCACGGCCGTCGGCTCGGGGCGGATCCGGTCGGCCCGCTCCAGCAGCGTGACCCGCCAGCCCGACCGGGCCAGCGCGCCGGAGACCGCCAGGCCGCCGGGGCCGCCGCCGACCACCACCGCGGTACGCATACCGCCCCCTCGTTTCAGCTGTCGCGGTCGGCGGGCCGGCCCGACGCGGACTCCACCGCGTCGCCGTCCCGCGTGTCGCCGGCCGACCCGGCGCCGCTCTCGGTGGTCGCCTCCCGGTCGCTGGTCGCCGGGCGGGACGGGTCGGTGGCCGCCTCCCGGTCGGTGGCCGCGTCCTGGTCGGTGGCCGCGTCCTGGTCCGTGGCCGTGGTGGCGGTCGGGTCGGAGTCGCTGGGGGTGTGCGTTCCGGTTTCGGGAGTGCCGGTCGTCACCTCAGGCGACGTCTGTCCGGTGGTCACCTCGGGTGGTGCCTCGCCGGTGGCGCGCCAGTGGCGGAACTGTTCCTCGCTGACCGCCCGGTAGCCCTCCGGAGTCACCGGCTCGGTGCCGCCGCGCCCGGCCGACAGGTCGAGCTGGGAGACGTCGGAGGTGCCGGCCGGCGCGGTGGCGGCGGCCGGCACGCCGATCGGGATCAGGTACTCGCGGGGGCCGCGGACCCGTAGGAAGTAGCCGAGCGCGGCGAGAAACACCAGCGCCGCCGTCCACACGTTCAGGCGTACGCCGAGGATCAAGGTGGCGTCGTCGGTGCGCATCATCTCGATCCAGAACCGGCCGGCGGTGTAGCCCATCACGTAGAGCGCGAACGCCCGGCCCCGGCCGAGTCGTAGCTTGCGGTCGACCAGGAACACCAGCGCGGCGACCCCGACGTTCCACAGCGCCTCGTAGGCGAAGGTCGGGTGGTAGAGCCCCGGTTCCAGGATCGGCTGGCCCGCCTCGTCGCGGAGCGCCTGCCCACCGTCCATCCGGTGGATCTCCAGGCCCCAGGGCAGGGTGGTCGGGCCGCCGTACAGCTCGTTGTTGAACCAGTTGCCGAGCCGTCCGATCGCCTGCGCCAGCGGCAGGCCCGGCGCGAGGGCGTCGGCGACCACCGCGAACGGGATGCCGAGCTGCCGGGCGGCGAGCCAGGCGCCGACCGCGCCACCGGCGACCGCACCCCAGATGCCCAGCCCACCCTCGTGGATGAAGAAGACCTTGATCGGGTCACCACCGGTGCCGAAGTAGGCCGCCGGTGAGGTGATCACGTGGTAGATCCGGGCACCGATGATGCCGGCCGGCACCGCCCAGAGGGCGATGTCCAGCACCGCGCCGGGGGCGACACCACGCTGGCGTAGTCGCCGCTCGGTGACCCAGCAGGCCACCACGATGCCGGCGATGATGCACAGGGCGTACGCCCGGAGCGGAAGCGGGCCGAGATGCCAGACGGCGGTGCTCGGGCTAGGGATGGCGGCCAGCGGCGCCGGCGAGACGAGACTCACGGATGCACACGGTACCGCTGCCTACCCC
>NZ_POTX01000212.1 GCF_003236305.1 Micromonospora endophytica | reverse complement strand
ACCCAGGGCCCTCCCCCGAACCGCCACAGCCGGCCACCCAGGCCCTGGTCGAAGGGGTGTTCTGCCGCGACGACCATTTCAACGACCCGGACCAGCGGTACTGCCAGATCTGTGGCATCTCGATGGCCCAGCTGACCCAGGTGTCCCGGCTCGGGCCGCGGCCACCGCTGGGCGTGCTGCTGCTCGACGACGGCAGGACGCTGCGCCTCGACACCGACTATGTGGTGGGCCGCGACCCCGACACCGACGAAGACGTCACCGCGCAACGGGCCCGCCCGATGCGGATCACCGGCCCGGCCAGCGGCGTGTCCCGCCGCCACGTCCGCGTCCGGCTCGACGGGTGGCACGTCGCAGTGGTGGACCTGAACTCGGCGAACGGCACCCTGCTGCACCGTCCCGGCACAGCCGGACCCGAACAGCTCACCCCCGGCGTGCCCGCCGTGATCACCCCGGGCACCCGCATCGACTTGGGACCACGCTGGTTCCGCTACGAGTCTCACCGCAACACGTAGACGTGAGGAACACACTCAGGTGCAGGGAATCGCAGACTACGATTTCGTCCGCCCGCTCGGCTCCGGCAACCACGGGCACTTCTTCCTGGCCCGACGCCCTCGCCGGCTGCCGCTGGACGTCGAGTTCGTCGCCGTCAAGGTGCTGCACGCCGAGTCGAGCGACGTGGCGTTCCGCCGGGCCACCCGGGAACTCGCCGCGTTCGCGGCGGTGCGCTCCCCGCACCTGGTGACCCCGATCGACGCGGGCCAGCAGGACGGTGTCTTCTTCTACTCGATGGAGTACCTGCCCGCCGGTTCGCTCGCCGACCCGGCCCAGCCGTACACCGTGGTCCAGGGTCTGCGGGCGCTCGCCTCGGCCGCGCGGGCCGCCGCCGCCATGCACGCGGCGGGCATCGCGCACCGCGACATCAAACCGGGCAACGTGCTGCTGCATCGCGACGGCGGCAGACTGTCCGACCTGGGACTGTCCCAGGTGTTCGCTGAGGGGGTCACGGTCACCGGGATGGGCGGTCTCGACACGATCGAGTACGTCGACCCGGCTGTGCTGCTCGGTGGCGCCCCGGGTCCTGCCGGTGACGTGTGGTCGCTGGGCGTCGTGCTGCACCGGGTGACGAGCGGGACCGGTGTCTACGGGGACCTGCCCGCGTCCGACGGCCTGCTCGCCCTGCGCCGGGTGCTCTCCACCACCCCGCTTGTCAGCGACAGCCTGCCCGGACCTGTCGCTGACCTGGTGCGGGACTGCCTTGGCCCGGCCGAACAGCGGCCGGACGCCGCCACCCTCGCCGACCGGATCGACGGCGTCCAGCCGTGACCTCCCATGCCGTGGGTCAACTGCTGCTCGGCCTGGCGGTCATCATCGTCCTGGCCCGGGCCCTGGGCGCGCTGGCTCGCAAGATCGGCCAGCCACCGGTCATCGGCGAGATCATCGCGGGCATCCTGATCGGTCCGAGCATCTTCGGCACCCTGGTCAGCGACCGGCTCTTCCCGTCCGACGTCCTTCCCGCGCTGGCCGGGCTCGCCAACATCGGCCTGGTGCTGTTCATGTTCATCGTCGGCTACGAACTGGATCAGACCCTGGTCCGCGGCCGTCAGCGGGTCGCGGTCAGCGTCTCGATCGGCTCGATCCTGGCACCGCTCGGGCTCGGTGCCGTCCTGGCGCTGTGGCTGGCCGGCCGCCACGACGTCACCGACACCCTGCCGTTCACGCTGTTCATCGGCGCGGCCATGGCCGTCACCGCGTTCCCGGTGCTGGCCCGGATCGTCGCCGACCGGGGCCTGATCCGCACCGAGGTCGGCGGCCTGGCCCTGGCCAGCGCCGCGGTCGACGACGTGATTGCCTGGTCGCTGCTGGCGGTGGTGGTGGCGGTCGGGACGGCCGACGGGGGTCTGCCCTGGCAGGTGCTCGGCATCATCCCGTTCCTGTTCGTGATGTTCCGCTGGGTCCGCCCGCTGCTGCGACGCCTGGCCGTGGCCCGCGAGCGCGCCGGGCGGCTCACCCCCGACATCCTGGCCGTGATCCTCGCCGGGCTGTTGATCTCCTGCTACCTCACCGAGATCATGGGTCTACACGCCATCTTCGGCGCGTTCGTGTTCGGAGCGGTGATGCCGCGGGTCGGCGGTGAGGCGCTGCGCCACGAGATCCTCGAACGTCTGGAACAGGTAAGTGTGCTTCTGCTGCTGCCGGTGTTCTTCGTGGTCGCCGGGCTACAGGTCGACCTCTCCACCGTCGACGGCAGTGCCCTGCTGGAGCTGGCGCTGATCCTGTTGGTCGCCATCAGCGGCAAGTTCATCGGCGCCTACGCCGGAGCACGCCTGAACCGGGTCGGAGCCCGGCAGGCCGGCGCGCTGGCGACGCTGATGAACACGCGCGGCCTGACCGAGATCGTCATCCTGTCCGTGGGTCTGCAACTGGCCATCATCGACCAGCAGATCTTCTCGATGATGGTGGTGATGGCCCTGGTCACCACGATCATGGCCGGCCCGCTGCTCGCCTGGATCTATCCGCAGCGGATCGCCGACCGCGACGTCGCCCAGGCGGAACGGGCGGCGCTGCGTGGCACCGCCGGGTACAAGGCCCTGGTGGTGGTGCCCGACGCGGAACCCGCCGCCACGGCGGTCCTGGACCTGGCGACCGCGGTGGTCAGATCCCGCAGGCCGGCGACGCTCGCGCTGGCCCGGCTGGTGCCGTACCCGGCGGCTCCGCTCGAAATCGGCAACGGCCTACTGGAGATGAACCAGGCGATGGCCGAACTGAAGGCCCTGGCGGCGCGTGCCGGTGGTGGCCCGGACGTGCCGATGGTGGCCCGGTTCACCAGCAATCCAGCCGAGGATCTCGCCGAAATCGTCCGCACGGGTGAACCGGACCTGGTCGTCATGACCGACGGTGAACCGGGCGGCACGCCGATGGTCGGCACTGTCATTACGCTCGCCGCGACTCCGCCGGCACCGACAGGTGTGGTCATCGCCCGTCTCACCGGCGACACCCGGGCGGAGGCCGTGCTGCGGACTGCGGCTGAACTGGCGGCGGCCCACCAGGTCACGTTGATCGTCGATGCGGAACCGCCTGTCACCCGCCGGCTGGCGGCGACCGTGCGGGAGTTGCGCCGGCACGGCCTGACCGTGCGGGAGGGATCGGACGACGTCGAGGCGGCGGGTGCGCTGGTCGTGGCAGCCGACTCGACGGCAGGCGCTAATGTCGTGGTCCGTGCCAGCATCGGCGAGGCCGGAAAGGCACCGGAGCCGTGGGCGTCAAGGCTTGGGACATCGGACGACAAGGAAGCGACACAGGTGAACAGCGCATGACCGATGCCACCAGGTCGGTGAACGGCAGGCCGTTGCGGCCCGGCGACCCCCGGCACATGGGACGTTACGAGCTTATCGGGCGGCTCGGCGAAGGCGGCATGGGCACGGTGTATCTGGCCGTGACGCCGGAGGGCCGCCGCGTCGCCGTGAAGATCATCAAAATGGAGCTGGCCGACGACCCGCAGTTCCGGCAGCGGTTCCGCAGCGAGGTCGAACGGGCACAGGCGGTGCCGCCGTTCTGCACCGCTGAGGTTCTCGACGCCGACCCCCACCACCAGCAGCCGTACCTGGTCGTCGAATACGTCGACGGCCCGAGCCTCGCCACTGTCGTCGCCGAGCAGGGACCGCTTTCGTCGTCCAATCTGCACGGTCTGGCCATCGGGGTGGCGACAGCTCTCACCGCGATCCACGGCGCCGGTGTCATTCACCGCGACCTCAAACCCAGCAACGTCCTGCTCGCCCTGGGCAGCCCGAAGGTGATCGACTTCGGGATCGCCCGCGCGATCGAGCAGACCACCCAGCACACCCGCGCTGGTCAGATGGTCGGCACGGTCACCTACATGGCACCGGAACGCTTCGACGAAGGCTCCGCCCGCAATCTGACCCCGGCCGCCGACATCTTCGCCTGGGGCGCGGTGATCGCCTATGCCGGGACCGGCCGCAGCCCGTTCGCCGCCGACATGCCGCACATGGTCGCCGCCCGCATCCTGACCATGCCGCCAGACCTCGGCGGGTTCACCGGCCCGCTGCGGGACCTCGTCGAGCAGTCCCTTGCCAAGAATCCGGCCGACCGCCCCACCGCCCGAGAGCTGCTGGACCGGCTGTTGGACACCGGCCCGCAACGCGCAGGTGACGCCACCTCCGTCCTGAATCAGCAGCCAGCGCTGCGGGAGGCGGTGGCCGACGCCCAGGCCGCCGACGACAGGCATGCCGTGGCGAACCCAGCTTCGGTGACTACCAGGTTCCATTCGCCTGCCCGGGTCGAGAAGTCCGGTCCCCGGCCGCAGGTCGCACCGACGGTCGGAGCCGGAGCGCCGAAGCCCCGGCGAGGGCTCGGCCGGACAGCATCCGTCGTGTTGGCCTTCACTGCGGTGGTGGCGGTGTCCCTGCTCGCGGGAATCGCCTCCGGACACATCCCGATCAACCGCGACAACGCGGGCCAGGAGGTCACCGGTGCGGCCTCCCTGCCGCCGGTGTCGCCCTCCACGACGGCGACGACCCCCGAAGGAGATTCCGTCGTCGCCGACCCGCTGACCGTTGAGAAGAACTGGCGGGTGGTGCAGGACAACGTGAACCAGGCTTCCTGCTCGTTCGACGACGCGCTTGTGGTGACGAAGGAGTCGTCTGGGCCGTACCGCTGCCGCGGACCGCGCCGGGCCTTCGGCGACTTCACCGTCACGGTGACGACACGGATCCTGACCGGGGACGGCTGCTCGGCGGTGTGGCTGCGGTTCGGCAAGTTCAGCACGGCATCGGACTGGGAGGCCGGCCATCTCCTGGCGGTCTGCGCCGACGGCTACCGGCTGCTGACCCACGGACTCGACAACGGCAGCGACCTGACGGAGCTGACAACGTTTCCGTACGCCGAACCGCCGGCGCATGGGGATCCGATCACGGTCGGGATCACCGCCGCAGGAGAAGAGTTGACCTTCACCCGCGACGGGGAACAGATCGGCACCTGGCAGGACTCCCCGTTCACCGAGGGCCGCATCGTCCTTGGCGTACTGAACACCTCCGACCAATTCCCCATCGAGGTCTCCTTCAACGACATCGACATCCGCGTCTGACCACTGCTCCGGAACAACTGAGGCCGCCGACATCGAGGTCTCCTCGCGCCTCCTCTCATCCGGAGGGTTCGGCGCTGCATCCCTACCCTGTCTTCAGCCAGTCAGCGTTTCGACTGGCTGGCCGGTGATCGCGGCGACGAGGTCGAAGTCCTTGTCAACGGCGACGCGGTCACCGAGTTCGGGCCGCTGGCGAAGGTGATCGGAACCGCGTGGTAGCCGATCGCGGCGCTCATCTGCCGGTCGCTCATCGCTTGCAACACCAAGCCATCCGACAGGGTGACCGCCTCGATTCCCGCCGTGGGGGTGAAGGCGTTGAGCGGGATCGCCTCGACCAGCCGCGCCCGCGTGGCCAGCACACCTTCCTCCAACCGACTGTAGGCGGCGTCGAAGGCGTCCTGGTCGAACCGGTAGCCCCGGACAGCGGCAACCACAGGTTCCAGGATGTGCTGCACCAGCGTCCACCCCAGCTGGCGGTGCGTGACGGCGAACTCCACGCCCACGCCGCAATCCACCCGCTCGCGCAGCAGCTCATCGGCGGCGACGACAGCGCGCACCGCCGTCATCTCAGCGAAGATGTCCAGGAACCGGTAGTCCGAGACCCAGCCCGGCATCTGCCAGGCACCGCGCCGGAGGGCGACGAACGATTCCTGCCCGTGGCGGTGCCACTCGCCGAAGTCAGGGACGGTCGCGAACACCGGGACCCCGTCGCGAGCGGCGAGGTCGCCGAGCACCGCCACCATCAACTGGGCCACTGCCGCTTGCAGCTGTGGACACCGCACTCGAACCCCCACCACGCCACCTGCCGCCACCATCGGCCGTCCTCCCTGCCCGATCTAACGAACCAGACAGGATCCCAGATTCATCAACAAGACTCGCTCCCGAATCAGGGGAAAGGGCGGCCCATCATGACCTTCCCGATTGTGTGCGGCGTGTGGTCTCCAGCAGGAGCCACCGTGGGACAACCAGTACCAAACTGGCCCACTTGCGGTCGCAAACGGGCGTTGATGTGGTCGGTCGGTGGTCGTGGGCTGCGGGAACGGGGTTTCCGGCGACGCGGGCGAACGCGGGTCAACGCGGGCCACGCCCTGCCACCCCAGGTGTACCCGCAGGTCGCTAGACTGGGCCCTCGCGCCCTCGTAGCTCAGGGGATAGAGCATCGGTTTCCTAAACCGTGTGTCGCAGGTTCGAATCCTGCCGGGGGCACCTCAAAGATCAGCCTGTTTGCCCAGTTCAGCGATGCTTCCGAGGTGCCAGCAGGCCGTGGGCTGTTTGACAGGATCATGGTCGCGATGATCGGCCGGTCGGCACTGCCCGGCCGCACCGACGTCGAGGCCCGGTTCACAGCGATTCTCGACGGCAGCCAGTCGCGCGACGAAGTCGACCGTTGGGCGACCCGGGCTATGCGGAGCCTGGAGCATGCCGAGGTTGATGAGCCGATCTGGTGGGCACTCGGGGTGCTTTCCGGCATCGATCTTCGCGACGGGCCGGGTGAACCGTACCTGCATGACGATGAACAGGTGCGCGGCTGGCTCGCAGAATTCCGGGCACGGTGCGGCGTCTTCAGTTGAGCGTCGCTTCGATGCGTTCGTTTGTGCGGCTGCGGTCTCCGTCGAGGCACTTGGCGTACACCTTGAGCAGCACGTCGACCGAGTGGCCGGCCCGCTCCGCGACTTCCGGAGCGGGCAAGCCGGCGTTGAGCCACAGCGACACCCCGGGCGTGCCGCAGGTTCGATTGCACAATGTGGGGATAGGAGCGATGCCCACAGTGGGAGGACGCGTGCAGAAGCGGGGGACGGCCGATCGGCTCACGCTGGTTTCGACCGTCGGCCGGTGGTTCCATCTGCACCAACCGGTGTTGATCGAGCGCGGACAGACCTATTGGGTCGACTACGAGACAAGTGAACTGTGCATCGACCGAGGTGACGGCAGCGTCACGCGAGCCGCTGGCTGGTTGTGCCGCTGAGCCCACGAAGCAACGACGGCACCTCAGGACACGGCGTAGGTGTCTTCGATCTCGTGGCGGCTGCCGGGCATCACCAGCACCGAGGTCATGATCGGGTCGCCGGAGGCTTGGTGCGCCGCCCCAGATGGGGTCCAGCTTGGTGATGTCGGTACCGACCGCGATGTCTAGCGAGGACCGGGCCGACGTGCAGGATCTCGGTGTCGCCGGTCTCGTTCAGCTCGACGGCGTCGCGGGCGTACTCCGGGGAGGTGTGGCCGGCGGCGGGTCGGCCGCGTACGAAGCTGCCCTTGCCTTGCTGCGATTCGATCCAGCCGTCCTGCTTGAGGATGCCCAACGCCTTGAGCACCGTCGGTCGGGACACTCCCAACTCGGTGCAGAGCTGGTTCTCCGACGGCAGTGCCGCACCGGGCGCGTAGTCGCCGTCCTCGATGCGCTTCCGTAGCGTGTTCAACACGCGCAGGTATTTCGGCGTCGGAATCCCGTACGCCATCGCGGGCACCCCACCTATGAACGCGGCCCGCACCGGCCGCGCGCGCCGCCGTTGACCGGTGAGGGTTGGCTGGCAGCCGGCCGGGCCGCGCGGCCACGAGCCCGCGCGGCGCAGGGGAGCGCACGCCGGCCGCGCCGGCGGGCTGGCGGTGTGGTCGCGGGGTTGCGGCCGCGGATTGCGGAACGCCGGCCGGTTCACTCGTCGTCAACTGGGGCTGCCTAGCGTCAGGGTGCAGCGTCCACTGTTCCGGACAGGGAGTTCCTCTCGGCGCGAGGTGCTCCGCCGCGGGCAGGATGTGGTGGACCTGGAACAGGTCAACATTAACCAGCGCCGTGACCAACGAGGTGCGATAGGACCGGCGACGCGGGTCGACGGGTGAAGGAGGACAGGTGAGTTTCGAGACGGACGTCCGGTCCGCCTTCCGGCGTGGTGACACCGCGCTGGTGGGCCGGTTGGCGCGCGCGGAGATCGAGCGGGCCCGAGCGGCCGGCGAGCCCGGCGGCGAGGTGGAAGGGCTCTACGCCCTGGCGCGGGTCGCGCTGCGCGGTGGCGACCTGCCCCGAGCCGAGCAGCTCGCGGACGAGGCGTTGCGGGTCGCGGTGCGCTCCGGTGACCGACGGCTGGAGGAACGGCCACGACACGTGCTGGCCGCGGTGGCCCGGATGTCCGGTGACCACGCCCGGGCGCGGGAGCGATATCTGGCGAGCATCGCGCTCAACGAGGAGCTGGGGCAGCCCGAGCTGGTCAACGCCGAGTACCACAACCTGGCGTTCACCGAGCTGCACCTGGGCAACCTCGACCGGGCGCGGCAGTTGTTCGCCCAGGGGCGGGAACGGGTCTTCCGGGAGGGTTACCGGTCGTTCGTGCCCTACCTGGGGGTCGCCGCCGCCGCGTTGGCTGCGGCCGAGGGCGACCACCGGCTGGCCGCCCGGATGGTGGGCTTCACCGACCGGGCGTACGCGGCGCTGGGTCAGGTGCCGGACCCGGACGACGCGGCGGAGCTGGCGAGCGCCCGGCAGGCCGCCGCCGCGGCGCTGGGCGAGGCGGGCTTCGCCACGGCGTACGCGGCCGGCGCCGCTCTGCCGGACACCGAGGCGTTCGGTCTCACCTGGCGTGACTGAATCGGCATCCGACGTCCGGCCCGCCTGCTGTGTGCTGGAAGGGTCCGCACCGGATCATTCCTGGCTGTCGGCCGGCAGGCGCTGCGGCAGTCCGAGTCGCTGGAACTGGTCGTCGTGAAAGGTGACGATCTCGGTGATCAACCCGCCGGTGATCCGCAGGACGTCGAGGGTCAGCGGCAGGTACGCGCCCTCCCGTTCCCGCCAGTGATAGAAGGCGACGGCGGGTTGCCGGTTCACGTCGGTGGGGATGCCGCGCAGACCCGTCATGCCCACGAAGCCGTCGTCGACCCAGTCCTTCACCACCGCGTCGCGGCCGATGTGCAGGCCCGGGGTGGGCGGCATCGAGCACCGGACATCCTCGCGCAGCATCGCGGCGAGCCGGTCGATGTCGGTGGCCACGCTGGCGTCGGTGAAGCGGCGGACCAGCTCGCGGGTTCCGGCGTCCTCCTCCTCGCTGCCGGTCCAGTCCTGCCGTTCGGCGGGCAGGTGCTCCCGCATACCGGCGCGGGCCCGTTGGAGCGCGCTGTTCACCGAGTTGACGGAGTCACCGAGCAGCTCCGCGACGTCTTTCGCCGGCCAGCCGAGCACGTCCCGCAGGATCAGCACCGCCCGTGGGCGCGGCGCGAGGTGCTGGACCGCGACCACGTACGCCAGCTCGATGGTCTCCCGCGCGACGGCGACGGTCTCCGGCTCGTCCCCATCGCCCGCAACCAGTTCGTCGAGCAGCCGGTCCGGGTAGGGCTGGAGCCACCGCAC
The DNA here is from genome assembly GCF_003236305.1 of Micromonospora endophytica. GTDB lineage: Bacteria > Actinomycetota > Actinomycetes > Mycobacteriales > Micromonosporaceae > Micromonospora > Micromonospora endophytica. Next base: position 689 of record NZ_POTX01000212.1, on the reverse strand, counting down.
CTCACCGCCGGTCGCCGGCTCCGGCCGGCACTTGGCGAGCAGGTCCAGGCAGGCGTTCGTGGCGATCCGGTACAGCCAGGCCCGGAACGTCGACCGCCCCGCGAAGGTCTCCCGCCGCCGCCAGGCACGCAGGAACGTCTCCTGCACGGTGTCCTCGGCGTCCTCGAACGAGCCGAGCATGCGGTAGCAGTGCAGGTGCAGCTCGCGCCGGTGCCGTTGCGCCATCCCGGAGAAGGTCGGCTCGTCGACCTCGCCCAGCCCGGTTCCGTCCGGCTCCGTCAGTCGCCTGTCCGCGCTCATCGCGTCGTCCTTCCGTCTCGTCGTGTCCTGTCGTAGGTGTGACGGATGCCGGCGGGGAAACTCATCACCCGGAAGGGGCAGGCCGATGGCGATCGTGACGGCGGTCACACCGGTTCGGGACCTGATCCAGGGAAGCCTGTCGTCTTACCGGGTGTGAGAGCAAGCATGGATGCCGCCGACGAGGGGGAACTCGTACGCCGGGTCGCCCGTGGCGATCGGCGGGCGTTCGACGAGCTGTACCGGCGGACGGCACCGTGGCTGGAGGTGCGGTTGCGCCGCCGGTGTGCGGACCCTGATCTGGTCGCCGAGGTGCTTCAGGACACCTACCTCGCGGTCTGGCGGGCGGCGGGCAGCTTCGCCGGTGCCCAGGCCAGGAAGTGTCTCTTATA
>NZ_POTX01000211.1 GCF_003236305.1 Micromonospora endophytica | reverse complement strand
GAGAGGGAGAGGGTGAGGAGGGTGAGGAGGGTTACTTCGGTGAGGATGAGGGCGCGTTCGATGAGGCCGTAGAGGGCCCGGTCGCCGGGGTAGGCGGACCACGCCATCGCGGCGGCGAGGACCAGGCTGGCCACGGTGAGGATGCGGAGCCAGCGGCGAGCCCCGGCGGGCAGGCGGGCGGCGAGCAGCCAGCCGGCGACCGGCAGCGCCAGGAAGGCGACCACCGAGGCGTACCGGTGCACGTACGCTGCGGTGTCCATGGTCGTGCCGGGTGGGTTGGTGGGCACCAGCCCGGACACCAGCAACCCGCTGGCCCAGACCGTCAGCATCGCGGTGGCCGTGTGCCGCCGGCTGTCGGGTGGACCGAGCCGGCGTACGGCCGGCACGAGCACGGCGGAGGCGGCGGCGAGCAGCAGCATCGCCACGTGGATCATTCCGCCGGAGTCGGAGACGGCGTAGTCGCTGACGGTCAGGCGCAGTGGATCCAGGTCGGTCACGCCAGCGTGACCGACGACGGCGAGCAGCGCTGCCAGGGCGATTCCACCGAGGGCCAGTACGCCGTTGACGCGGGTTGCGGGCATGCCTCAGCCTGGCGTCGGCGGCACCCCAGGCGGATCCGGGAGGAGCACCGAAAACGAACCCGGGGACCACCCCTACCGATGGCCGCCGCCCGGTGCCGCCTTTGGTTGGGGATCGCCCCGAGGACGTGTCCGACATCACCGAAATGGTCCCTGAGGCCGTGACCAGGGATCTTCCGCCCTCCCACCACCGGGCGGTGGCCGGATCGGCGGATATCGAAGTTGGTGAGCGGCGGGTCGTGGTCGCGGGAAGGCACCACAGCGGCGTACCGTTGTCGGCGCGCGGCCCGCGTCGGGTCCCCCGTTCCTGACGCCGATGGCCGCCCCGGGCCGCTGACAGGTCCCGTGTCAGCGGCCCGGCCTCCCCCGCATACCAGGCCCCGGCCTCGGGGCGCTCGGTGACGGCGGGATCAGCCCGCGGTGGTGACCGTCGCGACAGCCGCCGGGTCGTCGTCGCCCTCGACCGCCTGCCGGAACTGGGACTGGTACAGCCGGTGATAGGGACCGTGCGCGGCGAGCAGTTGCTCGTGGGTGCCCTGCTCGACGATGCGACCCTGCTCCATCATCAGGATCAGGTCGGCGTCACGGATGGTGGAGAGCCGGTGCGCGATGACGAAACTGGTCCGCTCGGAGCGCAGCGCCGCCATCGCCCGCTGGAGCAGCACCTCGGTACGGGTGTCCACCGAGCTGGTCGCCTCGTCGAGGATCAGTAGTGCCGGTTCGGCGAGGAACGCCCGGGCGATGGTGATGAGCTGTTTCTCGCCGGCGCTGACGTTGCTGCCCTCCTCGTCGATCACCGTGTCGTAGCCGTCCGGCAGGCTGCGGACGAACCGGTCCACGAATGTGGCCTGGGCGGCGGCGAGGATCTCCTCCTCGGTCGCGTCGGGCCGGCCGTAGGCGATGTTGTCGCGGATGGTGCCGCCGAACAGCCAGGTGTCCTGAAGCACCATGCCGATCCGGCCGCGCAGGTCGTCACGGCTCAGCGCGGTGATGTCCACCCCGTCGAGCGTGATCCGGCCGGCGTCCAGCTCGTAGAAACGCATGATCAGGTTGACCAGGGTGGTCTTGCCGGCACCGGTCGGCCCGACGATGGCCACCGTGTGTCCCGGCTCGGCCACCAGGGAAAGCTCCTCGATCAGTGGCGTGTCCGGGGTGTACCGGAACGAGACGCGCTCGAACTCGACCCGGCCGTGTGGGTCGGTCACGCGTACCGGGGTGGCCGGGTCGGGGGTCTGCTCGTCGGCGTCCAGCACCGCGAACACCCGCTCCGCCGAGGCCACCCCGGACTGGAGCAGGTTGGCCATCGAGGCGACCTGGGTGAGCGGCTGGGTGAACTGACGGGAGTACTGGATGAACGCCTGCACGTCACCGAGGCTCATCGCACCGGAGGCGACCCGGAGCCCGCCGACCACCGCGATCGCCACGTAGCTGAGGTTCCCGATGAAGAGCATCGCCGGCATGATGATCCCGGAGATGAACTGAGCGCCGAAGCTGGCCTGGAAGAGTTGCTCGTTCTTGGCGTGGAAGGCCGCCTCCACCTCGCGCCGCCGACCGAAGACCTTGATCAGGTCGTGGCCGGTGAACGCCTCCTCGATCTGCGCGTTCAGCTCACCGGTGTGGGTCCACTGCGCGATGAACTTCCGCTGCGACCGCTTGGCGATCTGCCCGGTTACCACGATCGACAGCGGCACCGCGACCAACGCGACCACGGCGAGCAACGGCGAGATCCAGAACATCATGCCGAGTACGCCGACCACGGTGAGCAGCGACGTCAGTAGTTGGCTCAGGGTCTGCTGGAGGCTCTGCGAGATGTTGTCGATGTCGTTGGTGACCCGGCTGAGCAGCTCACCGCGCGGCTGCCTGTCGAAGTAGGGCAGCGGCAGCCGGTTGAGCTTCTCCTCCACCTCCGCCCGTAGCTGGAACACCGTCCGCTGGACCACTCCGGTGAGCAGCCAGCCCTGCCACCACATCAGCAGGCTGGCCGCCAGATAGAGGCCCAACGCCAGCAGCAGCACCCGACCCAGGGCCGAAAAGTCGATCTCCGCCCCAGGCACCACGTCCATCCGGGCGAGCATGTCGGCGTAGTTGTCGTTGCCGGCCGCCCGGGCTGCGGCGACGGCCTGCTCGGCGCTGGTGCCCGGGTCGAGCTGTTGGCCGATCACCCCGGTGAAGATGAGATCGGTGGCGTACCCGAGCACCTTGGGTCCGATCACGGTGAGCCCGACGCTCACCACCGCGAGCGCGATGACCGCAGCCACGTGCAGGCGCTGCGGACGCAGCCGGCTCAGCAGCCGGCGAGCGGTCGGCCCGAAGTTCAGGGACCGCTCCGCTGGCATCCCCGCCCCCATCCACGGCGGCCCGCCGCGCTGGCCGCCGGGCGGCAACCGTTTCGGCGTACGCCCGTCCGCAGCCGACGGCTGCGCCGGTACGCGCTGTTTCCTCATGTCGGCACTCCGCTTCGCTGCGTGCCGGCCTGAGGCACAAGCGCGCTGAGTTGATGATTCGCTCGCTGTCGCTCGCTCATGCCGGCACTCCGCTTCGCTGCGTGCCGGCCTGAGGCACAAGCGCGCTGAGTTGATGATTCGCTCGCTGTCGCTCGCTCATGCCGGCACTCCGCTTCGCTGCGTGCCGGCCTGAGGCACAAGCGCGCTGAGTTGATGATTCGCTCGCTGTCGCTCGCTCATGCCGGCACTCCGCTTCGCTGCGTGCCGGCCTGAGGCACAAGCGCGCTGAGTTGATGATTCGCTCGCTGTCGCTCGCTCATGCCGGCACTCCGCTTCGCTGCGTGCCGGCCTGAGGCACAAGCGCGCTGAGTTGATGATTCGCTCGCTGTCGCTCGCTCATGCCGGCACTCCGCTTCGCTGCGTGCCGGCCTGAGGCACAAGCGCGCTGAGTTGATGATTCGCTCGCTGTCGCTCGCTCATGCCGGCACCTCCGTGGTCTGCTGGGACGCCACGATCTCCGCGTAGGTGGGGCAGTTGGTCAGCAGCTCCTCGTGCCGGCCCACCCCGACCACACCGCCGTCCTCCAACACGATGATCTGGTCGGCGCCGACGATGGTGGAGACCCGCTGGGCGACGATCACGACCGCGGCGTCGGCGGTGACCGGTCGCAGGGCCGCGCGTAGCCGGGCGTCGGTGCCGAGGTCGAGCGCGGAGAACGAGTCGTCGAACAGGTAGATCTCCGGCCGGCGGACCAGGGCGCGGGCGATGGCCAGCCGCTGCCGCTGCCCGCCGGAGACGTTCGTGCCGCCCTGGGTGACCGGTGTGTCCAGGCCCTCCGGCATGGCCTCGACGAAGTCGCGGGCCTGGGCGATCTCCAGCGCCGCCCACAGCTCCTCGTCGGTGGCGTCCGGGTTGCCGTAGCGCAGGTTGCTCGCCACCGTGCCGGTGAACAGGTACGGCCGCTGCGGCACCAGTCCGATCCGGCGCCACAGCTCGTCCGGCGCGAGTTCCCGCACGTCGATGCCGTCGACGAGGACCGCGCCGGCGGTGACGTCGACAAGCCGGGGAACCAGGGTGAGCAGTGTCGTCTTGCCCGCGCCGGTGCTGCCGATGATCGCCGTGGTGGTGCCTGGGGCGACCCGGAACGAGACGTCCCTGAGCACCGGTTCGGCGGCACCCGGGTACTGGAACCGCACGTTTCGCAGCTCCAATTCGGCCCGGGTCGGCACCTCGGTGACCGGGGCCGGGGTGGGCACCACCGAGGAGTCGGTGTCGAGCACCTCCACGATCCGTTCGGCGCAGACCGTCGCGCGCGGCACCATCATGAGCATGAACGTGGCCATCATCACGGCCATCAGGATCTGCATCAGGTATTGCAGGAAGGCGGTGAGCGCGCCGACCTGGATCGCACCCGCGTCCACCCGTTCCGCGCCGAACCAGAGCACCGCCACGCTGGAGACGTTGAGCACCAGCATCACCACGGGAAAGATCAACGCCATCAGCCGGCCGGTGCGCAGGGCGGTCGCGGTCAGGTCGGTGTTCGCGGCGGCGAAGCGTCGCACCTCGTACGGCTCCCGGACGAAGGCCCGGACCACCCGGATCCCGGTGATCTGCTCCCGCAGCACCCGGTTGATCGCGTCGATGCGGGTCTGCATGAGCCGGAAGCCGGGCACCATCCGCCGGATGATCAGACCCAGCGCGACCGCCAGCACCGGCACGCTGACCAGCATCAGCCAGGAGAGTCCGACATCCTCGCGCAGCGCCATCACCACGCCACCGACACTCATGATCGGCGCGGTGACCAGCATGGTGCAGCTCATCAGCACGAGCATCTGCACCTGCTGCACGTCATTGGTGTTCCGGGTGATCAGTGACGGGGCACCGAAGCGGGCGACCTCCCGCGCCGAGAAGGTGTTGACGTGCCCGAACACCGCTGCCCGTACGTCCCGGCCGAAGCCCATGGCGATCCGGGCGCCGAGGTAGACCGCCGCGACGGCGCAGACGATCTGCACCACGCTCACCGCGAGCATCCACCCGCCGGTGCGGATGATGTAGCCGGTGTCGCCCTGGGCGACACCGAGGTCGATGATGTCGGCGTTGAGGCTGGGCAGGTAGAGCGAGGCCATGGTGCCGACGAACTGGAGCAGCACCACGGCCGTCAGCAATCGTTGGTACGGCCGCAGGTGGCCGCGGAGCAACTGGATCAACACGTCGGGCCTCCCGCCGGCCCGCAGGTCTTCTCGTCGCCGCCGATGACCTCGAGCAGGAACTGCCGGATGACCGCCGCTTTCGCCGGGTCGGTGTCGACCGAGGTGAGCGGCCGCCCGGACCGGATCGCGGCGGTGAGGCTGCCGACCCGGTCCTGCCCGGCTGTGGTCAACACCAGTTTGACGCTGCGTCGGTCGGCGTCGTCGCGCTGCCGCTGCACCAGGCCCTCGCGTTCGAGGGTGTCGACGATGCCGGTGAGGGTGGCGGGGCGGACGAAGCACAGTTCGGCCACTGCCCGGTGCGGGAGTTCGCCGTGCTCGGCGAGGGCCATCAGGGTGGCCATCCCGGCCTGGGTCAGGCCGTGCTCCTCGGCGAGGTAGCGATTCCACCGCTGGCTCGCGAGGTGCCCGGCGACCACCAGGAGGCGGCCCAGCGGCACGTCCGCCAGCTGTATCAGACTCATGAGCCGAACATTAGCTAGCTGACAGTCAGGCTCCAAACGAATTTCGTCCCGCCGTCCGGCGGCTGTCGGGTCGCGCGATCAGGGGCCGACCGCCACGGCAATGGTCGCGGCGAGGAACAGGGCCTGAAGCAGGGTACGCCGCCCGAGTGGGGTCACCGGGCGCTCGCTCAGGGTGAGCACGCGACGCGCGGCGGAGACGTTCGCCGGGAACATCGCCAGGAGGAGCAGGGTCAGTCCGGCAGCGGCCCACCTGGCGGTGCCCGGTGCCAGCAGGGCTGCCGCCCCGGCCAGTTCCAGCACTCCGGTCACCGTGACGAGCAGCTCCGGCCGGGGCAGCCGGGGCGGCACCATCGAGATCAGGTCCTGCCGCCGGCCGAGGCCGAAGTGCGCCAGCCCGGTGAGTGCGAACATCGTGGCCAGCCCGACGCGCAGGGCCGGGTGCCAGCCGTCGAGGGCGGTGACCCCGGCCAGTCCGGCCAGCCGAGCGGCAGCCGTGGTGATCAGCAGGGCGATGAGGGGAGCCATGAGAGTGCCTCCTGGAGGGAATCTTGTCGCTGTCAAGATTGGGTCCGACGAGCATAACTTGTCAACGACAAGATATGCTTCCGGAATGAGCGGCACCCGTGGCTATCATCACGGCGACCTGCGTCGGGCACTGATCGCGGCGGCCGTCGAGGTGATCGAGGAAGCCGGGCCGACCGCCCTGAGCCTGCGTGACCTGGCCCGTCGCGCGGGCGTCTCGCACGCTGCTCCCGCGCACCACTTCGGCGACCGGGCCGGCCTGTTCACCGTGCTCGCCGTGCAGGGCTTCGACCTGCTCGCCGAGACGCTGGACGCCGCCGGCACCGACCTGTTGGACCTCGGGGTCGGGTACGTCACATTCGCCGTCCGACACCGCGCGTACTTCGAGGTGATGTTCCACCCCGACCTCTATCGGGCCGACGACCCCGAGGTACGGGCCGCCCGGGCCCGCTCCGGCCGGGCCCTGCGCTCCAGGGTCACGGCGCTGACCGACGGCGGGCCCGACGGCCAGCAGGCCGACGTGATGGCGGCCTGGTCGATCGTGCACGGATTCGCGACCCTCTGGCTGGCCGGCGCGTTCCCCGCCGGCCTCGGTGACGATCCGGGAGAGGCCGCACGAGCCGTGATCCGGCGACTCTTCACCCCACCCCCCAGCGCCTGAGCAAGCCGGTTGCCCGGCCTCACCCGCCGGCCCTCCTCAGGGGCGGCAGTTCAGGGGCGCGTGGGGAACTTTCCCGATACGACCCGACTGCGACGTCAGTCGAGTATGGACGGAGTTCAAGATCCTGGAGGCGGAGACTTGTTACGCCGAACTCTCGCCCTCGCCGTCGGCACGCTGCTCGCCGCGGTGCCCGGGCCGCGCTGCGCCGCGGCCTGACATCGGCGCGGTGGACCCGGCGGGGTGGGCCCGCCGCGTCACCAACTGGTCGGCAGCGGCATCCCCTCGGTGTAGCCGGCGGTGCTCTGCACACCGATCAACGCCCGCTCGTGGAACTCCGGCAGGCTGCGCGCACCCGCGTAGGTGAAGGCGCTGCGTACGCCAGAGATGATCTCGTCGATCAGGTCCTCCACCCCGGGCCGGGCCGGGTCCAGGTACATCCGGGCCGTGGAGATGCCCTCCTCGAAGATGGCCTTGCGGGCCCGGTCGTACGGGCTGTCCTCGGCGGTCCGCGCGCTGACCGCCCGTGCGGAGGCCATGCCGAAGCTCTCCTTGTACCGCCGGCCCTCCTCGTCGGTGTAGAGATCGCCAGGCGACTCGTAGGTGCCGGCGAACCAGGAACCGATCATGACGTTCGAGGCGCCGGCGGCCAGCGCCAGCGCCACGTCACGCGGGTGCCGTACCCCGCCGTCGGCCCAGACGTGGCGACCCAGCCGCCGGGCCGCCGCCGCGCAGTCCAGCACCGCCGAGAACTGCGGACGCCCCACCCCGGTCATCATCCGGGTGGTGCACATCGCGCCCGGACCGACGCCGACCTTGACGATGTCCGCGCCCGCCTCGACCAGATCGCGTACGCCGTCGGCGGTGACCACGTTGCCGGCCGCCACCGGCACGCCCGGGTCGAGACCGCGGACGGTCCGCAGCGCGGAGATCATCCGTTCCTGGTGGCCGTGTGCGGTGTCCACGACCAGGGTGTCCGCCCCGGCCGCCAGCAGCGCGGCGGCCTTGCCCGCCACGTCGCCGTTGATGCCCACCGCCGCCGCGATCCGCAGCCGGCCCTTGTCGTCCACGGCCGGCTTGTAGAGCGTGGCCCGCAGCGCACCCGGCCGGGTGAGCACCCCGACCAGCCGACCATCGGCGTCGACCACCGGGGCCAGCCGTCGCCGGCCCGCCGAGAGCCGGTCGAAGCCGGTACGCGGATCCGCGTCCACCGGCACGGTGTGCAGGTCGGTCGACATCACGTCGCGCAGCTGGGCGAAGCGGTCCACCCCGACCGTGTCGGCCTCGGTAACCACGCCCATCGGGCGACCCGCGTCGTCGACCACGATCACCGCACCGTACGCCCGCTTCGGCAGCAGGTGGATGGCGTCGCCGACGGTGTCGGTCGGGCCGAGCGCGATGGCGGTGTCGTGCACCAGGTGCCGCTGCTTGACCCAGGCGACGACCTCGGCCACCACGTCGATCGGGATGTCCTGGGGAATGACAGCGATCCCGCCGCGCCGGGCCACCGTCTCCGCCATCCGCCGCCCGGCGACCGCCGTCATGTTCGCCACCACGAGCGGGATCGTGGTGCCCGTACCGTCGGCGGTGGCGAGGTCGACATCCAGCCGCGAACCCACCTCCGAGCGGGCCGGCGCCATGAAGACGTCGTTGTAGGTCAGGTCGTACGCGACAGGCGCGTCATTGAGGAACCGCACCCGGCCATCATTGCCGCATGTGGTCTGCGGCGCTTGCCGTGGTAAGCGAAAACACCCGCCCGCCGCGCCCGGTCGTCCTCAGCCGAGCAGCAGCGCGGCCGCCACCACCACCATCACCACCGCGATCACGCCGTCGAGAACCCGCCAGACACCGGCCCTGGCCAGCAGCGGAGCCAGCCGGTACGCGCCGGCACCCAGCGCGGTGAACCAGACCACGCTGGCCGCCGCCGCGCCGAGACCGAACACCCACCGGTGCTGGTGCTGCTGGGCGAGGCCGCCGAGCAGCAGCACGGTGTCGAGATACACGTGCGGGTTGAGGTAGGTGAAGGCGAGGCAGGCCGCAAGCGTCGCGCCGAGCCGGGCCGGTGGACGGTCGGCGGGAGTGAGCGCGCCGGGACGCAGCGCCCGGCGGGCGGCCAGCGCCGCGTACCCGAGCAGGAAAGCCGCGCCGCCCCAGCGGATCGCGGTGAGCAGGTCGGGACGCCCGGCCACCACCGAACCCACCCCGGCGATACCGAGACCGATGAGCAGCGCGTCCGAGGCCGCGCAGGTCAACACGACCGGCACCAGGTGTTCCCGGCGTAGGCCCTGGCGCAGCACGAAGGCGTTCTGCGCACCGATGGCGACGATCAGGGCGATGGCCAGCGAGAAACCGGCGACGGCGGAGGTGAGCACGGGGTCGACGGTAGGGTGCGCTCAGATGCCGGTCCAGCTAAAGATTTTTGCTCTGGTTAAGCTCAGCTTCATGACGGGCTTGGACTCCACCCAGCTCCGTACGTTCGCCGCGGTGGTCGCCGAGGGCAGCTTCGAAGCTGCGGCGCGGCTGCTGCACGTCACCCCCTCGGCGGTCAGCCAGCGGATCAAAGCGCTTGAGGAGACCGTCGGGCAGGTGCTCGTCCGGCGGCAGCGTCCCTGTGACGCCACCGAGGCCGGTCGCCCGCTGCTCCGCCTCGCCGGTCAACTCGTCCTGCTCGAACGGGAGGCACTCACCGAAGCACGGGGAGCACTCGGCGGCGACCCCGGTCGTACCCGGATTGCCGTCGTGGTCAACGCCGACTCGCTCGCCACCTGGTTTCCCGCGGTGCTGTCCCGGCTGCCGGCCGAGCCCGCGCTCTCCTTCGACCTGCGGCAGGACGACCAGGACCACAGCGCGGAACTGCTACGCGCCGGGTCGGTGATGGCTGCGGTGACCGCGCAGCGCGACGCGGTGCAGGGCTGCCGGGTACGCCCGCTCGGCGCGATGCGCTACCGCGCCCTGGCCGCGCCACCGCTCGCGGACCGGTGGTTCGCCGGCGGGCTCACCCGCTCGGCGCTCGCCGCCGCGCCGGTGGTGCTCTTCGACCGCAAGGACCGCCTGCAACACCGCTTCCTGCGTACGGTTACCGGCCGCGTCCTCGACCCACCCACGCACTACGTGCCGTCGGTGCCGGCGTTCAGCGAGGCCATCCGGCTCGGCCTCGGCTGGGGACTGGTGCCGGAACAGATCGCCGACGCCGACCTGGCGGCCGGCCGCTGCCTGGACATCGCGCCGAACCGGGTGGTCGACGTACCCCTCTACTGGCAGCACTGGCACCTGGACTCCCAGGTCCTCACCACCCTCACCACCGCCGTCACCACCATCGCCGCTGCCCGCCTC
>NZ_POTX01000210.1 GCF_003236305.1 Micromonospora endophytica | reverse complement strand
GCGGTACAAGCGCACAGCGCGCTGACGCAGTTCGTCGGGGTACTTCTTCGGTGCTGCCACGGACAACTTCCTCCCCCACGGCCATCAGACCATGGTCAAGAAGCTCCATGAAAGCGGGGGTGGCTCACCCTGGTGTACGCCCTCTGGGCGATCTCCTAGTAAAGCTGTCTCCGGGGGTAAACGTGCCAACCTACCCACTTCCGTACTACGAAGGTGACCAGCGCCTAGCGTTCGAACTGCTGGTGGACGTGCGAACCGTTCTGCTACGTCACGGGTTCCCCGAGCTGACCCGAGTGGACATGGAGACGCTCTACGTCAGCCTGCGGCTGTTCCTGTACGGCGAGATGGGCCGAGTGCCTGTGGACCCGCTAGTCAACTCGCCGACGACGCAGTTGCCGATCTACAACAGTTGCCTTTGCCGTCACGGCCAAGGCGTTGAGCGATAAGGACCAGCGGAAGGCTCCTACCGGAGTAGCGGCGGGAGCCTTCCTCGGCTCTAGGAGTAGCGCTCCGTGCGAGCGTGGGACATCTCTCCCAATACCCAACCTGACACGTGGGCGAGTTGTCCTCGCCAATAGATGGGCGGCATGTTCAACGGACCGTTGGCCTGAGCGGCGAGGAGCGGCAACCTCGCGTTCTGCAGGTGGATGGACTCCGGTGGCTTCGGGCCGCGATCCGTCAACCTGCCGCTCAACGAGGTCTGCTGGCTCGGCATGCCATACGTCGACAGGCGCTACGGCGGCGAGCCGTACCAGCAGGAGATGGTCGCGTACACCACACGCCGTCGACTTCTGGCAGAGCACCGGCCAGACCCTCGACACCGAGGCGGTGGCGTACGACCTGTTCGCGGCACCGTACCCGGACGGTAACGACCTTTCCAATGGGTCGCGTACCGTCCCGAGGACCCGGTCCACGACGTAGCCGCAGCATGGCGGCCGGCGGCACCCGCTGAGTGCCGGCGACCGCCGGTGCGGCCGCAGGCGCCCGTCGTCGTCACGACCGCCTGCCGGTGAGTCTCCCCCGGCCCGAGGCCGGGGGAGGGGGAGCTGGTCAGAAGCGGCCCCAGTCGTCGGCCGCCGGTCGCCACACGTCGATGTTGCGCGGGTCGACGGCCATCCGGCGAGCCCGGTGGGTCTCCTGCTCCTCGGGGGTGAAGACCCGGTGCCTGTCGCACAGTTCGTAGCGGGGGCCGTGCTTCGGGTCGTGCAGGTAGAAGGCGATAGACGTGGACGCGGAGTGGTTGACCAGGTCGGAGGCGATCGGGACCTGCTTGTACTGGGCGCGGGCCCGACCGCGCATCACGTGGTCGAAGCTCTTCATCATGAAGCACAGGTGCGCGACGTAGAACTCCTTGTTGCGTTGCAGGGCGAGGCTGTGGTGGTAACGGTCCTCGCTGCGCAGGAAGACGGTGACGTCGCCGACGTAGTCCGAGGGCAGGAAGCCGAGCACCCGGGTGTAGAAGTCCAGGGTCTCCTCGTACTTGTCGGTGGCCAGGAACGGGTGCACCAGGTCCAGCGGACGCAGTTCGACAAGCGGCGGCTCAGCGTACTCGACGAACTCGGTGAACAGCTCCACGATCAGGCCGTTCGGGTCGCGGACGGCGAAGCCGCGCTGCACCAGCCCCTTGACCCGGTCGGCCAGTTCGAGGACCTCGTGACCGGCGTCGGTGACCCGCTCACGCAGGTCGTCGAGGACCGCGTCGGACTCGACGCTGAACCCGACCGCGGTGGTCCAGGAGACCTCGCGGTGCGGGGCGGCGACAAGCTCGATGCTGTGGTGCTCGATGTCGGCGCGCAGGAAGGCGTACTCCTCGTCGTGCTGTTCGAGTTGCAGGCCCACGTGGTACTGAAGGAACTCGATGGAGGCGGCCAGGTCCGGCACCTCGATGCGGGCGTACTCCATGCCGTAGGGCCCACGGCGGCGGGTGGTGGCCTCGGTGGTCATCAGCGACCCCTCTCGGTGGGCGGAGCGTCCCCGGCTGCGGGGATCGTGACGATGGCCTGACGTTCGATGACCGGGCGCCAGCGTTGGCGGACGAACCGCTCGTGCGACTCGCTGTGCAGGTAGTCGAGCAGGTCCTGCTCGGTGGCGAACTCCACGACGAAGCCGTGGGTCATGCTGCTGTCCCGGGTGCTGATGTTGGGTCCGCTGCGCCAGTTGCGCATGGCCGGGTAGCGGGTGGGGAAGGTCTCCAGCTCGGCCAGGACCGACTCGGCCGCACCGGGCGGCAGGTCGTCCCGGAACCGGAAGACGAGCATGTGCGTGATCATGTGCGGCCGTCCTCAGAGGATGAAGCTGAGTCGGGCACCGGCGTCCATCGACTCCATCACCGGCACCGCGCGCCGGACCCGGAAGCGCAGCCGGTCGGGGTCGACCTTCAGCACGTGCTCGTACCGGCCGACGTAGGTGTAGGTGCCGCCGTCGCGGTAGCGGTGGATGACGAAGTTCGCGGTGATCCAGAGCGTCTCCGCCCCGCCTTCCAGCAGGATCACGTTGGAGACCATCCGGTGGGTCCGCGAGTGCGGGTTCTCCGCGTGCGCCTTGCGGCTCTTGAGCCGCTTGACCCGGGCCTGGATGAGGTCGTAGTCGTCGCAGACGAAGTATCCGGCGGTGGTGGCGTCCCAGCCGGCCCCGTCGGTGGTGGGCACCTCCAACCGGCCCTCGGGCTCGAAGAGGGTGAACCACTCGTCGAGTCGCCACTCGTCCAACAACTGAGCCTCGTGGTAGAGGAAGTCCTCCACCTCGGCCCGGGTGACCTCGCGGTCGCCCACCCGTACCACGCCGGGGCGCACCGTCGTCGGTGTCGTCACTTCACTCCCCCTTCGGGCGGCTCGGGCCGGTCGCGGAGGGCACGGTCGGCGGCGCGCCGGCCACACTCGTGGGTACGCCCACCACGCTGGCCCAGTGCCGCCAGAAGCTGCGCATCGCGCCCTCGTCGATGGAACGGCCCTGGTTGCCCTGCTTCTCGTTGGCCATGCCCCGGGACATGTCGCTCCAGTCGTGGGCGGGGTCGGCCGGGTTGGCGGTGGCCACGATGCCACGCTGCACCGCCTCGTACGCCTCGATGTCGTCGGGGGTGGCGAGGCCGCCCGGCCCGACGAAGCTGACCATGGTCTTGATCCGCAGCGCGCGGACCGACTCCGGTTCGCCGACCTCGACGAACTGCCAGGCCCGGACGTCGGTGCGGTCGGCCGCCACCGGTTCGAGCTGGCGGATGGTCAGCGCCTCCAGGTCGAACAGCAGCAGGTTGGGGAAGACGAAGAGGATCCGGCTGGCGTCGGCGATCTCACCGGCCAGCTCGGTGCCGAGCCGACTCTCCATCTCCTGCCGCTTGGCGGTGGTACGGGCCTTCTCCTCGTCGCCGAAGCGCGGCTCCCAGACCATGCCGATCCGGCCGTTGTGCCCGGTGAGGACCAGCAGTCCGTGACCGCCGCCGAGGTCGTAGGCGTACTGGTCGTCGTCGGTGACGGCGAAGCCGGTCTCGCGCAGGTAGCCGACGAAGGTGTTGTGCGTCGGGGCGAAGTGGTAGCCGTCCATCGCGTTCTCGACGGCCAGCTTCCAGTTGCCCTTGACGCTGTAGAGCTGCACGCCGGGCAGGGTGGTCAGGCCGTGCGGGCCGATCTTCGCGGTCAGCGACATGTAGTGCGCGGCGGCACCGAGGTGGGTCAGCAGGTCGGGTACGTCCGGGTCGAAGGCGACGAAGACGAAGCCCTCGTGGATCTGCAGCCGGGGCACCTGCCGCAACGCCATCGAGGCCCGGAAGCCCGGGTCGTCGGGGTACGCGTCGTCGCCGGGCAACGCGGCCAGTTCGCCGGAGTTGCTGAACGCCCAGGCGTGGTAGAAGCACTGGAAGAACTTGGTGTTGCCCTCGCTGTGCCGGCACAGCACGGTGCCCCGGTGGGTGCAGGAGTTGAAGAAGGCCCGCACCTCGCCATCGGAGTCCCGGCAGAAGATCAGCGGCCGGCCGCCCAGGGTACGGGTCTTGAAGTCACCGGGCCTCGGCAGCTCCGTCTCGTGCCCGAGGTAGAGCCAGGTGTGGTTCCAGATCCGGTCGATCTCCTGCTGGAACAGCTCGGGCTCGCGGTACGCCGACCGGTGCACGCGGAACCGCAGTGCCTCCCAGTCCTCGTCGATCAGCGCGCCGCCACCTGGTGCTCCCAGCGGGCGTACCGGGGTCTGCTGCACCACTCACCTCACCCCTATCTACGTCATGCGAGACAGCATCTCGCCTCATGATGCTGCTACTCGAACGCCATAACTGTCAAGAGCAGGCAGAACGCTGGAGACGGGTTATCAGCCGTTAATCGAAGCGCAACATCCACGGCTGGTTGTCGGGGACAGGATGCCCGGCATTCGATTCGGCACGGCAGGTGGGCGTCCGGCACCGGCACGGACAAACCGGTGCCGACGCCCACGGCACCGGCATGCCGAGGAGCCCGGCGGCGATCAACCGGCGATGAGCACCTCGTCGCGACGCGGTACGGCAGCCATCGCCCCCGGCCGAGTCACCGTCACCGCCGCCACCCGGATCGCCCACCGGGCCGCGTCGTCGATCGACGCGCCGTCGAGCAACGCGTCGGCGAGCGCGGCGCAGAAGGTGTCGCCCGCGCCGGTGGCGTCCACCGCCTCGACCGGCTGTGCCGGCAGCAGCCACTGCCGTTCGTCGGTGACCACGAGCGCGCCGTCCGCGCCGAGGGTGACCACCACCGGTCCCCGGGTGCCCAGCGACCGGGCCAGCGCGGCCAACTGGTCGGCGTCCCCGGGCACCGTCGGTGACCCGGTCAACGCCGCCAACTCGCCCCGGTTGGGCACCAGGACGTCGACCCGGGCCAGCGTCGCGACGTCGACCGGGCGGGCCGGCGCCGGGTTGAGCACCACCAGCCCGCCCGCGGCGGCCACCGCCTCGGCCACCACCTCGGCGCTGACCTCCTGCTGCACCAGCAGCGCGCGGGCGGTGCGGATCAGCTCGCGGTACGGCGTCAGATGGGCCGACGACAGCCACATGTTGGCACCCGAACTGACCGCGATGGTGCTGTCGCCGTCGGCGGTGACCAGCACGATCGCCTGGCCGGTCGGCCGGGTGGCCCGGAGCACCGCCTCGGTCCGCACGCCCTCGGCGGCCAGCAGACCGGTCAGCCACTCCCCCTCGGCGTCGTCGCCCACCGCGCCGACCATCGCGACCTGCCGACCCAGTCGAGCGGCGGCGACCGCCTGGTTGGCGCCCTTGCCACCGCCGGCCCGCCAGTGGTCGGCCGAGCCGAGCACCGTCTGTCCGGCGGCGGGCAGCTCCGGCAGCGGCACCACCACGTCGACGTTGAGACTGCCCACCACCACGATGTCGGTCATGGCGGTCAGCTCTGTCCCGGGCGCCAGGCGTGCGGCAGGAAGTCGGCCCGGGGTGGCGCGAACACGTCCACGTTGATGCAGGGCCCCTCGGTGGGCTCGATGTAGTGCTCCGCGCCCCGGGGCACCAGCAGCATCGAGCCCGGTCCCAGCGGGTGTGGGACGCCGTCGACGAAGTAGTTGCACCGTCCGCCGAGGATCAGCACCAACTGGTCGAAGTCGTCGTGGTGGTGCGGGTTGAGGTCCATGCCCACGGCGAGTTCGTGCCAGGCGAAGAGCACCTCGTCGGTGGCGTACACCTTGCGGCGTACTCCGGGTCGGACCTCGGTGGCCGGGATGTCGTCCCAGTTCACCGGAGCGCCGTAGAGCTGGGCGTTGAGCATGTGGGTTCCCTTCAGACGGAAGACTCGGCGAGACCACGCAGCCCGGCGCCGAGCAGTTGCAGGTCGGAGCCGACCACCAGGTAGCCGGCCGGGCCCAGGCCGGCCCCGGCCAGGGCGTCGGCGGTACGGCGCGGCACCCAGCCGCCGAACGCGATCGCGGCGGTGTCGGTCGCGGCGGCCACCTCCTCGACGCGCCGCCGCAGGGCCGCCGGTTCGGCGTCGAGTCCCAGGCTGACCGCCAGGTCGGTGGTGCCGACGAACCCGACGTCCAGGCCGCGCAGCAACTCGGGCAGCGGATCGTCGGTGGTCGCCGTCTCGATCTGGGCCACCAGCAGGGGTGGGTCGGCCGCCTCCGCGGCCAGGTACGCGTCGAGGCCGGCGACCCCGTACCCGGCCGCCGGATGCGCCAGGCTGACGCTGCGCCGCCCGTGCGGCGCGTACCGGCTCACGGCCCGCAGCGCCTCGGTGTCGGCCCGGCGGCGCACCGTCGAGAGCTGTATCCCGACGGCACCCGCCTCCAGCAGCCGGTTGACCTGCCCCGGGTCCACCGCCGGCACCCGGACCAGCGCCGGCAGGCCGTGCAGCACGGCCAGCCGGAGGTGATCGACGGCGGCCCGCTCGTCCAGCGTGGAGTGCTCCAGGTCGATCACGACGAAGTCGAGTCCGGCCTGGGCGGCCACCGCCACCACGTCGGCGCCGGGCAGCTTGACGAAGGTGCCGACGAGTCGATCACCGGCGCGCAGGGCCGCCCGCAGCCGAGCGCGGGCGGCGTGCACCCCGGTACGCCCGGGTGGGTGGCTGCCGGTCATCTCACTGCCCGGCGCTGCCGGCAGCGCCGCGCCACGGCACGGTCGGCACCTGTTCCCCGGCGAGCAGCACCAGGCTCGGTTCCAGCCGGGGTGCGGTGATCTCGTTGCCGGCGGCGTCGGGCAGCACCGCCTCCTCGGCCTCGGCCAGCACCGTGACGTGTGCCGGGCCGCCCTCGCGCAGGCTGCCGTAGCCCTCGTCGAGCAGGCCGAGCAGCCGGGCCGGCGCCTCGGTCACCCGGGGCACGATCTGGGCTATGGTCATGCCCAGGGCGCGCAGCTTGGCCATGCTGGTGACGAGGTCGAAGACCGGGCCGTGCCAGTTGCGGGCGCTGGTGTCCGAGGTGATCACGTCGGGCAGGAAGCCCTGTGCGATGGCGGGTTTGGCGACCTTGAAGCTGAGGTTGCTCCGGCCGTGCGCGGACTCGAACAGCACCCCGCGCTCACGGGCGGCGTACACCTCGGGCAGCACTGTGCCGTCCTGCAGGATGCCGTACGGCTTGCCGGTGTAGCAGTGGGCCACCACGTCACCGGGACGCAGCATCTCCAGCACCGCCGGCAGCGGCTCGGGGGTCTCCCCGATGTGCACCATCAGCGGCAGCCCGGCCTCGGCGGAGAGCGCCAGCGACCGCTTGAGCAGCGGCCGCCAGGCCAGCCCGACCACGTCGTCCGACAGTCGGATCTTGAATCCGCGCACCCGGTGCGGGTTCGCCGCGGCGACCGCCAGGGCGTCCTCCGGCACCAGCGTGTCCGGGTTGAGCAACTCGCCGAAGCGGAAGTCGATCAGGCCGAGCACCGAGACGTTGAGGAAGTTGACCAGCCGCATCCGGGACGGCCCGGCGATGTGCTTCTCGAAGGCGGGGAAGGTGGCGGCGCCGACGGTACCGGCGTCGTTGGCCGCCACCACGCCCCGCCGCAGGTGCGCCTCGTCCGGCGGCGCGCCGACCTTCGAGACGTCGGCGAAGATGTGGGTGTGTGCCTCGACCAGACCGGGCAGCACGTACTGCCCGGTGCAGTCGACGACCTGCCGGGCGGTGGCGGCGAGACCGGGGCCGATGCGGGCCACCCGGTCGCCGGTCACCGCGACGTCTGTCACCTGGCTCTGGCCGGTGGCGGAGTCGAAGACCTCGCCGCCGGAGAGCACCAGGTCGTAGCGGGGGGAACTGTCGCTCATGGCATCAGACTCTCTGTACGAGGCGGCCGGGGGTGGCCGGCCGGGGGACGAGCGGAGGACTCGGCGCAGAACCGGGTGCGCAGCGGCAGCACTCCACCGACCGACACCTCGACCAGGTCTCCGTCGGCGAGGAAGCAGCCCCGGTCCTGGCCGGTGCCGGCAGGGGTGCCGGTCAACACCACGTCGCCCGGTTCCAGCAGCACGTAGCGGGAGATCCAGGCGAGCAGGTCGGGCACCGGGAAGATCAGGTCGGCGGTGCTGGCCTGCTGGCGCGGCTCGCCGTTGACAGTGGTCAGGAGCGGAATGGCCGCCCGGTCGGCGACCGCGCCGAGGCCGAGCACGGAGGCGCCGAGGGCGCCGAAGCCCGGAAAGCTCTTGCCCAGGGTGGGGTTGCCGGAGGTGGCCATGACGTCGCGGGCGGTCAGGTCGTTGGCGGCGGTCACGGCGGCGACGTGGGCCCACGCCCGGTCGGTCGGCGTGTGGTGCATCGGTGTCCCGATGACCAGGGCCACCTCGCCCTCGTAGTCGGCCTGCCGGCTGATCGATTCGGGCAGCGCCACGGTGGCGTCCGGGCCCGAGCCGGCACTCGCCGACTTGAGGAAGAGCAGCGGCGCGGTGGGCAGCGGCCGACCGGTGATCCGGGCCTTGCAGTGGTAGTTCAGCCCGACGCCCCAGACGGCGCGGGTACTGGCCAGCGGCGGCCGGAGGGCACCGGTGAGGCTGTCCAGCGGCACCGTGTGCCGCACCGGCGCGGTGGCCGCCGGGTCGAGACCGTGGCCGGCACGCAGCAGCTCCGCCACGTCCCGGTACGGCAGGTCGAGCAGTTCGACAAGGCCGTCGCCGGTGAGCCGGCCCAACCCGTCGCCGGTGACGACCAGGTGTGGGGCCTCCGGGGCGGTCACAGCGCGTCCGAGGAGTGGCCGGGCACCGTGCTCAGGGCCGGGTTGACCAGCGGGGCGAGGTTGTTGACCGCGGCTGCGGCCTCGCCGAAGCCGACCGAGATCAGCCGCACCTTCCCCTCGTAGTCGGTGATGTCGCCGGCGGCGAAGATCCGGGGCAGGTTGGTACGCATCGAGCGGTCCACGGCGACGTAGCGGCGCCGCATCTCCAGCCCCCAGCGTTCCATCGCGCTGAGGTCGGCGATGAAGCCGAGGGCGGCCACCACCGCCTGGGCGGGCAGCACCTCGCGGCCGGGGCCACGGATCTCGCTGACCGTGACGGAGCTGACGCCCGCCTCGCCGTCGACGGCACTGACCTCGTACGGGGTCAGCACCCGTACGCCCGAGGCGTGCAGGTCGGCGACGCTGCGTTCGTGCGCCCGGAACTGGGCGCGGCGGTGCACCAGTGTGACGCTGCGGGCGTACGGCTCCAGGGCCAGCGCCCAGTCCACGGCGGAGTCGCCACCGCCGACCACCACCACCTCCTGCCCGGCCAACTCGTCCAGGCGGGGCACGAAGTAGCGCAGCCCCCGGCCGAGGTACTCGCTGCCGACCGGCAGCTCGCGTGGGGTGAAGGTGCCGATGCCGGCGGTCAGCAGCACCGCGGCGGCGCGGACCTGGGTGCCGGTGTCGGTGCCGATCAGCACGTGGTCCTCGGCGGCGGTCAGCTCCTCGGCGCTCTGGCCGAGCAGGAACGTCGGCTTGGCGGTGGCGGCCTGGGTGACCAGCGCGTCGACGAGTTCCTGGCCGCGTATCGCCGGCAGGCCGGCGATGTCGAAGATCGACTTTTCCGGGTAGAGGGCGCTGATCTGGCCGCCGGGCTCCGGCAGCGAGTCGATCACCGCGACGCTCATGCCCCGGAAGCCCGCGTAGTAGGTGGCGTAGAGGCCCGCCGGGCCGGCGCCGACGACGGCCAGGTCCACCTCGATCCGCTCGCCCATCAGGTGGCGCTCTCCGCGACCGCGGGGTGGTCGTGCCCGATCCGGCCGACCTTGCGCGCGCCACCCGGCCGGCCGATCTCGCCGAAGAACTCGGCGTTTATCGGCCCGAAGTGGGCCCGCTGCGCGGGCAGGTCCTCCAGGTGGAAGATCGAGGTGACCGGGCAGACCGGTTCACAGCGACCGCAGTCCACGCACTCGTCGGGGTGGATGTACATCATCCGGTCGCCCTCGTAGATGCAGTCGACGGGGCATTCCTCGACGCAGGACCGATCCTGCACGTCCACGCATTCGTCGGTGACCACGTACGCCATCGGTCCTCCCACGGTGGCTTCGCTTCGCCCCGTCGGCGCTGGCCGCGTCGGTCTGAACCGACGCGGCACCGGTCCGCCGCCAGGGACCTGTTTCGGCGACGTCGCCGCAGGTGGGGCGAGTTCTGTTTGGTGTCACGCCACGCTAGAGACCTGACGCCGCGTATGTCAACATACGAGATGTCATCTTGTATAGGGTCACTATCACGGGAGGGTCATGGAGCACGAGGCACCGGCGGCGCTGCGTCGCGCCGTCGCGGCGGCGGTCCACGAGACCGACCTTCTCGACGCGCTGACGGCGCTCTGCGCACAGCCCAGCCCGCACGGCCGGGAGGGGGCGGCGGGCCGCGCGCTTGCCGACTGGGCCACCGCCCGGCATCCGCACCTGCGCTGGCGGGTCGAGCCGCTGCACCGCACGCCAGCCGCGCCGGACAGCGCCAACCTGCTCGCCACCTCGGTCCTCGGCGACGCCCCCGAGTTGCTCGTCTACTCGCACCTGGACACCTCGTTGACCGGCGAGGACGACTTCGACGCCCCGATCACCGGCTCGACCGGCCCGCCCCCCGCCC
>NZ_POTX01000020.1 GCF_003236305.1 Micromonospora endophytica | reverse complement strand
TCTCGTGGGCTCGGAGATGTGTATAAGGGACAGGGCACACTGCTCGTACCCCCAGGACCGTCTCCCTCAGGAGTGAGCCCCGCCGATGTCGCTGCTCGCCAGATTCAGCCTCGCCAACCGGGGGCTGGTAGCCCTCATCGCGGTGGTGACCACGGCGTTCGGTGTGTACGCCGTACCGTCGCTGAAGCAGCAACTCCTGCCGTCGCTGGAGTTTCCCGCCGCCTTCATCGTGGCCTCGTACCCCGGCGCGGCGCCGGAGGTGGTCGAGGCGCAGGTGACCGAGCCGATCGAGAACAGCCTGCGGAGCATTCCGGCCCTCGACACCGTCACCTCCGTCTCCCGCGAGGGTCTGACCACCATCACCGTCGAGTACGAGTTCGGCACCGACCTGGACGACGTGGTCAGCAAGATGCAGGCCGCGCTGAACCGCACCCGGCTGCCGGACAGCGTCGACCCGCAGGTCTTCGCGGGCAGCACCGACGACCTGCCCGCCGTGGTGCTGGCCGCCAGCGGCGGCGGTGACGAGCGTGCTCTCGCCGGCAAGTTGCGGGACACGGTGGTGCCGGAGCTGGCGGCGATCGAGGGGGTCCGCGGCGTCGAGTTGACGGGTGTCCGGGACGACCTCGTGGTGATCACGCCGGATCCGGCCAAGCTGGCCAAGGCGAAGGTGCAGCCGACCGCGATCGGGACCGCGTTGCGGGCCAACGGGGTGGCGGTGCCGGCCGGCGCCGTGGTCGACGGCACCCGCACCCTGCCGGTCCAGGTCGGTGCCCCGCTGACCACTCTTGACGAACTGCGCGGCATCGTCGTCGCGCCGCCCGTCAAGAAGGCCGGCCCGGTCCGGCTCGGTGACGTCGCCACCGTCTCCGAACAGCTCGCCCCGGCTACCGCGATCACCCGTACCAATGGTCAGGAGAGCCTGGGCATCGCGGTCACCGCGGACCCGGACGGCAACGCCGTGCAGATCTCGCACGCGGTCGCCGACCGGCTCGACGAACTGCGGGCGGCCACCGGTGCCGAGCTGACCGTCGTGCTCGACCAGGCACCCTTCGTGGAGAAGTCGATCAAGACGCTGAGCACCGAGGGTCTGCTGGGCCTGATCATGGCCGTGGTGGTCATCCTGGTGTTCCTGCTGTCGATCCGCTCCACGGTGGTCACCGCGGTCTCCATCCCGCTCTCCGTGGTGGTCGCGCTGCTCGCGCTCTGGATCGGCGACTACTCGCTCAACCTGCTCACCCTCGGCGCGTTGACCGTCGCCGTCGGTCGGGTGGTGGACGACTCGATCGTGGTCCTGGAGAACATCAAACGCCACCTGACGTACGGCGGGCCGAAACGGGAGGCGATCCTCACCGCGGTCCGCGAGGTGGCCGGTGCGGTCACCGCGTCCACCCTGACCACGGTGGCGGTCTTCGCCCCGATCGCCCTCGTCGGCGGCTTCGTCGGCCAGCTCTTCGCGCCGTTCGCGATCACCGTCACGGTGGCGCTGCTCGCCTCGCTGCTGGTCTCGCTGACGGTGGTGCCGGTGCTCGCGTACTGGTTCCTCAAGCCGGTGACCGGGGCCGACGGTGCGGCGATCCGGCGCGCCGCCGAGCAGCGGGAGCTGCGCAGCCCGTTGCAGCGGGCCTACCTTCCGGTGATCCGGTTCGCCACCGGCCGGCGCGCGTACCGCTGGGCGACAGTGGCCGCCGGCCTGTTGGTGCTGGCCGGCACCTTCGGCCTGGCCCGGCAACTGGAGACCAACTTCCTCGACGACTCCGGCCAGGACACCCTCAACATCCGGCAGGAGTTGCCGGTCGGCACCGGGCTGGCCGGCACCGACGCGGCGGCGCGGCGCGTGGAGGCGGTGCTGGCCGACACCCCCGGCGTGGAGTCGTACCAGGTGACCGCCGGTGGTGGGGACACGCCGTGGGCCGGCAGTGCCGGCAACAACGTGGCCAGTTACGCGCTACGACTCGGCGGCGACACCGACGCGGTCGAGATGCGTGACCTGCTGCGGGAGCGGTTGGCGCAGCTCGGGCCCGAGACCGGCGAGATCACCTTCCCGGCCGGGCAGGGCGGTGCGTCCGCCAACGAGATCGCGGTGGTGGTCCGCGCCGCCGACCAGGAGGCGCTGACCCGCGCGGCCGAGCAGGCGCAGGCGGCACTGGCCGGCATCGAGGGCGTCGAGGACGTCTCGACCACCCTGGCCGACCGGGTGCCGCGGATCGACGTGACTGTCGACCGGACCGCCGCCAGCCGGGCCGGGCTCACCGAGGCCGCGGTGGGTGAACTCGTGGGGCAGGCGTTCCGCGGTACGCCGGTGGGCCAGCTCAGCCTCGACGGCGGCACCCGGGACGTGGTGCTGCGCCTGTCGGCGCAGCCGCCGGTGACGGTGGAGGAGCTGAAGGCCCTGCCGGTCGGCCCGGTGCGGCTGGACGCCTTGGCCGAGGTCACCGAGACCGAGGGGCCGCAGCAGGTGCGCCGGATCGACGGCGAGCGCAGTGTCTCGGTGACCGGCACGGTCACCGGCTCCGACCTCGGCGCGATCAGCACCGAGTTGCAGAGCCGTCTCGACGCGATCGAGGTGCCGGGCGCCACGCTCACCCTCGGCGGGGTCAGCGCCGAGCAGCAGGAGACCTTCGCCGACCTGGGCCTGGCGGTGCTGGCCGCGATCGCGATCGTCTTCCTGATCATGATGGCCACGTTCCGGAGCATGGTGCAGGCGCTGATCCTGCTGGTGTCC
Organism: Micromonospora endophytica; assembly: GCF_003236305.1. GTDB lineage: Bacteria > Actinomycetota > Actinomycetes > Mycobacteriales > Micromonosporaceae > Micromonospora > Micromonospora endophytica. The sequence goes on along the minus strand of NZ_POTX01000020.1, from coordinate 41,624 downwards.
ATCCCGTTCGCGGCCACCGGCGCGGTCGCCCTGCTGCTGGTCAGCGGCACCGCGCTGAGCGTGCCGGCGCTGATCGGCGTGCTGATGCTCGTCGGCATCGTGGTGACGAACGCGATCGTGCTGCTGGACCTGGTCAACCAGTACCGGGCCCAGGGGCTCGGGGTACGGGAGGCGGTGATCGAGGGGGGCCGGCACCGGCTGCGCCCGATCCTGATGACCGCCATCGCCACCATCTTCGCGTTGACGCCGATGGCTTTCGGGCTCACCGGCGAGGGTGGTTTCATCTCCCGGCCGCTGGCGATCGTGGTGATCGGAGGGTTGCTCAGCTCCACCCTGCTCACCCTGGTCCTGGTGCCCACGTTGTACGCCATGGTGGAGGACACCAAGGGCGCGCTGCGGTCCCGGCGTCGCGGCGCGGCGCCCGCCGACGAGCGGCCGCCCGGCGAGCAGACCGACCGGGACCGCGCCGACAGCGAGCCGGACGCGGCCGACCCGACGACCGCCCCGGCCGGTGACCGTACGCCGGAGAGCCGCCCGGTGCCGGCGGCGCCCTCGGGCGCGCTCGTGGACGGCACCGACCAGTTCGAGGTGCTCCGGCTGCCCAAGAGCCGCAACTCGCCGTTCCCGCCCACCAGCTGACCGGTCCGGCGTGACGCCCCCGGTGGGTACCGACCCGCCGGGGGCGTCGGCTGTCCGCGCGCCGACTCCGCCGTCGACGGCCGACGGGTATGGTCCGCTCCGTGGCGTCCACCCTCTCCGTGATCACCCGCAACCGGGACTTCCGCAACCTGTTCCTCGCCCAGTTGGTGGTGTTCGGGGCCGACTGGTTCGTCATGGTGCCGTTGCTGGTGCTGCTGCCGAGCCTGACCGGTAGTGGGGTGTGGGGCGCGCTGGTGCTCGCCGTGGACACCGGCATCGTGGCGCTGCTGTTGCCGTACACCGGCACCATCGCGGACCGGTTCGACCGTCGCAAGATCATGATCGTGGCGAACGTCGCCGCGCTGGTCGGCGTGCTGCTGCTGCTCGGGGTCCGCGACGCCGGCACGGCCTGGCTGGCCCTGCTCGGCATCGGGGTGGTCGCGGTGGCCAAGGCGTTCTACTCCCCGGCCGCGCAGGCCGGGCTGCCCAACGTGCTCGACGCGGAGGAGTTGGCCGCGGGCAACGCGGTGGCCGGGTCGGCCTGGGGCACGATGACGATCGTCGGCGCGTCGCTCGGTGGCGTGCTCAGCGCCGCCGCCGGGCCGTACGTCTGCTTCTGGGTGGGTGCGGTGGCGCTGATCGGTGCCGCGGGCCTGGCCACGCGCATCCGCCGGCCGTTGCAGGCACCCCGGGAGCGCGGCGCGGCGACGCCGCAGACCTGGGCGGCCGTCCGCGAGGCGCTCGGCTACATCGGGCACCGCCCGCGGGTGCTGGCGCTGGTCACTGTGAAGTCGGCGGTGGGCCTGGGCAACGGGGTGCTCACCGTCTTCCCGCTGCTCGCCGCGGCGTACGCGGTCGGTCCGCTCGGCGCCGGCCTGCTGTTCGCGGTACGCGGCGCGGGTGCCCTGTTCGGTCCGATCCTGATGCGTCGGGTGTTGACCAACCGCGCGTGGCTGCTGCCGGGGCTGGCACTGTCCATGTCGGCGTACGGGTTGGCCTACCTCGGCACCGCGGCGGCACCCTGGTTCCCGCTGGTGCTGGTGCTGGTCTTCGTGGCGCACTTCGCCGGTGGCGGCAACTGGGTGATGTCCAACTTCGCGTTGCAGGGGGAGGTGCCGGACCGGTTGCGGGGACGGGTCTTCGCCACCGACATGATGCTGGCGACCCTGGCGATCTCGGTCAGCCAACTGGTGGTGGCCAGCGTGGTGGACGTGGTGGACGAGCGGGTCGTGCTCGCCGGCTGCGGCCTGGTCACCCTGGTGTACGCGATCGGCTGGCGGATCGCCACCCGGCGGCTCTCGCTCACCGCGCCGGCCACCGAAGCGCACGGCACGCCGGTGGCGTGACGGCCCGCAGAGCGGGTGGTGCCGGTGTTCCGGCGGTCCTGAGGGCGGGTGGTGCGCCGTGCCACCGGTCGCGGGCCCTAGCATGGGGCGCGTGTCAACCACCTTCGCCGCCGGTCCGGTCCGGGTCCGGGTCCCCGCCACCAGCGCGAACCTGGGGCCCGGCTTCGACGCGCTGGGCCTCGCCCTCGCGCTCTACGACGACGTGGCCGCCGAGGTGACAGCGGACGGCGTGACGGTGACGGTCACCGGCGAGGGTGCCGGTGACCTGCCGGTCGACGACAACCACCTGGTGGTACGCGCGATGCGGGCCACCTTCGACGAACTCGGCGGGCAACCACCGGGGCTGGCGGTGGAGTGTGTGAACCGGATCCCGCAGGCCCGTGGTCTCGGCTCCTCGTCGGCGGCCATCGTCGCCGGCGTGTTGCTGGCGCGGGCGCTGGTGACCGGCGGGGCGGACCGGCTCGACGATGCTGCCGTGCTGCGGTTGGCCGCGCGGATCGAGGGGCACCCCGACAATGTGGCGCCCTGCCTGCTCGGCGGCTTCACGGTGGCCTGGACGGAGCCGGCCGGCGCGCAGGCGGTGTCGCTGCCGGTGGCCGACGGAGTACACCCGACAGTGCTGATCCCCGCCGAGCGTGGCCTGACCGCCGTCGCGCGCGCGGCACTGCCGGCCAGCGTGCCGCACGGCGACGCCGCGTTCACCGCCGGCCGGGCGGCGTTGCTGGTGCACGCGCTGACCACGCAACCGGCGCTGTTGCTGCCGGCTACCCTCGACCGGTTGCATCAGCACTACCGTGCGCCGGGGATGCCGGAAACCGCAGCCCTGGTCGAGCGGCTGCGTGGGGCTGCTGTGGCGGCCGTGGTCAGTGGTGCCGGTCCGACCGTGCTCGCCCTGTCTGAGCTGCCGGAAGGCTTCGATCCAGGAACAAATTGGCAGGTTCTGCGGTTGGCGATAGACGTGCCCGGCGCGCAGGTCGGGCAGGGTAGACTCGGACACGCGGAGCGGGACCCTGTTGCCGCAGGTCGGAAGAGTTGATTACGCTCTAGACCTAGCACAGCCGCGAAGCATGCGATCTCCTGCGGGTCGGCGCACCCCCGAAGCTCTCGGCGGTAAGCCCCGTCATCCCTGCCTAGGCCCACGCCGCACCGCAGTCTTCACTGGTCGCCGCAGACGGCGAAACCCGCTCACCGGTCCTCTGGTGGGTCGGGCGACCGACCGGCTGCTGTGTCACAGACTCCCGCAGAGCGTCATGCGAGGCGGGTGCACCGAGGCCGCCCGGCCACCTGATTTTCGACTCCGGGCAGTCCCGGCCTATCGAGGGAAGGAATCCATTGAGCGACACCACCGACGTGACGTCGGATGTTTCCAACGTCGCTGGCGATGCCACCACAGCTGCCCCTGCCCGTCGCCGGCGCAGCGGCACGGGTCTGTCGGCGATGCTGCTGCCGGAGTTGCAGAGCCTGGCCGCGTCGCTCGGCATCTCGGGGACGGCTCGCATGCGCAAGGGCGAGCTGATCAGCGCGATCACCGAGCGGCAGGGCGGCGCTGCGGGGGCCCCTCGACCACGGGCCGAGGTCGCGGCGGCCGCCGCCCCGGTCCGCGAGGAGGTCCACGCGGACGTACGCGAATCCGCTGAGCAGCCGAGCGCCGACCGGCGGGCTGCCGAGCAGTCGGCACCCGCGACCGAAGGACGTCCTCGGACCCGGCGTGCCCGGGCGGTCGCGGCGGAGCCGCGCGTCGAGGAGGTCGTCGCCGACACCGGCGAGCGCGCCGAGAGCCGGGCCACCCGTGATCGCACCGAGCGTGACGACCGTGGTGAGCGGGACGAGCGCGCCGAGCGTGGCGAACGGGCCCAGCGTGGTGACCGTGCCGAGCGCGGTGAGCGTGCCGAGCGGGGTGACCGTGCCGAGCGCGGTGAGCGTGCCGAGCGGGGTGAGCGTGCCGAGCGGGGTGACCGTAACGAGCGCGGCGACCGTGCTGAGCGCGCCGAGCGCAGTGACCGGAACGAGCGCGGTGAGCGTGCCGAGCGCGGTGACCGGAACGAGCGCGGCGACCGCGGTGACCGTGCCGAGCGCGGCGAGCGGAACGAGCGCGGGCAGCGGGCGGACCGGGACAACGACGGCGATGACGATGGCGAGGCCGGTGGCCGGCGGAGCCGGCGCAGTCGTTTCCGGGATCGTCGGCGGGGTCGGGGCGACCGGGTCGAGTCCGGCGGCGACGGCGGCCGTGAGCCGCAGGTCGGCGAGGACGACGTCCTCGTGCCGGTCGCCGGCATCGTCGACGTGCTCGACAACTACGCCTTCGTACGGACCACCGGCTACCTGGCCGGTGCCAACGACGTGTACGTGTCGATGTCCCAGATCAAGAAGTACGGCCTGCGGCGCGGTGACGCGATCACCGGTGCGGTGCGTGCGGCCCGGGACGGGGAGCAGCGGCGCGACAAGTACAACCCGCTGGTCCGGCTGGACACCATCAACGGGATGGAGCCGGACGAGGCGAAGCGGCGGCCGGAGTTCTACAAGCTCACCCCGCTCTACCCGCAGGAGCGGCTGCGGCTGGAGACCGAGCCGCACATCCTCACCACCCGGGTGATCGACCTGGTCATGCCGATCGGCAAGGGGCAGCGGGCGCTCATCGTCTCGCCGCCCAAGGCCGGTAAGACCATGGTGTTGCAGGCCATCGCGAACGCGATCACGCACAACAACCCGGAGTGCCACCTGATGGTGGTGCTGGTGGACGAGCGGCCCGAAGAGGTCACCGACATGCAGCGCTCGGTCAAGGGCGAGGTCATCGCGGCCACGTTCGACCGTCCGCCGCAGGACCACACCACCGTCGCCGAGCTGGCGATCGAGCGGGCCAAGCGCCTGGTCGAGCTGGGCCACGACGTGGTCGTGCTGCTCGACTCGGTGACCCGGCTGGGCCGGTCGTACAACCTGGCGGCGCCGGCCAGCGGCCGGATCATGTCGGGTGGTATCGACTCCACCGCGCTCTACCCGCCGAAGCGCTTCCTCGGCGCGGCCCGCAACATCGAGAACGGCGGTTCGCTGACCATCCTCGCCACCGCGCTGGTGGAGACCGGGTCGATGGCGGACACGGTCATCTTCGAGGAGTTCAAGGGCACCGGTAACGCGGAGCTGAAGCTGGACCGGAAGATCGCCGACAAGCGGACCTTCCCGGCCGTGGACGTCAGCGCTTCCGGCACCCGTAAGGAAGAGATCCTGCTCGCGCCGGAGGAGCTGGCCATCATCCACAAGCTCCGCAAGGTGCTGCACTCGCTGGACTCGCAGGCCTCGCTCGACCTCCTGCTGGACCGGCTCAAGCAGTCTCGTACCAACATCGAGTTCCTGATGCAGATCGCCAAGTCGACCCCGGGGGAGTGACCTCTTCCGGGTGAGACCGACGAGAGGGCGTGGCCGATACCGGCCACGCCCTCTGCGCGTCCACCGCCTGCCGCTGGCTGTGCGGTCGGGCGCGGCTGGCTGTGCGGTCGGGCGCGGATGGCGCCGACCAGCGGAGGAATGCTTCGCCTCGGGGGCGGGAATGCGTACAGGTGGCCTGATGTTGCAACGGGCGACCAGCTGGTACGGCCCCCCTCCGGGGCCGGCCGAAGCCCATGGCAGACTGGTCAATCGGCCAACGGTTCCGGTTCACGCCCTGATCAACGCGCTGGAGCGCGAGGGGCGACCCGGCGACCACGACGAGAGGACCGAGGCGACATGAAGCAGAACATCCACCCGGAGTACGTGACCACCGACGTCACCTGCTCCTGCGGCAACACCTTCACCACCCGTAGCACCGCCAAGGGCGGCGCGATCCACGTCGAGACGTGCAGCGCCTGCCACCCGTTCTACACGGGCAAGCAGCGTGTCCTGGACACCGCCGGTCGGGTCGCGAAGTTCCAGCAGAAGTACGCCAAGGTTCAGGCCAAGAAGGCCAAGTAGCTCCTGGTCCGACGCCCGCGTCCGGTTTCCACCGGGCGCGGGCGTCGGTCGTCTGTGTCCCGGTCCGTCCGCCACCCAAGGAGCGATCCACCGCATGAGCAGCGAGCGCCTGGCCGGCCTTCTCGACGAGTACGCCGAGTTGGAGAAGCGGTTGGCCGATCCCGCCATCCACGCCGACCAGGGCACCGCCCGGCGGGTGGGACGCCGCTACGCCGAACTGGTCCCGTTGCACAAGGCCGCCGCCGAACTGGAGCAGGCCCGAGCGGATCTGGTCGCGGCCCGGGAGTTGGCCGCCGAGGACCCGTCCTTCGCCGCCGAGGCCGAGGCGATCGCGACCTCCCTGCCGGGGCTGGAGGAACGGCTGGCCGAGCTGCTCATCCCGCGTGATCCGCACGACGCCAAGGACGTGATCGTCGAGATCAAGGCCGGTGAGGGCGGTGAGGAGTCGGCGCTGTTCGCCGGTGACCTGCTGCGCATGTACACCCGGTACGCCGAGCGGCGCGGTTGGCTCACCGAGGTGCTCGACGCCCAGGAGTCCGACCTCGGCGGGGTCAAGGACGTGTCCCTGGCGATCAAGACCAAGGGTGTGCCGGAGGGCGGCAACGGGGTCTGGTCCCGGTTGAAGTGGGAGGGTGGTGTGCACCGCGTACAGCGGGTGCCGGTCACCGAGTCGCAGGGACGCATTCACACCAGCGCGGCCGGTGTGCTGGTGCTGCCCGAGGCCGAGGAGGTCGACGTCACCATCGACCCCAACGAGCTGCGGATCGACGTGTTCCGGTCGTCCGGTCCGGGCGGGCAGTCGGTGAACACCACCGACTCGGCGGTGCGGATCACCCACCTGCCCACCGGCATCGTGGTCTCCTGCCAGAACGAGAAGTCCCAGTTGCAGAACCGGGAACAGGCGATGCGGATCCTCCGGGCGCGGCTGCTCGCCGCCGCCCAGGAGCAGGCCGACGCGGCCGCCTCGGACGCGCGCAAGGCGCAGGTGCGTACGGTCGACCGCTCGGAGCGCATCCGCACGTACAACTTCCCGCAGAACCGGATCACCGATCACCGGATCGGCTACACGGCGTACAACCTCGATCTGGCCCTCGCCGGGGACCTGGACGGCGTGCTCGACGCCCTCGGCGAGGCCGACCGGGCCGCTCGTCTGGCCGGCGACACCGAACTCGCCCGGCGCTGATCGGGCTCAGGCGCTGCGCGGGCGGACTTTCGCCCGCAGCATCTCCCGGTCGGCGGCCTCGAAGGCGGCGCCGAGCGCGTCGCGCTGGCCGGGACCGCCCGCCCCCACCTCGGAGAGGCCGATGCTGACCCCGACCGGGGTGCCCGGCACCAGTGACTCCCAGTCCTCGCTGCGCACGGCGGCGTCGATGCGGCGGGCCACCTCCGTCGCCTCGGACATCCCCGCCCCCGGCAGCACCACCACGAACTCGTCGCCGCCGTAGCGGGCCACGAAGTCACCCCGCCGCATCACCCTGTTGATCACTCCGGCCACCCGCTGGAGGACCAGGTCCCCCGAGTGGTGTCCGTGCCGGGTGTTCACCGCCTTGAATCCGTCCAGGTCGCAGACGCCGATCACCACCCGCTCGCCCCGGGACACCACCGCCGCGATGTAACGCTCCAGTCGGCGGCGGTTCGGCAGCCCGGTCAACGGGTCGGTGAGCGCCTCGCCCTCGAACCGCGCCGCTTCGCGACGCATCTCCTCGTGGTCGATCCGGGCCGCGATGCCGTCGATGTAGACGTCGCGGAGCCGGTCGTGCCGCTGCGCGGCCAGCCGGAAGGCCAGCCGGTCGGCGCGGTGCGCGGCCGCGTGATCGCCGGCCCGCCCCAGCGCCATGCTGCGCAGCCGGGCCGCCTCGGCCGCGCCGAGCGTCTCGGCGGAGACCGTGACGGTCTCCAGCCGGGTGACCGCCTCGATCGGCCGTCCGGCGGCGATGGCCAGGCAGACCTGGCCGAGTTGGCGCATGTCGCGGGCCCGCGCGCTGTCCGCGCCGTGACTCAGCAGTTCGGTCGGGTCGGACTTGCGGTCCGCGTCGTGGTCGCCGAGGGCGGCCCGGCGGGCGGCGGCATAGCCGTACGCGGCCAGGCTGCTGGGGCGCAACCGGTCGGCGCGACCCGCTGCGACGAACCGGTCGAGGTCCAGCCCGACATCGCGCAGTACGCGCAGACAGCCGTCGCTGTCACCGGTGTGGTCCAGCGCCACGGCGTTGCGCAGCCGGATGCCGGGTGCGGCGAACGTCTCCTCGGGGATCCCGGCGGTGCTGCCGAGTTGCCGGGCGCGCTCGATCGCCCCGAGCGCGTACCCGTGGAAGCTCAGGTACGAGTAGGCCATGGCCAGGTCGTGCCAGCCCCAGGCGGTGTCCCGGTCCGGGTCGTCCACCGCGTTCAGCGCGCGGGCCGCCTTGACCAGGTGGGTGACGCAGCGGTCCAACGCGCCCTGGTGGTGCGCGGCCAGCGCGGCCAGCGCGTTGAGGTGTCCGTGCAGGTAGGGCTCGGCGAGATCGCGTACGGCCGCGGCGGCCTCCTCGATGGCCCGGGTGTACTCGGCCGTGCGGCCCAGGTTGATCAAGGCGGAGAGGCGCTGGACGAGCGCGTCGGAGCGGGCGTGTGGATCCCGGGTGGTGCGCAGCACCCCCTCCAGGATCGTGCACGCCTCGACCGAGCGGCTCACCTCCTGCAACGCCCGCGCCTTCGTCAGGGCGTCAACCTGGTCATCGACCCGGTCGAGCCAGCCCACCCGGAACCTCCCGTCGGTGTGTCGCCGGCTGCACCTGCTTATGCACGTGCACCGCGACGCCTCATGATTATTGCGTGACCTCCCAGCCGCAACACCCGTCCGAAGGGACGAGACGACAACGCGTGACTCCCGTCGTCTCCCGCGCCGCCCGTGAGCTGGCCGTCGCCGGTGTCGCGTCGGCGCGGGCCGAGGCCGAAATACTGGCCGCGTACGTGCTCGGGGTGACCCGGGGTCGGTTGGCGCTCACCGACGGCTTCACCGACAGTCAACTCGACAGCTACCGGGCGTTGGTGAGCCGCCGGTGCCGTCGCGAGCCGCTGCAACACCTGACCGGCAGCGCCGGCTTCCGGCACCTGGACCTGGCCGTCGGACCGGGAGTCTTCGTGCCGCGTCCGGAGACCGAACTGCTCGCCGGCTGGGCCGTCGAGCAGGCCCGGGCCGTCGAGCAGGATCGGGCCGTCGAGCGGGATCGGGCCGTGGCGTGGCCTCGGGTCGGCGAGGTGGCCCGGGGCGAGGGTGCTGCGGCGCCGCTGGTGGTGGACCTGTGCAGCGGGTCCGGGGCGATCGCGCTGTCGGTGGCGCAGGAGGTGCCGGCCGCCCGGGTGGTGGCGGTCGAGCGGTCCCCGGCCGCGCTGTCCTGGCTGCGCCGCAACGCGGCGGCGCGGGCCGTTGCGGGAGACCGGCCGATCGAGGTGGTCGAGGCGGATGTCACCGATCCGGACCTGCTCGCCGAACTGGTCGGCCAGGTGGACGTACTGGTGTGCAACCCGCCCTACGTGCCGCGGTCGGTGGCCGTACCACCCGAGGTGGCCGGGCACGATCCGGCGGAGGCGGTCTTCGGTGGGGCGGACGGGCTGGACGTCATCCGGCCGGTGCTCCACCGCGCGGCGACCCTGCTGCGGCCCGGCGGCGGGATCGGCGTCGAGCACGACGACACGCACGGCGCGGTGGTGCCCGACCTGCTCGGCGCGGACGGGCGGTACGTCACGATCACCGATCACCGGGATCTCGCCGGCCGGCCCCGATTCGTCACCGCGTCCCGGCGAGCGGACGGCCGACCGGCCGGACCGGCTGGCACGTGGCAGACTGGCTCATCGTGATGCTCTACGACTGCCGGTCCCTCGCCGACCGGGACCGCGGCATCGCTGCGGCCATCGAGGCGGTTCGCAACGGCGAACTTGTCGTCCTGCCCACCGACACGGTCTACGGGATCGGCGCGGACGCCTTCACCCCGTACGCGGTGAAGGCTCTGCTGGACGCCAAAGATGCGGCGCACGCGGCGCCGCCGGTGCTGATCGGCTCCCGGCACACCCTCGACGGCCTGGTCTACTCCCTGCCGACCGCGGCGCGGGACCTGGTGGAGGCGTTCTGGCCGGGCGCGCTGACCCTGCTGGTCCGGCACTCGGCCAGCCTGCGTTGGGATCTCGGTGACGACAGCGGCGTGGTCGCGGTGCGGATGCCGCTGCATCCGGTGGCGCTGGAGGTGCTGCGGGAGACCGGTCCGATGGCGGTCGCCTCGGCCAACAAGACCGGCCGGCCCGCCGCGCTCACCGCTGACGAGGCGCGCAGTCAACTGGCCTACTCGGTACGGGCGTACCTGGAGGCCGGTCCGGCGGTGGATCCGGTGCCGAGCACGATCGTCGACCTGACCGGCGACGAGCCGGTGCTCGTCCGGGAGGGCGGGATCGGCCTGGCCAGACTGCGCGACGTGGTGCCGGAGCTGCGCGAGAGTCAGGTGGCGTAGGTGCCTCCCTTCACCGTTCTGCACGTCTGCATGGGAAACATCTGCCGCTCGCCGATGGCGGAGCGGCTGCTCGTGCTCGCCCTGCGCGAGCGACTGACCCGACGCGACATCGACCCGAACCGGGCTGATGAGCTGCTGCACAGCCACAGCGCGGGCACCGGCGGCTGGCACGCGGGTGAGGAGATGAACCCGCCGGCGGCCCGCCAGCTGGTCAACCGGGGCGGTGACGTCTCCGACTTCGCCGCGCGCAAGCTGCGCTCGGAGCACATCGACGCGGCCGACCTGATCCTGACCGCCACCGCCGACCAGCAGGAGTACGTCGTGGCGCTGCGCCCCGACGCCGCGTCCCGCACCTTCGTGCTGGGTGAGTTCGGTCGGTTGCTGGCTGCCCTGGACGTGGTCGGCCTGCCGGCTGCCGAGCCCACCCCGGACGCGGTCCACGCCCGTGGCGTGGCGCTTGTCGAGGCGGCGGACTCGGCCCGGCAGGGCAGCACGCCGCTGCCCACCGACGACCTCGACGACCCGTGGGGCCGGGGCGACCAGTGCTTCACCCGGGTGGCCGACGAGATCGAGGAGACGGTGCATCCGCTGGCCGCCACCCTCCTGCCCTGAAGTGTGAATTTCCTCCAGATTGGGGGAAAAGGCAGCCTCGCGGGCGATTAGCGCCATTCTGAGAGGGTCCTGACGGCTCCTGCGGGGAGAGCTGATGACCCGGGCGTTCCTGCCTAAAGTGTTCACCGTCCTGCTCGCCGGCACGCTGGCCGGGCTGGCCCTGGCCGTGGCGGCTCTGCCGGCGGCGCTGGTGTACGGCGTCGGTCTCTCGGCGCTCGCCACGCCGTACGCGGAGCTGCCCAACACGCTGCGTACGCCACCGACCGCCCAGCGGACCAACCTGTACGCCAACGACGGCACCACCCTGATCACCTCCTTCTACCAGGAGGACCGGGTGGACGTGCCGCTGCGTGAGGTGGCGCCGGTGATGCGCCAGGCGATCATCGCCGCCGAGGACGCCCGCTTCCACCAACACAGCGGAGTGGACCTGCGTGGCATCGCCCGGGCCTTCACCGCGAACCGCCGCGACGGTGCCACCCGGCAGGGCGCCTCCACGCTGACCATGCAGTACGTCCGCAACGTGCTGAGCACGGACCCCCGGCTGACCGAGGCGCAGCGGGCCGCGGCCACCGAGGTCAGCACCGTACGAAAGCTCCAGGAGATCCGGTACGCGCTGGCGCTGGAACGGGAGCTGAGCAAGGACCAGATTCTCGCCCGTTACCTCAACATCGCCTACTTCGGCGCTGGCGCGTACGGCGTCGCCGCCGCGAGCAAGCGCTACTTCTCCACCTCCCCGGCGAAACTGACGCTGGCCCAGGCGGCGTTGCTGGCCGGGTTGGTCCGCTCGCCGCACACCGACGACCCGATCAACGGCGACGCGGACAGCGCGCTGGCCCGGCGCGGATACGTGCTGGACCAGATGGTCGAATCCGGCCAGGTGGCGCCGGATCTGGCGAACCGGGTCAGGGCCGAGCCGCTGAACCTGCGTCCGAGTGAGACCCCGAACGACTGCACCGCCGTACCCGAGGGGCACAACGACTGGGGCTTCTTCTGCGACTGGTTCACCCGCTGGTGGAACGACCAACCGGCGTTCGGTGGCAGCGTCGACGAACGGCAGCGCACCCTGCGCCGGGGTGGCTTCACAGTGGTCAGCTCGCTCGACCCGACGGTGCAGCGGGCCACCACCGAACAGGTCCGCCGGATCTACTCCGTCGAGGACCCGTACGCCCTGCCGACCGCTGTCGTCCAGCCGGGCACCGGGCGGGTCCTGGCCATGTCGGTGAACCGGATCTACAGCGTGGCGGCGAACCCGCCCGGCCAGCAGAACCACCCGAACACGGTCAACCAGCTCGTCGCCGGTGGCGGCACCATCGTCGGGTACCAGGCCGGTTCCACCTTCAAGCTCTTCACCCTGCTGGCCGCGCTGGAGGCCGGGATGCCGTTGAACACCGTCTTCGACGCGCCACGGCGGATCGTCACCTCGTACCGGATCAGCGGCGAGACGAGCTGTGGCGGTTACTGGTGCCCGGAGAACGCGAACTCGTTGACCACCGGTCAGCAGGACATGTGGACCGCGTTCGGACGCTCGGTCAACACGTACTTCGCCTGGCTGACCGAGCGGGTGGGCGCGGACCGGGTGGTGGAGATGGCCCAGCGGCTGGGCATCGTGCTGCGGGCGGAGGAGGACGCGCAACTGGCCCGGCACGGCGCCCGCGAGTGGGGACCGTTCACCCTGGGCGTGGCCGCCACCACCCCGCTGGACCTGGCCGGCGCGTACGCCACCCTGGCGGCTGAGGGCACCTGGTGCGCGCCCACGCCGATCACCTCGATCCGCGACGCGGCCGGTCGCCGGGTGAGCGCCGGGCAGCCGGACTGCCGGCAGGTGCTCGACGTCGACGTGGCCCGCGCGGGCACCGACGCGGCCCGCTGTCCGGTCGGCGACCAGTCCATGTACCAGGGCTGTGCCGGCGGCACCGCGACCAAGCTGCGCGGTCAGCTCGGCCGGCCGGTGGGCGGTAAGACCGGCAGCTCCGAGCGGTACGCCACGGAGACCGTGGTGGCCTTCACCCCGCAGTTGGCGGTCGCCGCGATCGCGGCCAATCCGGACGACCCCGCCGACGCGGTCGGCCGGGCGGTGCAGACCGCCATGGTCGAGTCGGTGGGGGAGATCCTCGCCTTCGCGCTGCGGGACCAACCGGTGCGCGACTTCGTACCGCCAAGCGAACGGACGGCGTGGCGGGCCACCGGGCAGCGGGTCGGCGAGTGAGCGCTGTCGTGTGTTAACAGGGGGCCCTTCCTATACACGAGGCGTTAGCAGGGGGCCCCTCCTTGCATGCGTTCGGCGTTGGCGGTGATGTTGCGGGCCATGCCGCCGAAGACCAGCGCGTGGAACGGCGCCACCGCGGCCCAGTAGGCGTGCCCGGCCAGCCCGTGCGGCAGGAAGACGGCGCGTTGCCGGTACCGGACCGAGCCGTCGCCGTCGTGTTCGACCCGCAGCTCCAGCCAGGCCCGGCCGGGCAGCCGCATCTCGGCGCGCAGCCGCAGCAGTTCGCCAGGCACGATCTCCTCGACCCGCCAGAAGTCCAGCGCCTCACCCACCCGTAGCCGGTACGGGTGGCGTCGACCGCGACGCAGCCCCACTCCGCCGACCAGCCGGTCCAGCCAGCCCCGCACCGACCAGGCGAGCGGGAAGGAGTACCACCCGTGCTCGCCACCGACGCCCTCGATCACCTGCCACAGCGTCTGCGGGGCCGCTGCCACGGTCCGTTCCCGGATGTCGGTGTAGGTGCTGCCGCCGCTCCAGCCGGGATCGCTGGGCAGCGGCTCGGCGGGCGCGTCCGGCCCGGCCGCGGTCGACCAGCGGGTCTCCACTGCCGCGTCGCGGATGGTGGCCAAGGCCAGTTCGACCGCGCGGTCGAAGCCGGTGAGCCCCTCGGGTGGGTCCGGCAGGTACGTCGCGATGTCGTGCTCGTGCGCTATCGCCTCGTGCACCAGGCTCTCCACCAGCGGCCGAGCCAGCGCGTTGGGCACCGGGGTGACCAGCCCGACCCAGTGGGACGAGAGCGAGGGCGTCAGCGGGCGTACCGGCAGCAGCAGGCGGCGGTGCAGACCGGCGACCCGGGCGTACCGCTGCATCATGTCGGCGAAGGTGAGCACGTCCGGGCCGGCGATGTCGAAGCCGCGGTTGATCTCCGGCGGCAGCGTCGCGCAGCCGACCAGGTAGCGCAGCACGTCGCGGACCGCGATCGGCTGGATCCGGTTGCGTACCCAGCGCGGGGTGACCATCACCGGCAGCCGCTCGGTGAGGTAGCGCAGCATCTCGAAGGAGGCCGAGCCGGAGCCGATGATCACCGCTGCCCGCAGCACCACCGTCGGCACCCCGCTGGCCAGCAGGATCCGGCCCACCTCGCCCCGGGACCGCAGATGCGCCGAGACCTCGCCGTCGCCGGCCGCCGGCTCCGGCCCGCCCAGGTAGACGATCCGGCGTACGCCGGCCGCCCGGGCCGCCGTGGCGAAGGTGGTGGCGGCCTGCCGGTCGGCGGCCTCGAAGCCGGCCTGCCCGAGCGAGTGCACCAGGTAGTACGCCACGTCGACGCCGTCGAAGACCCCGGTCAGCGACTCCGGCCGGCTCAGGTCGCCCTCGACGATCTCGACCGCCGACGCCCAGGGCACGTCCCGCAGGCGTCCGGCCCGCCGGGCCAGGCAGCGTACGTCGTGTCCCTCGGCCAGCAGGCGGGGTGCCAGCCGCCCGCCGATGTACCCTGTCGCGCCGGTGACCAGGCATCTCATGGCTCCAGTGTGCGGCCGCATAGACTCGGGCGCTGTGGAGACCGCAAAGGGCGCCGACTGGGGGCCGTACGCCGAGCAGCCCGTCGCCGGGCAACCCGGTGCCATCCGGGCGCGCCTGCCCCACCTTCGGCTGCCCCTGCTCGCCTGCGCCGGGCTGGCCGTGATCGCGGTGCCGGCCGCCGCCGCGCTGCGGGGTCCGACCGGCGCGGTAGGGGTGGCCGGCGGCATTGCCCTGGTGGTCGTCAGCTACCTGATCTCGGGTTTCTCGGTCGCCTGGGCCGACGCGGTGCACCCTCGGTTGATCATGTCAGTGGGGTTGGTCACCTACGCCACGAAGATCGTCATCCTGGGCGTGGTGATGTCGGCCGTCGCGGCCGCCGGCTGGCCCGGTCTGCCCGATCTGGGCGCCGCCATCATCGCGGCCGTGGTTGTCTGGACGGGAGCCCATCTGACCTGGGCTTTGCGTACTCCGGTGCCCACCGTGGACCGGTCGGCGGGTCACTGACCGTACGGCTGGTGGTTCCCCGGCGTTTCGTCGGCCTGTCGCGTTGGCCCGACAGGAGTAGGCTGACGCACGGCTTGACGCGCCCGCACCCGCCGCCCGCACGCTGCTCGCAGTGTGGGGGGTGCCGCACACTCGCGAAACCTCCAACTGATAGTGTTCGCCTCGTCATGGCCGACAACCCACAGCGCAGAAGCTCCGACGAGCACTCGTCGGAAGGTGCAGCCGGATCCGTCGTTGGTTACCTGCTCGCCGGCATCGTGGTGTGGGGATTCCTCGGCTGGTTGGCGGGGGAGTTTCTGGGCCTTCCGACCGGCATCGGGATCGCCGTCGGCATGATGCTCGGCGCAGCCGGAGCGATCTACCTGATCATGAAGAGGCTCAGTGCCTGAGTGCCGGCACGCGCGGGTCTGTCGAGTGCGGAGGATGACACGGTGAGCGGACAGCTTGTCGCCGCAGAGGGCCTTCCCTGGCCCCCTAGCGTCGGAGACTTCTACCCGCCGGATCTCGCCGGTCCGTGGGTCACGAAGTTCACGCTGATGATCTGGCTGGCCGTCGGCATTCTGATCATCTTCTTCATGGTCGCCTACCGGAACCCGAAGCTGGTGCCCAGCAAGGGGCAGTGGTACGCGGAGTCGATCTACGGCCTGGTCCGGGACAACATCGCCCGGGAGCAGATGGGCAAGGACGGGATCCGGTTCGCGCCCTACTTCACTGTGCTGTTCTGCTTCATCGCGCTGACCAACCTCTTCGGCGTCACCCCCGGGTTGCAGATCTCGCCGAACTCGCACATCGCCTTCCCGATCGTGCTGGCTGCGATCACCTACGTGATGTACCTCTACATCGGTGTCCGTAAGCAGGGCCTGGGCCGCTACCTCAAGCAGAGCCTGATCATCCCCGGTGTGCCGTGGCCGATGCATTTCCTGCTGATCCCGATTGAGTTCCTGCAGAACTTCATCAACCGGCCGGTCACCCTGGCGGTACGACTCTTCGCCAACATGTTCGCCGGCCACCTGATCCTGCTGGTCTTCACCGTCGGCGGCTTCGTGATGCTGGCCTCGGACAACATCTTCATCCAGGCGACCTCGATCTTCGCGTTCCTGATGGCGATCCTGATGGCCTTCTTCGAGGTGCTCGTCGCGCTGTTGCAGGCCTACGTCTTCGTCACCCTGACCGCCAACTACATCGGCACGTCGCTCTCCGACGGGCACTGATCGACAGACTTCGGCGGGCCGCCCGGCCCGACCAGCTTCCAGTAAGACCGCGTACGCGTGAGAAGTCACGTGCCTACTAGGAGGAATACCCGCAATGGACGTTATCGCCGCCATCGAGGGCAACGTCAACACCATCGGTTACGGCCTCGCCGCCATCGGCCCCGGCATCGGTGTCGCCCTGGTCTTCGCGGCCTACATCCAGGCCAGCGCCCGCCAGCCGGAGTCCGCCGGCTACAACCGCACCTGGCTGGTGCTGGGCTTCGCGCTGGTCGAGGCGCTCGCCCTGTTCGGCCTGGTGCTCGCGTTCGCAGTCTGACGCTAGCCCGACGCGACCCGGAGGTCTGACATGTATCTCGCCGCTGAAGGTGTGGAGCACCACCCGCTCGTGCCGATCTGGCAGGAGCTCGTCGTCGGGTCGATCGCCTTCGCCCTGCTCTGCTTCGTCCTGATGAAGTTCGTGCTCCCGCGCATGGAGACGATGTACCAGGCGCGGGTCGACGCGATCGAGGGTGGCCTCAAGCGCGCTGAGGCTGCTCAGGCCGAGGCCAACCAACTGCTCGAGCAGTACCGGGCTCAGCTCGCCGAGGTGCGTACCGAGGCGGCGCAGATCCGGGACGATGCCCGCGCCGACGCCGAGTCGATCCGTACCGAAATCCTGGCCAAGGCCCGGGAGGAGTCCGACCGGATCATCGCCGCCGGCCGGGAGTCGCTGGCCGTGGAGCGCCAGACCATCGTGCGCGAGCTGCGCGCGGAGGTCGGCGGCCTCGCGGTCGACCTGGCCAGCCGGATCGTGGGCGAGTCGCTCGCCGACGAGGCCCGCCGCAAGGGCACCGTCGAGCGGTTCCTCACCGACCTCGAGAGCGCGGGGGCCCGCTGATGCAGGCCGCCAGCCGGGAGTCCTACGCCGCCGCCCTCACCCGGCTTGAGGCGTACGTCTCCAGCGCCGAGCCGTCGGCGGTGGCCACCACCGGCGGCGAACTGCTTGCCGTGGCGGACCTGCTACGGCGGGAGGTTCGGCTGCGCCGGGCGCTCTCCGACCCGGCCCGCGAGGGTGCGGATCGGGCCGGCCTGCTCACCTCGGTGCTCTCCGGCAAGGTCGGCGCGGACCCGCTCGACCTGCTCGGCACGCTTGTCGCCGGCCGCTGGTCGGCACCGTCGGAGCTGCTCGACGGTGCCGAGCGCCTCGGCGTGCAGGCGCTGCTCGGCAGCGCGGACCGCGCCGGTGAGCTGAGCGAGGTGGAGGACGAGCTGTTCCGCTTCGGCCAGGTGGTCGCCGCGGACCCGCAGCTCTCCAACGCCCTGTCCGACCCGAACGCGCCGGTGGCGCAGCGGGCCGAGCTGGTCGGGATGCTCCTGACGGGCAAGGCCCGGCCGGCGACGGTGCGACTGATCGAGGCGGCCCTGGCCGGCTTCGGCGGTCGGACGTTCTCCGCCGCGCTGTCTCGCCTGGTGGAGTTGGCGGCCGAGCGGCGTGACCGGCAGGTCGCGTACGTGACGGTCGCGGCACCGCTCAGCGAGGACGAGGAGCGCCGGCTGAGTGACCAGCTCTCGGCCATCTACGGTCGGGCGGTCGCCGTGAAGCTTACGGTTGACCCGACGATCCTCGGCGGAGCGAGCGTCCGGGTGGGTTCGGACCTGTACGACGGGACGATCCTGCGCCGCCTCAACGAGACCCGTAACGCGCTCGCGAAGCGCTGACCAGCACCCCGCGAAGCGCCCGGAAACGACAGTCGACCCGAGGACCGGTCGGTACTAGGTATCCCGGGCCCCTGATACTTAAGGAAGCAGAGGATGGCCGAGCTGACCATCTCGACGGAGGAGATCCGCGGCGCACTCGAGCGCTACGTCTCCTCCTACTCGCCCGACGTCTCCCGTGAGGAGGTCGGCACCGTCGCCGACACCGGCGACGGCATCGCCCACGTCGAGGGCCTGCCCTCGACCATGACCAACGAGCTGCTGGAGTTCGAGGACGGCACGCTCGGCGTGGCACTGAACCTCGACGTCCGGGAGATCGGTGTCGTCGTTCTCGGCGACTACTCCGGGCTGGAGGAGGGGCAGCGGGTCAAGCGCACCGGCCGGGTGCTCTCGGTGCCGGTCGGTGACGGCTTCCTCGGCCGCGTGGTCGACGCGCTCGGCCAGCCGATCGACGGCCTCGGTGAGATCGCCGACGAGGGTTACCGCGAGCTGGAGCTCCAGGCTCCGAACGTGATGGCCCGGCAGTCCGTCTTCGAGCCGCTGCAGACCGGCATCAAGGCCATCGACGCGATGACCCCGATCGGTCGGGGCCAGCGGCAGCTGATCATCGGTGACCGGAAGACGGGCAAGACCACCGTCGCCCTGGACGCCATCCTGAACCAGCGCGAGAACTGGGCCTCCGGCGACCCGAAGAAGCAGGTCCGCTGCATCTACGTCGCCATCGGCCAGAAGGCCTCCACCATCGCCTCCATCAAGGGCCAGCTGGAGGAGGCGGGCGCGATGGAGTACACCACCATCGTCGCCTCCCCGGCCTCGGACCCGGCGGGCTTCAAGTACCTCGCCCCCTACACCGGCTCGTCCATCGGGCAGCACTGGATGTACGGCGGCAAGCACGTCCTGATCGTCTTCGACGACCTGAGCAAGCAGGCCGAGGCGTACCGCGCCGTGTCGCTGCTGCTGCGTCGCCCGCCGGGCCGTGAGGCGTACCCGGGTGACGTCTTCTACCTGCACTCCCGGCTGCTGGAGCGCTGCGCGAAGCTCTCCGACGAGCTGGGCGGCGGCTCGATGACCGGCCTGCCGATCATCGAGACGAAGGCCAACGACATCTCGGCCTTCATCCCGACCAACGTCATCTCGATCACCGACGGCCAGATCTTCCTGGAGACCGACCTGTTCAACCAGGGCGTCCGGCCGGCCATCAACGTCGGTACCTCGGTCTCCCGGGTCGGTGGCGCCGCGCAGATGAAGCCGATGAAGAAGGTCTCCGGGTCGCTGCGGCTGAACCTGGCCCAGTTCCGCGAGCTGGAGGCGTTCGCCGCCTTCGCCTCCGACCTGGACAAGGCCTCCCGGTCGCAGCTGGACCGCGGTTACCGCCTGGTCGAGCTGCTCAAGCAGGCGAACTACTCGCCGTACCCGGTGCAGGACGAGGTCGTGTCGGTCTGGACCGGCACCGAGGGCAAGCTGGACGACGTCCCGGTCGGCGACGTGCGGCGCTTCGAGACCCAGTTCCTGGAGCACCTGCGGCGTAAGCACAGCGCCACGCTCCAGGCGATCGCCGACAACAAGTGGGACGACGAGATCATCGCCGCCCTCGACGCGGCCGTCACCGAGTTCAAGCAGAGCTTCCTGGGCCGCGAGGACGAGCGTTCGATCAACGAGGCGCCGGCGGAGCCGCTGGAGGGCGAGTCCGAGCACGAGACGGTCACCCGCTACAGCGGCGGTGCCCCGGCCCAGAAGCAGTAGGGTCGGGTCATGGCGGCGCAGGTACGTGTTCTTCGTCAACGCATTCGCTCGGCGAAGGGGATGAAGAAGATCACCAAGGCGATGGAGCTCGTGGCGACGAGCCGGATCGCCAAGTCCCAGGCCCGGGTGGAGGCGTCCCTGCCGTATGCCCGAGCCATCACCGGCGTGCTCACGGCGCTGGCCTCCAACGCGCGGATCGACCACCCGATGCTCACCCCGCGCGAGCGGGTGCGGCGGGCGGGCGTGCTGCTGGTAACCGCCGACCGGGGTCTGGCCGGCGGTTACAGCTCCAACGCCATCCGTACGGCGGAGTCGCTTATCGCCCGGTTGCAGGCCGATGGCAAGGAGCCGGTGCTCTACGTCATCGGCCGCAAGGGAGTGTCGTTCTACCGCTTCCGTAACCGGCCGATCGAGGCCAGCTGGACCGGCTTCTCCGAGCAGCCGTCGTTCACCGACGCCCGTGAGGTCGGCGAGACGCTGATCAAGGCGTTTGTCGCCGGCGCGGACGACGAGGACGGCGGTCCGGGGGCGGACGGCGTGCGCGGGGTGGACGAGTTGCACATCGTCTACACCGAGTTCAAGTCGTTGATGACCCAGAACCCGGTCACCCGGATCATCGGTCCGTTGCAGGTCGAGGAGCGGCCCCGGTCGGAGGCGGCACCCGGCGCCCTGCCGGACTACGACTTCGAGCCCGATCCGGAGGCGCTGCTCGACGCGCTGCTGCCGAAGTACATCAACACGCGGATCTACGCGGCGTTGCTGGAGTCGGCGGCGAGCGAGTCGGCGGCCCGTCGGCGGGCGATGAAGGCGGCCACCGACAACGCCGAAGAGATGATCGACAAGTACACGCGTGAGATGAACTCGGCCCGCCAGGCCGGGATCACCCAGGAGATCAGTGAGATCGTCGGCGGCGCTAACGCGCTGGCCGCGTCGGGAAGTGAAGTGTGATGACTGTATCCGCAGTTGAGACCAAGACGGCCACGGGTCGCGTGGTCCGGGTCATCGGCCCGGTCGTCGACGCCGAGTTCCCGCGCGACGCCATGCCGGACCTGTTCAACGCCCTGCACGTGGACGTGACCCTCTCCGGCGGCGAGAAGACGCTGACCCTGGAGGTCGCCCAGCACCTGGGTGACAACCTGGTCCGCGCGATCTCGATGCAGCCCACCGACGGTCTGGTCCGTGGCACCGAGGTGCGCGACACCGGTTTCCCGATCCGGGTGCCGGTCGGCGACGCGGTCAAGGGCCATGTGTTCAACGCGATCGGCGAGTGCCTCAACCTCACCGAGGGCGAGACCATCCAGGCCGACGACCACTGGGGCATCCACCGCAAGGCCCCGGCCTTCGCGGACCTGGAGCCGAAGACCGAGATGCTGGAGACCGGCATCAAGGTCATCGACCTGCTCGCCCCGTACGTCAAGGGCGGCAAGATCGGCCTGTTCGGCGGTGCCGGCGTGGGCAAGACGGTGCTCATCCAGGAGATGATCACCCGGGTGGCCCGGAACTTCGGTGGTACCTCGGTCTTCGCCGGCGTGGGTGAGCGCACCCGCGAGGGCAACGACCTCATCCACGAGATGACCGACTCCGGCGTCATCGACAAGACCGCGCTGGTCTACGGCCAGATGGACGAGCCGCCGGGCACCCGGCTGCGCGTCGCGCTCTCCGCGCTGACCATGGCGGAGTACTTCCGCGACGTGAAGAAGCAGGAGGTGCTGCTCTTCATCGACAACATCTTCCGCTTCACCCAGGCCGGCTCCGAGGTCTCCACCCTGCTCGGCCGGATGCCGAGCGCGGTGGGTTATCAGCCGACGCTCGCCGACGAGATGGGTGAGCTCCAGGAGCGGATCACGTCCGTCAAGGGCCAGGCCATCACCTCGATGCAGGCGATCTACGTGCCGGCGGACGACTACACCGACCCCGCTCCGGCCACCACCTTCGCCCACCTGGACGCCACCACCAACCTGGAGCGGTCCATCTCCGACAAGGGCATCTACCCGGCGGTGGACCCGCTGGCGTCCTCGTCGCGGATCCTGGCCCCGGAGTTCGTCGGCCCGGAGCACTTCCAGGTGGCCAGCGAGGTCAAGCGGATCCTCCAGCGCTACAAGGATCTTCAGGACATCATCGCCATCCTCGGCATCGAGGAGCTCTCCGAGGAAGACAAGATCACGGTCCAGCGGGCCCGGCGGATCGAGCGCTTCCTGTCGCAGAACACCTACGCGGCGGAGCAGTTCACCGGTGTGCCGGGTTCGACGGTCCCGATCAAGGAGACCATCGAGGCGTTCCGGAAGATCAGCGAGGGGGAGTACGACCACTTCCCCGAGCAGGCGTTCTTCATGTGCGGTGGGCTCGACGACCTGGAGAAGAAGGCCGCCGAGCTGATGAAGGGCTGATCCTTCGTCCAGCAGCAACCAGAAGGCCGTCCCGGTAACCCCGGGGCGGCCTTCTGTTCATCTTGGCGACGTACCATCACCCGCCGGAGTTTCGGTGCTCGGCGATCCCGCCGCTGGCGAGATACCGTCTAGCCACGCTCTTCGCGAGTGAATGCGAGGAGTTTCAACCTTTCGGCTACGCGCGCCCGTATCTATGGCGGGGGGCGCGACGAATGGAGACGCACGTGGGTAAGCCCGGCAGGGGTGGTAAGCGCGGCAAGCGCGGAGGCAAACCGTCGGTGTGGCGGGGCGTGCCGCGCTGGGCGCAGCTCTGCACCATCTTCGGCGTCATCCTGATGATGCTCAGCGGCACCTCGCTGGTTGGTGCCGAGGCGCTGATGGCGCGCTACGAAGGCGCGGTCGGCAAGGCGGATCTCTTCGGCGACCAGGCCGCCGGTGCCGCCGAGCGCAAGAGCGACATCAAGGGGCCGCTGAACATCCTGCTGGTCGGCATCGACCCCCGCGACGACGACACCCCGCCCCTGGCCGACGCGATCATGGTGCTGCACGTGCCCGAGGAACTCGACCGGGCGTACCTCTTCTCGCTGCCGCGTGACCTCTACGTCGAGATCCCGCCGTTCAAGAAGGCGGACTTCAACGGCACCACGAGCAAGCTGAACGACGCGATGTCGTTCGGCAGCCGGGTGGCTGGGGAGAAGCCGGACGCGGCACGCGGCTTCGAGCTGCTCGCCCTGACTGCGCAGCGGGTCACCGGGATCGAACGGTTCGACGCCGGCGCGATCATCAACTTCTCCGGCTTCAAAAAGATCGTCGACGCGATGGGCGGCGTCACGATGAACATCGAGCGGGAGGTCCGCTCCGAGCACCGCGAGCCGGACGGCACGCACCGCAAGGGCAACCCGTACGGTGAGGGCTACATCGGGCCGCAGGCGGTCTACAAGAAGGGCAAGCAGCACCTCAGCGGGTGGCAGGCGCTTGACTACGTCCGCCAGCGGTACCCGAAGAACGGTGTGCCCGACGGCGACTACGGCCGGCAGCGGCACCAGCAGCAGTTCGTCAAGGCGATGGCCGGCCAGGCGTTCAGCGCCGACGTGGTGACCAACCCGGTGAAGCTGGACCGGGTGCTGCGGGCCGCCGGCGAGTCGCTGATCTTCAGCGGTCGCGGGCACAGCGTTGTCGACTTCGGTCTCGCGCTCAAGGACATCCGTCCCGGCAACATTCAGATGATCAAGCTGCCGGGTGGTGGCCTCTTCGAGAACGGGAAGTACCGGGGCGAGCGGTTCGAGCCCGAGGTGGAGGACTTCTTCGTGGCTCTGGAGCGCAACCTGCTGGATCCGTTCCTGCTGGAGAATCCCAAGCTGGTGAACAAGGGGTGATCGTGGCGCAGGTCTCGGCACCCGCATGATGAGCAGGGCAGCGTCGCGACTAGAATTCTCCCAATCCGCCGCCTCAGCAAGGAGACAGCGTGGCAGAGCAGCTTAACGTCCAGCTCGTGGCCGTCGAGGAAAAGGTCTGGTCCGGCAAGGCCGAGATGGTCACCGCCCGGACGACCGAGGGTGAGCTGGGTGTGCTGCCCGGGCACGCGCCTCTGCTCGGCCAACTCGCCGAGCCCGGCCAGGTGCGCATCAAGCTTCCCGGTGGCGAGCAGGTCGCGTACGAGGTGGCCGGCGGTTTCCTCTCGGTGAGCGACCGGGGCGTCACCGTACTGGCCGAGAGCGCGAACCCGACCTCCGCCGCCCAGGGCAACTGAGCCGACCCGCCGATGGAGATCGTCGAAGGGATCGGAATCGGCTTCGCCGTGGTCTTCGGCGCGATTCTGTTCCTCTTCATCCGGCGGGCCGTTGTCACACGTAGCGGGGGCATCATCCGGCTCAGCGTCCGGACCACCACGATGCTGGATGGTCGGGGCTGGTCACCCGGTTTCGGCCGGTTCGTCGGCGATGAACTCCGGTGGTACCGGATGTTCAGTTTCGCGGTACGCCCCAAGCGGGTGTTGACTCGAGACAAGCTGACCGTGGAACGACGGCGACTGCCCGAGGGGCAGGAGCGAATGTCCATGCCGGCCGACTGGATCATCCTCCGCTGTACCAGCCGACATGCTCCGGTCGAGATCGCCATGGCGCGTTCCACCGTCACCGGATTCCTCTCCTGGCTCGAGGCCGCCCCTCCGGGGGCGGTCTCGCCGCGTCTGGCGTCGCAGGACTGGCCAGCGGCCTGATCTCGGATTGTGTGCGCCACCGCCGCTCGGGTGGCTGGGCGCGCTTGAGGGGTGTGGCCCGCCGTGCCCGGCTCCGGGCGGTCAGGCTTGATCCCTCCGCCGGGCACGGCGGGCCAACCCCCGTGGGGCGTGAGGTCTGCCCAGATGTGTCGGCTGTCCGTTTTCCCCGGAGGCGGTTCCGAGGTTTGTCGGATGCTGTGCTGGCCTGTCGGATCGGCCGGTGACCGGCGGCATCCTGGGGGCGGAATGGTGGGCGGGTCGGGGGCGTTGGACATCTCTGAACGACCGCAGCAGGACGTCTCGTCGAGGTGAGCGGGTGCGGCCCGGAATGATGGTGGGCCGGTGGTCGTTACACATGGTCCCGGCGGCGTGAAGAGGCCCGTGGCCCGCGTGCCGGAGAGACTTCCCCTGATTCTTTGAGCGCCGGACGGTGCTTGCGTGTGCGATCCGACCCCCCCGTGTCGGGTTCGTGTGCGCCAACCCCCGAATGGAGCTTTGTCATGAACACGATGCTGCGTAAGAGCGTGTTGGGTGTTGCTGGTCTGGCTTTCGCCGGTGGCATGTTCGCCGGTCCGGTCGCCGCGCAGGTCGATGGTGCCGCGCTGGGCGCGGGTAAGTCGGTGGCGGCGGTGCAGGCCGACAAGCCGGACACCAGCAGGCTGGTCCCGCATGGTGTGCAGGGCGAGCAGTCGCGTATCGATCTGGACGCCGAGCAGACCGCCAACGTCAAGGCGATCATCGCCGCCACGAAGAAGGCCGGCATGGACGAGCGCGCCGCGGTCGTCTCCATCGCCACCGCGTTGCAGGAGTCGAAGCTGGAGAACCTGGGTCACCTGGGTGACCGCAACGACCACGACTCGCAGGGCCTGTTCCAGCAGCGTCCGTCCAGCGGCTGGGGCACGGTGGAGCAGATCACCGACCCCGAGTACTCCACCACCGCGTTCCTGAAGGGTTTGAAGCAGGTCGACGGCTGGCAGGACATGCCACTGACCCAGGCCGCGCAGACCGTGCAGGTCTCGGCCTACCCCGACCACTACGCCCAGTGGGAACAGCAGGCCGCCGACCTAGTCACCCAGCACTGGAACAACTGACCACGCGTGAACTGCTGGCCGGCACCCGGAAAGGGTGCCGGCCAGCACCCGTTTCAGTTACGGAACGAGGATCGTCTTACCCCGGAGGTGACCGGACTCGGCCTCACGGTGCACCGAGGCCAGGTCGGCGAGCGGACGTGACGCGGCGATGTCGAGCCGAACAGCCCCGGCGTCGACGAGCTTGACAAGGGCGGCGAGGTGGCTGGTGTCGTTGCGGGCCACGAAACGTACTGCCGTCACAGCCGATCCGGTCGGCGCCTGCAACGCGACGGTGGCGGACACGACGATGCCACCTGGCCGCACCAGCGACATCAGTGTCGCGGCCTGCCGCACGCCGACCACCACGAAGTTGAGGATCACGTCGACCGGGCCGTCGAGCGCCTCCCCCAGGGGCGTGACGCGGTAGTCGACGATCTTGTCGGCTCCGAGCTGGCGGACCACGTCGGCACTGCGCCGGCTGGCCGTGGCGATGACGTGCGCCCCGGCGTGCTTGGCGAGTTGGACCGCGAACCCGCCGACACCACCGCCCGCCCCGTTGACCAGCACCCGTTGCCCAGCCTTGACGCCCGCGTGCTCAAACACCGCCTGCCAGGCGGTGACACCGGCGATGGGGATGGCGGCAGCGTACGGGAGGGAAACAGCGGTGGGTGCCGTGACAACGGTGTCGGCCGCGGCGGTGACGTACTCAGCCGCGGCACCGCCCGTGTCGAGCCGTCCGATGACCCGGTCGCCCACGGCGAAGGTGTGCACGCTGTCGCCGACTTCGACGATCGTGCCGGCGACGTCCCCGCCGAGGGTGTACGGCAGATCCAGCGGGACGACGGAGCGCAGCAGCCCACGGCGCAGTCCGACGTCGGATGGGTTGAACGAGGTCGCGGCGACCTGGATCAGTACGTCACCGCGGCCCGGCACCGGGCGCGACACGTCTTCCTCCTGGATGACCGAGGCGGCACCGTACTGGTGAATTCGGATAGCTCGCACAGCTCGAACCTATGGCGATGGCCGAAGACGATCCATGTTCTGGAGTCCTCGATCCATACGTGTTCGTCTCCACAGCGATACTCTGACCGAGTGGACGTACTCAGCGACGTGATCACGTTCATGCGGGCCGGACAGCCGCGCTCCGCGCGGATCGTGTGGCACGCCCCGTGGGCGCAGCGGTTCGCGCCCGTACCCGGCTCCGCCGGTTTCCAGATAGTCCTGCAGGGGCCGTGCTGGCTCATCGCCCCGGACACCGGCCCGGTGCCGCTCGCCGCCGGGGACATCGTGTTCCGGCCTCACGGTCGGGGGCACACGCTTGCCGACCACCCCTCCACCCCAGCCACCGCGCCCGCCTGCGACCCGAACGACCCGCGGTTACCGCGCTACGCCGCCGACATCGTCGGCGCTTCCGTCGACACCGACAGCCCCGTCACGGTCACCCTGTGCGGTGCGTACCAACTCGATCCGGCCCACGCCCATCCGCTGCTCAATGACCTGCCCGAGGTCATCCATCTCCCTGCCCACCTCGGGCGGCACCCCGAACTACGGGCCACCGTGCACCTGCTCGCCACCGAACTGGAACGTCCCCGCCTCGGTACCGACGCCATCATTCCGGCGCTGCTCGACACCCTGCTGCTGCACATCCTGCGTACCTGCCTCGACCGGAACCCCGAGCGAGGGACCGTCAGCACCGGCTGGGCAGCGGCCCTCAACGATCCGGCTACCGCGGCGGCGCTGCAGGCCATCCACCGCGACCCGGCCCGGCCGTGGACCGTCGCGACCCTCGCCGCCGAGGCGGGGCTGTCCCGAGCACCGTTCGCCCGGCGTTTCAGCACGCTGCTCGGCCAGCCGCCACTGACCTACTTGACCTGGTGGCGGATGACCACCGCCGCCCGGCTGCTGCGCCAATCCGATACGCCGCTGAGCGCCATCGCGCGACGAGTCGGCTACGCCTCCGAGTTCGCCTTCGCCAGCGCTTTCAAACGGCAGTACGGGACGGCCCCCGGCAGATACCGCAGGGGCTCGTGAGCCGGTGGGGCGGAGAAGTGTTAATAGGGGGCCCTTCCTCTACCTGAGGCGTTAACAGGGGGCCCCTCCTTACAAACCCTGCTTACAGTGAGGCGCGGAGGGCGGCGTCTTTTTCGGCTACCAGTTGTTCGAGGTCGGCCTGGTAGGCGGACATCCGGTCGAGCAGGGCCGGGTCCGACACGCCCAGGATCCGGACGGCGAGCAGCCCGGCGTTGCGGGCGTTGCCGATCGACACGGTGGCCACCGGCACGCCCGCCGGCATCTGCACGATGGAGAGCAGCGAATCCATGCCGTCGAGGTGCTTCAGCGGCACCGGCACGCCGATCACCGGTAGCGGGGTGACCGAGGCGACCATGCCGGGCAGCGCGGCGGCACCGCCCGCGCCCGCAATGATCACCTTGAGGCCCCGCCCAGCGGCGGCCCGGCCGTAGTCGATCATCTTGACCGGGGTGCGGTGTGCCGAGACCACCTCGACCTCGTACGGCACCTCGAACTCGGTCAGCACCTCGGCGGCGGCCTTCATGGTCGGCCAGTCCGAGTCGCTGCCCATGATGATGCCAACGGTGCTCACACCGATCTCCCCTTCGTTCGCAACGGCCGGGTCCACGAGTCTCGACGCCTGACGGTCAGTCACCGGTGCCGTCCCAGAGCCAGCGGGCGGCCCGGGCGGCGCGGGCGCGTACGTCGGCCAGGTCGGCACCGAGCACCGTGACGTGCCCGATCTTGCGGCCGGGGCGTACCTGCTTGCCGTACAGGTGCACCCGGGCGGTGGGTTCGGCGGCGAAGAGGTGGTGCAGCCGCTCGTCGACAGGCATGCCACCGGGCTCACCGCCGAGCACGTTCGCCATCACCACCACCGGCGCGGTGAGCGAGGTGTCGCCCATCGGGTAGTCGAGCACCGCCCGCAGGTGCTGCTCGAACTGTGAGGTGCGGGAGCCTTCGATGGTCCAGTGCCCGGAGTTGTGTGGACGCATCGCCAGTTCGTTGACCACGATGCGGCTGCCGCCGGGCGCGGTCGGGTCGGCCACCTCGAACAGCTCCACCGCGAGCAGCCCCACCACCCCGAGGGCGGTGGCCAGGTCGATGGCGAGCTGCTGGGCGGCGACCGCCAACTCCTCCGGCAGGTCGGGAGCGGGTGCCAGCACCTCGACGCAGATCCCGTCCTGCTGCACCGTCTCCACCACGGGATAGACGGCGACCTGGCCGAAGGGCGAACGGGCCACCTGCACGGCGAGTTCCCGGCGCAGCGCCACCCGCTTCTCGACGATGAGTTTCGTGCCACCGGCGAGCAGGGTCGCCGCCAGGTCGGTGGCGGCTGCGGCGTCGGTCACCGGCCAGACACCCCGGCCGTCGTACCCGCCGCGGGCCGCCTTGAGCATCACCGGCCAGCCGACCTCGTCGCCGAACGCCACCAGGTCGGCCGGGGAGGCGACGGGACGCCACGCCGGGTTGGGTGCGCCGAGCGTGCCGAGCCGCTCCCGCATCACCTGCTTGTCCTGGGCGTGCAGCAGCGCGTCGGCCGGCGGGAAGAGCTTCACCCCCTCACCGGTGAGCGCACGGATGTGCTCGGTCGGGACATGCTCGTGGTCGAAGGTGACCACGTCACATCCCTTGGCGAAGGTACGCAGGGCGGCAAGATCGGTGTGGTCGCCGTACTGGACGTCGGCGGCGACCAGGGCCGCCCCGTCGTCCGGGGTGAGCGCGAGCACACGCAGCGACTGGCCGAGGGAGATCGCGGCCTGGTGGGTCATCCGGGCCAACTGGCCGCCGCCCACCATGCCGACCACCGGCAGACCGGTACGGGAATCCATAGCGGCGCCAGCCTAGCGGGGTCCGCCGGGGCGACCTCCGGCGGATCCGGCTCAGCCCAGCTGCGCCACCAGGTCCTCGACGCCGGTGACCGGCCGCTGGCAGACGAAGCCCCGGCAGACGTACGCGGCGGGCCGCCCGTCGAGCAGCGGGCGGTCGGCCAGCAGCGGCACCCCGGGCTGGTCCGGGTTACCCGCCACGATCACCGCGCCGGGTGGGGCGTGCCGGTACGCCGCCGCGACCAGCGGATCGTTTGCCGGATCCGACGTGACAACAGCGATTTCGTACGGGCCGGAGAGCAACGCCTCACCCACGGTCGCCGCGTACCCGGTGAACCGGGCGTGCCGCCCGACGATCGGCGCGACGGTGGCCAGCGCCGCCTCGGCGGCCTCCCGGTAGTGGTTCTCCCCGGTCAGCGCCGCGTACGCGACAAGGGCGGCGGCTATCGCGGAGCGGCCGGACGGGGTGGCGTTGTCGGTCGGGTCGGCCGGCCGGGTGACCAGCTGCTCGGCGTCGTCGGCGGTGTCGTAGAACGCCCCACCGGGCGCGGCGAAGTGGGCCAGCGCGGCGTCGAGCAGTTGCCCGGCCAACTCCAGCCACCGCCCCTCGCCGGTGAGCTGGTGCATGGCGCAGAACGCCTCGGCCACGCAGCCGTAGTCCTCCAGCACCCCGGCCGGCTCACCGACCCGGCCGTCCCGGGAGGCACGCCGCAGCCGCCCGTCGACGACGTGCACCCGGGCCAGGTGCTCGGCGGTCTGCCGGAGCGCGCCGTCGGCGACGATCACCACCCCTTCCAGCAGGTTGGCCTCGCCTTCGTCACCGAGCCGGCCGGAGGTCTCGACGAGCCGGACGAACTCGGCGAGCGCGGTGACGGCCAGCCCGTTCCAGGCGGCCACCACCTTGTCGTCGCGGGCCGGCTGGGGGCGGGTGTCGCGGGCGGTGAGCAGCCGCCGGACCACGTCCTGCCAGCGGCCGCGTACCTCCGGGGCGGCGTCGTCGACGTCACGGGCCAGCTTCAGCACGCTCATGCCGTGTTCAAAGGTGCCGGCCTCGGTCACGCCGAACAGGTCGGCGGCCCAGCGGCCGTCCTCCTCGCCCAGCGTCTCGATCAGCTGGGCCGGGGTCCAGGCGTAGGTGAGGCCCTCCACGCCCTCGGTGTCGGCGTCGAGGGCGGAGGCGAAGCCCTGGCCGGGCCGGTGCAGCTCGTCGGCGAGGAACCGGGCGATGTCCCGGGCCACCCGCAGCGCCAGGGCGTCGCCGGTGAGCCGCCAGAGCTGGGTGTAGACCCGCAGCAGCAGCGCGTTGTCGTAGAGCATCTTCTCGAAGTGCGGCACCGTCCAGTGCCCGTCCACCGAGTAGCGGGCGAATCCCCCGGCAAGCTGGTCGTGGATGCCGCCGCGGGCCATCGCCTCGCAGGTGTGCCGGACGATCTCCAGGCTGCGGGCTGAGCCGGTGCGCTGGTGGTGCCGCAGCAGGAAGAGCAGGTTCATGTGCGGCGGAAACTTGGGTGCCCCGCCGAAGCCACCGTTCGTCTCGTCGTACTCGCTGGCCAGCTGGTCGGCGGCGGCGTCGAGCAGGTCGGCGGTGAGCGGGGCGGTGGGTCCGCCGACGGCCTGGGCGCCGCCGATCGCCTCGACCACCGCGGCGCCCTGGCGCAGTACGGCGTCGCGCTGCTCCCGCCACGCGGTGCCCACCGATTCGAGCAGCCGGAGGAAGTTCGGGCGGGGAAAGTAGGTGCCGCAGAAGAACGGGGTGCCGTCCGGCGTGGCGAAGACCGTCATCGGCCAACCGCCCTGGCCGGTCATCGCCTGGGTGGCGGTCATGTAGACGGCGTCGACGTCGGGCCGCTCCTCACGATCCACTTTGATCGACACGAAGCCCTCGTTGAGCAGCTTGCCGACGGTCTCGTCCTCGAACGACTCGTGCGCCATCACATGACACCAGTGACACGCGGAGTAACCGACCGAGATGAGCACCGGTACGTCCCGCCGTTTCGCCTCGGCGAACGCCTCGTCGCACCAGGGCCACCAGTCCACCGGGTTGTCGGCGTGCTGAAGCAGGTAGGGGCTGGTGGCGTCCGCGAGTCGGTTCACCCGACGACCATATCCAGCCCGGCGGTCGACCGCCGGAGGAGTGTCGGTGGCTAGGAGGCGTCGTCGGCGCGTAGCGAGCGGACGTTGTTGGGGGTCTCGCGGGAGAGGGCGTTGAGGACAGCGGAGATCTTGTCGGCCGGTATCGGCTTGTAGAAGTGGTAGCCCTGGGCTGAGGTGCAGCCCAGCTCGGCCAGAGCCGAGCGTTGCGCGGCGGTCTCCACGCCCTCGGCCACCACCCGTAGCCCCAGCTCGTGGGCCATCCCCACGGTGTAACGCACGATCGCCGCCGCCTCCCGCGAGTCCCCCATCTGGAGTACGAAGGACCTGTCCACCTTCAACTCGTCCACGGTGATCCGGGTGAGGAAGGCCAGCGACGAGAAGCCGGTGCCGAAGTCGTCCACCGCCAGCTGCACGCCCATCGACCGCAACGCGAGGAGCACCTGGTCGATGACCTCCAGCTCACTCATCACCACGGTCTCGGTGATCTCCAGCACCAGCCGGTCGGCCGGCACCTGGTGCCGGCGCAGCGCCTCGGCGATCTCGCCGGGCAGGCGGTGATCCAGCAGGCTGCGGGCGGAGAGGTTCACCGAGATGGGGATGTCCAGCCCTTCCCGGGCCCAACCGGCGGCGACCGCGAGCGCCTTGTCCAGCACGTACCGGGTGAAGGCGCCGAGCTGATCGCTGTTCTCGATCGGCCGGATGAAGTCGGCCGGCCCGAGCAGCCCCCGCCGCGGGTGCCGCCAGCGGATCAACGCCTCCACGCCGGTCGGCGCACCGGTGGTCAGGTCGACGGCCGGCTGCAACACCAGCACCAGTTGGTCGTCGACCTGCAACGCCTCACGCAACTCGGCGAGCAGCGCCAACTGGTCGGTGCTTGCCGCGTCCCGGGCGCTGTCGTACGCGGCGACACTGCCGCCACTCGCCTTGGCCTGGTACATGGCCACGTCGGCCCGGCGCAGCAGCTCGGTCAGATCGGCGGTGCCGGCCGCCGCGACCACCACGCCGACGGAGACCTCGATGCACATCCGTACCCCGGCCACCTCGGCCGGCGCGGCCAGCCGCTCGGCGATGTCCCGGGCCTGCCGCAGCGCGTACGCCATCGGGGCGGCCCGGTCCGCGACCACCGGGACCGAGGTCAACAGCAGCGCGAACTCGTCACCACCGAGCCGGGCCAACAGATCACCGGAACGGGTGAGCGTGTCGAGCCGGCTGGCGGTCAGCCGCAACAGTTGGTCGCCGGCCGCATGCCCCAGGGTGTCGTTCACCTCTTTGAACTGGTCCACGTCGAGCAGCAGCAGCGCGACCGGTTGGCCGTGGGCCAACTGCCGTAGCGCCTGGTCACCCCGGCTGAGCATGGCCGCCCGGTTGGCCAGGCCGGTGAGCGAGTCGTGGACCGCCTCGTACGACGAGCGCGCGGTCACCAACCGCAGCTCCCGGTGCGTCGCCGCGTCGTCCAGCGCGGCGGCCAGGGCGTCGGCGAAGGCGGCGAAGACGTCCCGTTCCCGGTCGCTGGGCGGACCCGTGCCGGGGAACCGAACCCGCAACCGCCCGACCCGGCTCTCGCCCACGGAGAGGTCGCGGACCAACTCCTCCGGCCGGGGGTCGCCGTTGCCCGGTGGCCCGATCTCCCGATCGACCACCTGACCGCCCGGGTCGCCCCGGTAACGGCGCCACCGCCCGTCGCCGCGCGTCACCTCCACGTCGACGGTCTCCGCCTCGAACAGCGCCAGGGCACCTGTGACACCCGCGGCGGCCACCCCACGCTCGTCGAGCTGGTTGAGCGCCGCCGTCGCCTCGGCGAACAACCGCCAGGTACGCCGCTCACGGTCGTCGCGCAGCCGCTGCCGGTAGGTCTGCTGAAGCAGCCACAGCGGGGCGGGCAGCAGCAACAGCCAGCGCGGGTCGATCTCGATGAGCGCGACCACGAGCACACCGGCCACCACGTTGCCGACGAACATCAACACCTTGCCGCGCAGCGCCGCGAGCAGCGGGCGCCCGATCGGCATGCCGTGCCGCAGCGCCAGCATGACTCCGCCCAACCAGGTACTGGCGAGCAGGTGCGTGACGGCACCGGCGGTGACCGCGAGCACCAGCGCCGGCGTCGGCGCGGCCAGCCACGGCTGGCCCAGTGCGGTGGCCACCGACACGGCGAGGGCCACGGCGGCGGTCTGCGTGCCGGCGATCCGTACGACGTCCCAGGTGGCCCTGCCGTCGTCCACCATCGACAGCACTGTCCAGGCCAGTGTGACGCCGATCAGCGCGGCCGCCGGCAGCCAACCCGGTGGAACGAGGTGGAGGCAGATGATGAGGGCGGCTTCGGCCCAGGTTATGTTGATCACCCCGGCTGCCGCCCGGAACCGCAACCGGGCCAGCTGAGACAGGGCGAACACGGTGATCGCGATGCCGAACCGGAGGACCCCACCGAGCGGGTCGTCGGCCGGCAGCCGTACCGGCATGCTCATCCCCACCACGGCGGCGACGAGCGCGGTGCCGACCACGGCGGCGGTGAGCAGGTGGAGCATGACCGGGGTAGCGCGGCTGGCGGGTCGGTCGAGGGAAGGACCGGCCCTGCCGGAGGTCACCGACCCCCTCCCGCCGACCGGGTACGCGACAGGCGACGGACGGACACGAGTGTGATGGTCATCCGGCGCCCCCTTCCGCGCACTGGCTGGGGACTTCTGGTCCCCCCGGCGGAAGGCTAAGCCAAACCAGATGGTCGCAACAGGGGTCGACCATCCGGTTAGACGTGAATCATGCCCCGATCAGGCGTCGCGACCCTGCTGGAACCCCTTGGCACGGTCTCCGGATGAATCCACAGGCTCGGTCCCATCTGTCGGATCACCGACCGTCTGCTCCAGCCTGTGCGGTTCGGCGGCGGACTCCTCGGTGGGGAACCGGTCGGGCAGTCGACGCAGCCGGGCGTTCATGTTGCGGATCAACAGCACGGTGGCGGTGCCCAGGACCAGGATGAGGAAGAGACCCATCGGCCCGGCCAGGCCACCGGTACGGGTGTCCCCGAAGTTGTTCTGGGCGAGCACCTGGGCGACGGTCAGCATGGGATTCCTCCGAACGGGGGCGTGCGACCAGGGTAGCCCCCCGCCGGGTCAGCGGGCATGGGCCGTCTCCCGTACCCCGGCGAACAGGTCGGACTCGGGCAGCGGGCTCTCCACCAGCGACCGGGCCAGCTGGTAATCCTCGGTCGGCCAGGCGCGCTGTTGCAGCTCCATCGGCACCTGGAACCAGAAGCCGTCCGGGTCGACCTGGGTCGCGTGGGCCCGCAGCGCGTCGTCGCGGACCGGGAAGTATTCGGCGCACTCGACCCGGGTGGTGATCCGGGGCCCCTTGTCCGGCCGGCCCTCCCAGCGGGTCAGCCATTCGGCGTACGGCGACTCGACCCCGCTGGCCAGCACCGCCTCGTGCAGCGCCAGGATCTTGCCCTTGGAGAACCCGATGTCGTAGTAGAGCTTCAGCGGCTGCCAGGGCTCGCCCAGCTCCGGGTAGCGGGCCGGGTCGCCGGCGGCTTCGAAGGCCGCCACGCTGACCTTGTGGCACATGATGTGATCCGGATGCGGGTAGCCGCCCTCCTCGTCGTACGTGGTGACGACGTGCGGCCGGAACTCGCGCATCAGGCGCACCAGCGGGCCGGCGGCCACCTCGACGTCCTGGAGGGCGAAGCAGCCCTCGGGCAGCGGAGGCAACGGATCACCCTCGGGCAGCCCGGAGTCGACGAAACCCAACCACGCCTGCTCGATGCCGAGGATCGCTCGGGCGGCGTCCATCTCGGCCCGGCGGATCTCGGCGATGTTGGCCCACACGTCGGACCTGTCGAGTTTGGGGTTGAGCACGCTGCCGCGCTCGCCACCGGTGCATGTCACGACCAGCACGTCCACCCCCTCGGCGACGTACTTCGCCGTGGTCGCGGCGCCCTTGCTCGACTCGTCGTCGGGATGCGCGTGGACGGCCATGAGTCGAAGTTGCTCTGCCAACGTCGGCGCTCCTCGTCTCTGCCCACCGGCGGACCCACCCCGGGCCAACCGTTGACCTGCTGGATTTCTCCCCCGTCGCGGTGCCGGCCCGCACCGGCTGTCATATTTGACAGCAGCAGTTCTGCGACCGAGCCGGGCAGGAATGACGGATCTCCGCCATTCTTGCCGATGCCGCCGACAACAACGCCAGGGAGATACCCGCCGGTGACCGAGACGCACGCCACACTTCCGTCGGGCACGGACGGGAATACCAGCGCGCCGGTGTTTCCGCCCGGCCGGTACGGTCGCCGACGCGCCCCGCGCCGCCGCCGGCCGGTGCTGACCGCGCTGCTGGTGCTCGCCGCGGTCGCGACGCTCACCGTGATCTCCGCTCGGCTCTACCAGCAGTACGGCGATCCCACGTACGACGCCCAGGTGATCACCTATTCCGACATCACCGACAACCAGGTGGTGGTCGACTTCCGGGTGCGACTTCCCGAGGGTGGTGCCGCGGTGTGCGTGCTGCGGGCCCGCGACCACGCCGGTGCCGAACTGGCCCGCGAGGAGGTGCCGGTGACGGCCGCCGCCGGACAGACCCAGGTCACCCTCCGGCACCGTCTCGTCACCACCGCCCGGCCCTTCATCGGCGAAGTGGTCCGCTGCCGGCCACCCGCCTGAGGCCGACCAGACCCACCGCCGGCCACCGGCCTTGAGGCGACCAGCGCCGGCCGCCGGCCGCCTGGCTGAGGCGAACCGCCAGCACCCTGACCGGCGGGCCCCGGACGGCCCGCCGGACGTGATCGCCGACACTCGCTGTCGTAGGGCACTGGTAACTTGGAGGTTCACCTGTCAGCCAGCACGCACAACCGAGGAGGACCGCCTGTGTCCAATGGCAACGAGGCGCCCGCCACCTGGCTGTCCCAGGACGCGTACGACCGCCTGAAGGGCGAGCTCGACGAGTTGATCGCCAACCGACCGATCATCGCGGCCGAGATCAACGCCCGGCGTGAGGAAGGCGACCTGCGCGAGAACGGCGGTTACCACGCCGCCCGTGAGGAGCAGGGCAAGGCCGAGGGGCGCATCCTTTACCTCAAGGAGCTGCTCCGCACCGCCCAGGTCGGCGAGGCGCCGACCGTCGACGCCGTGGCGCCCGGGATGGTCGTGACGATCTACTTCGACGACGACGCCGACGACACAGAGACCTTCCTGCTCGGCTCCCGTGAGATCGCCTCGACCACCGACCTCACTGTCTACAGCCCAGAGTCGGCGCTCGGCCGGGCGATCCTGGGCGGCAAGACCGGGCAGACCTGCACCTACACCGCGCCCAGCGGCGCGGACATCAAGGTGACAGTGGTCAGCTTCGAGCCGTTCTCCGGCTGACCCACCGCCCACTCACGACACGCCGGAGGCGTGACGCCCCTCGGGGTGTCACGCCTCCGGCGTGATCGTCACCTGGTAGCCGCCGGCCCGCAGCG
This sequence comes from Micromonospora endophytica, assembly GCF_003236305.1. Lineage (GTDB taxonomy): Bacteria > Actinomycetota > Actinomycetes > Mycobacteriales > Micromonosporaceae > Micromonospora > Micromonospora endophytica. The sequence goes on along the minus strand of NZ_POTX01000020.1, from coordinate 4,673 downwards.
CGCTGATCAGCGTGTCCGAGTGCTCCACGCCCCGGGTCTCCACCGAGAGCGCCACCTCCACCTCACCGAGGCGCAGATGCGGATGGGCCCGCTGGTGCTCCACGTCCACCACGTTGGCCCGCTGTTCGGCGATCTCGCGCAGCAGCGAGGCGAGCTGACCCGGGCGGTCCGAGCACCGGACGGTGATCCGCAGGTAGCGACCGGCCGCGGCCAGGCCGTGCTCGATCACCCGGAGCATCAGCAGCGGGTCGATGTTGCCGCCGGAGAGCACGGCCACCACCGGCGTGCTCACCTCGACCGCACCGGCCAGCAGGGCCGCCACGCCCGCCGCGCCGGCCGGTTCCACCACCTGCTTGCCGCGCTCCAACAGCATCAGCAACGCCCGGGAAATGTCCTCCTCGGACACCGTGACGATCTCGTCGACGAGCTTGCTGACGTGAGCGAAGGTGATATCCCCCGGGCGGCCCACCGCGATGCCGTCGGCGATCGTGGTGAACGCCGGCAGCCGCACCGGCTCACCGGCCAGCAGCGAGGGCGGGAAGGCCGCCGCGTCCGCCGCCTGCACACCGATCACCCGCACATCCGGGCGCAGCGCCTTGGCCACCACCGCGATGCCGGAGACCAGCCCGCCGCCGCCGACCCCGGTGACGATCGTCCGCACCTCGGGGCACTGTTCGAGGATCTCCAGCGCCACCGTGCCCTGCCCGGCGATCACATCGGGATGATCGAACGGGTGGATCAACACCGCGCCGGTGCGTTCGGCGAACGTCTGCGCCGCGACCAGGGACTCGTCCACCGTGGCCCCGACCAGCTCGACCTGGGCGCCGTACCCCTTGGTGGCCGCCACCTTCGGCAGCGTCGCGTTCACCGGCATGAAGACGGTGGCCCGGGTGCCGACCAGGCCGGCGGCGAGCGCCACCCCCTGGGCGTGGTTGCCGGCGCTCGCCGCGACCACCCCACGGGCCCGCTCCCGCTCCGACAGCCGAGAGATCCGCACGTACGCGCCGCGCACCTTGTAGGACCCGGCCCGCTGAAGGTTCTCGCACTTGAGCCAGGCCGGCCCACCGAGCGCGGCGGTGAGCGGGCGGGAAGGCTCCAGCGGGGTGGTGCGAGTGATCCCGGCGAGCAGCTCCCGCGCGGCCCGCACCTCGTCGAGGCTGACCAGTTCCGTCATGCTCCGATCGTGCCACCTGCCCCGACCGGCCCGGCCGGCGGAGCCGCGCAGATCAGGCGCTGGCCGGTGACCCGGTGCCGACGCGCGGGTAGCCGGGGGCATGCCGGGGCCATGGGGCCGCCATCTCGAACTGCCCGGCGACGCCGAGCAGCAGCAGCTCCGAGCCGGGCGGACCGACCAGCTGCACGGCCAGCGGCAACCCGTCCGGGCGGCGGCCCACCGGGACCACCAGGGCGGGCAGGCCGGCGATGTTCCAGGGCGCCGCGTACGGGGCGTACCGGATGCTGGCCGCCATGTTGGCGCGCCAGGAGCGCGACGACCAGCTGGTGGCCGGCGGCGGCGCGGTCGCCAGTGCCGGGGTGAGCAGCAGGTCCACCGAGTGGTCGGTGAAGAAGCCGATCGACCGCTCGCGCCAGGCGACCCGGGACGCCTCCCGCACGTACCCGCGCCGCGTCGCCCACTCGCCGAACGTGACGTGCCGCCGGCTGCGGGCCTGCAGGGTGCGCCGGTCGATCCCGGCGGCGCCCACGTCCGCCGCGGCGGCGGCGAACCAGGTGGCGATGCCCTGCAGCCCGATGGCGGTCGGGTAGACCGGGTCGGCCGGCACGGTGTCGTGCCCAGCCGCGGCGAGCAGCCGGCCGGCGGCGGCAACCGCGTCCCGGTTCGGCGCGTCGGGCGCGATGCCGCGCACCGGGGACCGCAGCGACACCCCGACCCGCAGCCGCTGCGGCGGGACAAGCTTCTCCTGGGCGCGACCGGCGAGCACCTGGAACCCGACAGCCGCGTCGGCGACGGTGGTGCTGAGCATGCCGTGTTCGGTGAGCCCGAACCAGTCTTCCGCGCCGAGCTGGCGGGGCACCACGCCGCGGCCGGGTTTGAGACCCACCAGGCCGCAGCAGGCCGCCGGGATGCGGATCGAACCGAGCCCGTCGTTGCCGTGCGCGATCGGCACCAGCCCGGCCGCCACCGCAGCCGCCGCGCCGCCGGACGAGCCACCGGGGGTACGGCCGAGGTCCCACGGGTTGCGGGTGATGCCGGTGTCGTCGTCGGTGACCGCCCAGAGGCCCAGCTCGGGCATCCGGGTGACGCCGAGGATCACCGCGCCGGCACCGCGCAACCGGCGGACCACCTCATGGTCGGCCTCGGCCACCGCGGTACGCACCGCGGCCGAGCCGTTCCAGGTGGGCATGCCGGCCACCGCTGTGTTCTCCTTGACCGCGATCGGCACGCCGGCCAGCGGCAGGTTGGCCAGGTCCTCCTGCTCGTCGACCTTCTCCGCCTCGGTGACCGCCTCGCCGCCGCGTACCGCCCGGAACGCGGCGAGGTCGGCGTCGGCCTTGACGACGTGGTCGAGGTGGTCGGCGAGCACCTGGGTGGCCGAGACATCTCCCCGGCGTACCCCTCGGGCGATCTGTTTGGCGGTCGCCCCGACCCAGGTCGGCATGATGTCCTGCACGGCCACCCTCCCCAGCCAGCGGTCAGCCCAATGCCTGCTCCAGATCGGCGAGCAGGTCCTCGACCGTCTCGATGCCGACAGACAGTCGCACGAGATCGGCGGGAACTTCAAGCGGCGAGCCGGCAGCACTCGCGTGTGTCATCCGGCCCGGGTGCTCGATCAGGGATTCCACCCCGCCGAGCGACTCGGCGAGCACGAAAAGCTTGGCCCGGTTGCAGATGTCGACGGCGTGTTGCTCGCCACCGGCGGCCCGGAACGAGATCATCCCGCCGAAGCGGCGCATCTGCTTGGCCGCCACCTCGTGACCGCTGTGTGACGGCAGCCCCGGGTAGAGCACCTCGGCGACCTTGAGGTGCCCGTCCAGGTAGGCGGCGATCCGCTCGGCGTTGTCGCAGTGCCGGTCCATCCGTACCCCGAGGGTCTTGATGCCGCGCAGCGTGAGCCAGGCGTCAAACGGGCCGTTCACCGCGCCCATCGCGTTCTGGTGGTAGCGCAGCTCCTCGCCGAGCGCGGCGTCCGCCGCCACCAGCGCCCCGCCGACCACGTCGGAGTGCCCGCCGATGTACTTGGTGGTGGAGTGCACCACCACGTCCGCGCCGAGGGCGATCGGCTGTTGCAGGTACGGCGAGGCGAACGTGTTGTCCACCACCAGCAGCGCGCCGGCGTCGTGCGCGATGGCGGCGAGGGTGGCGATGTCGGCGATGCCGAGCAGCGGGTTGGTCGGCGTCTCCAGCCAGACGACCTTCGTCACACCCGGGCGGATCGCGGCCCGCACGGCCTCCGGGTCGGAGATCTTCGCCGGGGTGTACGCCAGCCCCCACCGCTGCGCCACCTTGGCGAAGAGCCGGTACGTGCCGCCGTACGCGTCATCGGGGATCACCACATGATCACCCGGGGCGCAGACGGTACGCAGCAACGCGTCCTCGGCGGCCAGCCCACTGGCGAAGGCGAGCCCGACCGGCCCACCCTCCAGCGCGGCCAGGCACTCCTGGAGCGCGTCGCGGGTCGGGTTGCCGGAACGGCTGTATTCATAGCCCTGCCGGGGCGCACCAACGGCATCCTGGGCGTACGTGCTGGTCTGGTAGATCGGTGGGATGACCGCGCCGGTGCGGGCCTCCGGGTCCTGACCGGCGTGGATCGCGAGCGTGTCGAAGCCGTGGTTCATTTGGCAGACGTTAGTCCTTCCACCCACCAGCGGCTTCCAGTCGGTCAGCATTGCGGTCGTTTGGCACCGGTTCGGTCAGTTCCCGCACAAGTGCGGGGTCGGTGTAGGTCGCGGCCGTGGCTTTCCACTCACGCGGGGTCTGCGTCAGGCTGCGCCTCAAGCGCCGCAGCCCCAGCTGCCGAATGCTCACCCCGACCCACCCCAATAGATCAAGATCCAGACAAGTTCAGGGAAAGTGCTGCCTCATCAGCCGCCAGCCGGCAAGACAGCACTTTCCCCGAAACTGCTACCAGGGCCGACCCCACCAGCCCCGTGGCCGGTCACTCCCGGTTGTTCAGCGGACCGTCGTGGCGTCCGCCGGGCCACAGTGGCGCCTCCGATCGCCTGCCCGAGGATGATCGGTCGCGACGGTACGGTCGGCCGGTGGCGAGTTGTGTGTTCTGCGCAATCGTGGCGGGCGAGGTGCCGGCGTTCCGGGTCGTCGACGAGGCGGACGGGATGGCGTTCCTGGACACCCGACCGGTGTTCAAGGGGCACGTGCTGGTGGTGCCGCGCCCGCACCTGGTGACCCTGGCCGACCTGCCGCCGGAGTCGCTGCCTGGCTATTTCGGGCTGGTGCGGCGACTCGCCGTCGCGGTCGAGGCCGGTCTGGGCGCGGGCGGCACGTTCGTGGCGATGAACAACCGGGTGTCCCAGTCGGTGCCGCACCTGCACACCCACGTGGTGCCCCGGACCAAGGGCGACGGCCTACGCGGCTTCTTCTGGCCGCGTACCCGCTACGCCGACGACGCCGAGGCCACCGGGTACACCGACCGCATCCGCGCCGCCCTCTCCCTGCCTCTTATACACATCTCCGAGCCCACGAGACTAGCGCTCAC
>NZ_POTX01000209.1 GCF_003236305.1 Micromonospora endophytica | reverse complement strand
CCCCGATTCTGTGAAAGGAGGGGCCCCCTATTAACGCCTGGTGTATAGGAGGGGGCCCCTTTTAACACGTCACGCCGCCGCGGAGGGCGAGCAGCACGCGGAGGGCGAGCAGCACGCGGAGGGCGAGCAGCACGCGGAGGGCGAGTAGCACGCGGAGGGGTCAGCCGGTGGTGAGTCGCAGCGGTGTACCGGTGAGCGCGTCCAGGATGGGGCGAGCACCCAGCGGAGCCGTCAGCGTCACCTCGACCGGCTCCAGTCTGAGCGCGTCGTTGCAGACGCCGGTGGGTCGGATCACCGTCCCGCCGACCACCACCACGTGGTCGTGCTCCTGCACGAGCGGAGTGACCCCGGTGTCGCAGCTGCCGACGCCGAGCCGGAAGGTCAGGTGCGCCCCGTCGACAGCCTGGAGGTCCTGCGCGCTCACCAGACCCTCCGGCGGGGATCCGGACGGCGGCGCCGGCTCGGGGATGGCGGCGACCGCGCTGGGCGCGACTGCGACCCGGGCCACCACTGCGTCGATCTCCTTGACGGTGAACAGCCAGGCCGGCACCTGCGCCTCGCCCCGGCTGGTGCGTACCGGAGCGGTTCCCAGCTCGACCTCGGTGACGGTGAGCGCGACGCAGTCGCCCTGCGGCCGGCTGGTCACCGTCTCGTCCGGCCCACCGCCGCCGGGCGCCGCCGGCTCGTCGGGTGGGGGCGCGGCCGGCGGCGGGGTCGCGAAGTCCTTCGGCCCCAACGGGCAGGGAGCGGGGTTGCCGTGGGTCAGTTCCCGGTACGCCTCGGCGGCGCTGATCAGCGGCACGGCCAGTTTCCCGTCGGGGAAGCGGACCGCGCCCTCCGCCGGTGGCGTGGTCGGCAGTTCGGCCAGGTTGCGGTACCAGCCGGCGAGGAAGGCCGTCTTGGTCGCCGGGGTGAAGTCGGCAGCACCGATGAGCACCACCGGCTCCTGCAACGGTAGGTAGCCGGTGGCCCATTCGGGCCCGGGACGCCATGCCCCGGCCACCTCGGTGGCCCGCCTGTCGAACCCGGCGTTCGGTGCGCCGTCGGCACCGGGGGCCGGGTCGGTCTCCGTCGAGGCGCAACCGGCCAGGATCATCGTCAGGGACAGGCCCAGCAGCACGGTACGACGCATGCCGGTTTGACGGTCCGCCGGCCCGTCGGGTTCCCCCGCTCCGCTCGCCGAGCGGAGCAGCGCGCCCCTCGCCGAGCGGCGCGCAGCATGCCTCGCGCCGGATGGGACAGGCGCAGCGTGCCTCAACGCCAGGGTGAGAAGCACGGCACAGACGACTGCGCGCCCCGGTCGGGTGACCGGGGCGCGCAGTCAGGTGGTGGAGGTGCCGGGAATCGAACCCGGGTCCTTCGCCGCCTTGTCAGGGCTTCTCCGAGCGCAGCTCGCTGTGCCTCTACTCGGCCCCTCCGATCACGCGAGCGAGTCGGTGTGACGGGCCCAGTCGCTGATTGATCTCGCCGCACGGACCCCGCGACCGGGTCCGGTTGGCCAGCCTTCTAGCTGATGCCGGCTAACTGGGTCGAAGGCGCTCCCAGGCCGACAGACTCACTACTCGCCTCAGGCGGCGAGAGCGAAGTCAGCGCGATTGTTCTTGGCGCTTATTGGTTTCCGACGAACGATTCTCGAGACGACGTCGGCTTCCTCGGCTCGCTTCCCCTGCCGCAACGTACGAAGTCGAAACCAGTCACCCCCTCGACAGGCCGCCGGATCTCGACGGCACCGACAAGCCTAACGCCTGCCGCAACCGGATTCATCCCGAGCCTGGCCGTGAGCGCGAGAGCATGGGACGATCCGGACAAATTACTCGCTCATTCCCTTACCGCGCCGACCCACGGCCCGCTGGATCTCCCGGTCGGCGTCCCGTTTGGCGAGGTCCTGGCGTTTGTCGTACGCCTTCTTGCCCTTGGCCAGACCGATCTCGATCTTGGCCCAGCCGTCGGAGAAGTAGACCTGCAAGGGTACGAGAGTCAGCCCGCTCTCCCGGGTCTTGCCGATCAGCCGGTCGATCTCCAGCCGCTTGAGCAGCAGCTTGCGGGTACGCCGGGGCTCGTGGTTGGTCCAGGTGCCCTGGGTGTACTCCGGAATGTGCATGCCGTGCAGGTACAGCTCGCCATCGCGCTCCTGAGCGAACGCGTCGACAAGCGACGCCCGTCCCGCCCGCAGCGACTTCACCTCGGTGCCGGTCAACGCCATGCCCGCCTCGTACGTGTCGAGGATGGCGTAGTCGTGACGGGCCTTCTTGTTGGAGGCGACGACCTTGCGTCCCTTTTCCCGTGGCATCGGCAGCGCCACCCCCTTTCATGAGCGCCCCGGGCCGGTGTGACCGGCCGAAGAGCGGAGATCATGCTACCCGAACGACAAGGGCCCTTCCGCGCCGATTATTCCGGCACGCAAGGGCCCCCGCAGCAGCGCAAGCGACGATCTCGTACGGGCTAGACCCGCAGGTAGAACCGGAGCGTGACCCAGGCGGTGACCGCGCTGATGAGGGCGCCGACACCGGCCATCACCGGGAAGGTCAGCAGCACCTCGCCCCAGCTCACCGGCGCGAACAGGCCCTGCAACGCGCTGAGCGCGCCGTCGAAGAGGAACACCTTCAACGCGACCAGGGCACCGAGGCCGAGGAACGAACCGATCAGGCCGGCGACCACCGCTTCCAGTACGAAGGGCGCCTGGATGAACCAGTTGGAGGCACCGACCAGCTTCATGACCGCGACCTCACGCCGCTTGCTGTACGCGGCGACCTGGATCGTGTTGGCGACGAGCAGCAGTGCCGCGATAGCCATCGCGACCGCGGCGGCCAGCGCGATGTTCTGCCCCGCGGTGAACAGGTTGAAGATCTTGTCGAGCACCTGGCTCTGGTCGACGACCTGGTCGACCCCGTCGACCGCGGCGTACTGGGCGGAGATGGTCTTGTATTCCTGCGGGTTCTCCAGCTTGATCCGGTACGACTCGGGCAGTTGGTCCGCCTTGACCGCGCTCAGCAGGTCCGGCGAGTCCCGGAACATCTCCTGGAAGCGCTGGAACGCCTCGTCCTTGTTGACGTACGTGACGTCCGAGACCAGCGGGTCGGCCTCCAGTTGGCTGTTGAGCGCGACGCGCTGCTCCTCGGTGACGTCGGTCTTCAGGAAGATCGAGACCTGGATGTTCTCGAAGTACAGCTGCTTCATGTCGGCGACCTTGGTGTAGATCAGGCCGCTGGCGCCGAGCATGGTCAGCGAGACCGCCATCGTGATGATCATCGCGACGGTCATGGTCACGTTGCGCCACAGTCCGACCAGTACCTCGGTCAGGACGTATTTCATCCGCATCGGGATTTTCCTCCGGCTCTCCGGCGTGAGGTGTTGTCGTCAGATCGGGGTGCGGTGGATCGCCCTCGTCACCCGTAGACGCCGCGGGCCTGGTCGCGAACGATGCGGCCACTCTCGATCTCGATCACCCGGCGCCGCATCTGGTTCACGATGTTGGAGTCGTGCGTGACCATCACGACGGTCGTGCCGGTGCGGTTGATCCGGTCCAGCAGGCGCATGATCTCGATGGAGGTGTCCGGGTCGAGGTTTCCGGTCGGCTCGTCGGCCAGCAGGATCAGCGGACGGTTCACGAACGCCCGGGCCACCGCCACCCGCTGCTGCTCACCACCGGAGAGCTCGTGCGGGTACCGGTGCTCCTTGCCGCCGAGGCCGACCAGCTCCAGCACCTCCGGCACGACCCGGCGGGCCACCGCCTTGGTCTTGCCGATCACCTCGAGCGCGAACGCGACGTTCTCGTAGGCGGTGCGGTTGGGCAGCAGCCGGAAGTCCTGGAAGACGCAGCCGATCGAGCGGCGGAAGTGCGGACGCTTCCAGGACCGCATCGAGGTGACGTCCTTGCCGTTCACGACGACGCGACCCTTGCTGGGGGTCACCTCGTGCAGCAGCATCTTGACGATCGTGGACTTGCCGGAGCCGGATGGACCGATGAAGAAGACGAACTCGCCCTTGTCGATCGACACGGACACGTTGTCGAGCGAAGGCCGCGACGCCTTCGGGTACGTCTTCGTCACTTGCTCAAGCTGAATCACGGGTGGAGAGTCTACGCCGTGTAACTGTCGTGCCAAGTGCCACGCCCCGCCGTTGCGGGGCGAGTCATCAAATCAGCACGTCACGTCGAGATCGATGACGCGCTCCGCCCACGATCGATCACGCACCGTCGCCAGCGAGCTGCTGCTGCTTGCGCCAGCGGATGCCGGCTTCGATGAAGGCGTCCAGGTCACCGTCGAAAACCGAGGTCGGGTTACCGGTTTCCTGCTCCGTACGCAAATCCTTCACCATCTGATAAGGATGGAGGACGTACGACCGCATCTGGTCGCCCCACGAGCCGGCGGCGTCGGTCTTGAGGCCCTGGAGCTTGGCCTGCTCCTCCTGGCGCTTGCGTTCCAGCAGCCGGGCCTGGAGCACCCGCAGCGCGGAGGCCTTGTTCTGGAGCTGCGACTTCTCGTTCTGGCAGGTCACCACGATGCCGGTGGGGATGTGTGTGATCCGTACCGCAGAGTCGGTGGTGTTGACGCTCTGCCCACCCGGCCCCGAGGAGCGGTAGACATCCACCCGCATCTCGTTCTCGGGGATGTCGATGTGGTCGGTCTGCTCCACCACCGGCAGCACCTCGACCCCGGCGAAGCTGGTCTGCCGCCGCCCCTGGTTGTCGAAGGGGCTGATCCGGACCAGACGGTGAGTGCCGGACTCGACGCTGAGCGTGCCGTAGGCGTACGGCACCTTGACCGTGAAGGTGGCCGACTTCAGGCCCGCCTCCTCGGCGTACGAGGTTTCGTAGACCTCGGTCGGGTAGCCGTGCCGCTCGGCCCAGCGCAGATACATCCGCAGCAACATCTCGGCGAAGTCGGCCGCGTCCACCCCACCGGCACCGGCCCGGATGGCGACCAGCGCCTCCCGGGAGTCGTACTCCCCGGAGAGCAGGGTGCGGACCTCCATCTCCTCGATGGCCTTGCCCAACCCGGTGATCTCCGACTCGACCTCGGTGAGCACCCCGGAGTCGGCCTCCGCCTCGGCGAGTTCCAGCAGGACATGCGCGTCGTCGAGCCGCGAGCGCAGGCTGCCGAGCTTCTCGATCTCACCATTGACGTACGACAGCTGAGAGGTGACCTGTTGGGCCTTGGCCTGGTCGTCCCAGAGGTCCGGGGCGGACGCCTCCTGCTCCAGGCGGGCCTTGTCCGCGCGCAGGCGGTCGACGTCGAGCACCGCCTCGATGTTGCGCAGGGTGGCGTCGAGTTCCTTGAGCTGTTCGGCGAAGTCGGCAGCGGTCACGACAAGCAAGCGTACTGCTCGGACGAGGAGTGAGCTTGCGAGCCCCGCAGTCCGAGCCAAAACACGCTGATGGTGATCAGCCGACCGGGGCGCTCTTCAGCCAGGAGAGGGCGGCCTTGTGGTACGCCACGGCGAACTCCAGCGCGCTCGCGTCGTACGTGTCGCCTTCCTTTTTGGCGTTTTTGACCTGTTCCCGCACCCGGGCGAGGGCCTCGGTGTGGTATTCGTTGGCTGCGGCCTGGAGGCTCTTCAGCTGGGTCGGCGAGTGCAGCTGCCCGAACGCGACCCGCAGGGCGATCGGGTTGCGGATCGTGTCGCGTCCCGGGTCCTCCGCCAGCCAGCGGGAAAATGTCCGTTTTCCGGCGGCCGTGATCGCGTACGGCTGGCTCATCCGGGGCCCGGGCTTGCCCAGCCGGACGAAACCCCGCTCGGCCAGCACCGGCAACTCGCGGTAGACCTGACTGCGGGTCATCGACCAGTACGGCGCCAGTCGGCGCTCGGCGGCAGCCATCAACTGGCCACCTGTCATGGGACCCTCGTGCAGCAGCCCGAGCAGGGCCGCCGCGGTGGGGTTGACTCCGGATTCCGCCATGCCCCTTACGCTGCCACTTTGCCGGGCCGGCGTCCAGGATTTCACCTTTTCGCCACCCATTGGGGTTTCCTATGTGCACTGTCGGCGCGCGACGGACGTCCCCCCGGCCCACCACCACCTCCCGCCCGCTTCGGACGGTGATCGGTGTACCGCGCTGAGCAGGCTCAGCGCGGTACACAGTTGTTAATAAGGGGCCCTTCCTATACACGAGGCGTTAACAGGGGGCCCCTCCTTACACCTCACCCCATGTGGGGGTAGGTGTGGTCGGTGGGGGGGACGAAGGTTTCCTTGATCGTTCGGGGGGACATCCAGCGGACCAGGTTGTGCCAGGAGCCGGCCTTGTCGTTGGTGCCGCTGGCGCGGGCACCGCCGAAGGGCTGCTGCCCGACCACCGCCCCGGTTGGCTTGTCGTTGATGTAGAAGTTGCCGGCCGCGTACCGCATCTTCTCGGCCACCGCGTCGACCACCCGGCGGTCGGTGGCGAAGATGGAGCCGGTGAGGGCGTACGGCGCGATCGACTCGGCCTGGGTGACCACCTCGTCGAAGCGGGCGTCGTCGAAGACGTGCACGCCGAGGATCGGGCCGAAGTACTCGGTGGTGAAGGTCTCGTGTGCCGGGTCGCCGCACTCGAAGATCGTCGGGCGGACGAACCAGCCGACCGAGTCGTCGGCGGTGCCGCCGGCGATGACCCGGCAACTGTCGTCGGAGGAGATCAACTCCAGCGCGGCGGTGTGCCGGGAGAACGCCTTGTCGTCGATGACCGCGCCGCCGAAGTTCCGGAAGTCGGTGACGTCGCCGTAGGCCAGCCCGTCGGCGGTGGCGGCCAGCCGGTCGCGCAGGCCGCTCTCCCAGAGCGAGCGGGGGACGTACGCCCGGGAGGCCGCCGAGCACTTCTGGCCCTGGTATTCGAAGGCGCCCCGGATCAGGGCGGTGTGCAGGGCGTCCACGTCGGCGCTGGAGTGCGCGACCACGAAGTCCTTGCCGCCGGTCTCGCCGACCAGCCGGGGGTAGCCCCGGTAGCCGGCGATGTTCTCCCCCACCGTGCGCCACAGGTGCTGGAAGACCTTGGTGGAGCCGGTGAAGTGGATGCCGGCCAGGTCGGGGTCGGCAAGCACCACGTCGGAGACCTCCTCGCCCCGGCCGGTGACCATGTTGATCACGCCGGGCGGCAGGCCGGCCGCCTCGAACAGGCGCATGGTGAAGTGCGCCGCGAACTGCTGGGTCGGGCCCGGCTTCCAGACCACCGTGTTGCCGAGCAGGGCCGGCGCCGAGGGCAGGTTGCCGGCGATCGCGGTGAAGTTGAACGGGGTGACCGCGTAGACGAAGCCCTCCAGCGGCCGGTGGTCGAACCGGTTCCACACCCCGGGCGAGGACATCGGCTGCTCGGCGAGGAGCTTGCGGGCGAAGTGCACGTTGAACCGGAGGAAGTCGATGAACTCGCAGGCGGAGTCGATCTCGGCCTGCACGGCGGTCTTCGACTGGCCCAGCATGGTGGCCGCGTTGAGGGTGTCCCGCCAGGGGCCGGCGAGCAGTTCGGCGGCGCGCAGGAAGATCGCGGCCCGTTCCTCGAAGGGCAGCGCCCGCCAGCCCGGCGCGGCGTCCTTGGCCGCCTTGACCGCGGCCCGGGCGTCGTCGTGGGTGGCGTGCCCGGTGATCCCGAGGACGTGGGCGTGCTTGTGTGGCTGCACCACCCGGATCGGTTCGCCACCTGCCATCCGCTGCTCGCCCGCGATGGTCATCGGCAGGTCGAGGGGCTCGGCGGCCAGCTCGGCCAGCCGCCGCTGGAGCCGCTCGGTGTCGGTGCTGCCCGGCTCGTAGGTGCGCACCGGCTCGTTACGCGGCTCGGGTACGGAGAACACGGCGTCCATCAGGGCTCCTGGCTCATCTCGACGGCGGTGGCGAGGACTCGTCCCACGGTGGTGGGACCTCGACCAATCCTCCCACGCCCAGGGTGGTCGATCACCACCCCGGCCACCCGCTCACCTCCGATCACTAGGCGAAGAGGCGATCTCATCGTCCTTTTCGCCTCTGGCCGGGCACAGATACAGAAGAAAGGTACGGGCAACGGGGTTGGGGCTGCCGTCCACCAGGAACGCGTACGCTGGGTTGCCGGTGCGGTACCCGGGCCGGGCCGTAACCGCCCGGCGGCGAAGGGAAGACCATGAGCAACCAGCCTGGCGGGTCGACCGCCGCGCAGCCTGACCGGCCGCGGTCCCTGGAACCGGCAGGCGGTACGACATCCACCGCCCTCGCCGCGACCGACCGGCCGACGCGGGCCCCGGGCACGACGCTGCTGGCGTTGCTCGCGCTGGGGTGGTTGGCGGCGATGCTCTGGTCGACCCGGGAAGCGATCAACTCGGCCACCGCCGGGGTCACCGCGATCAGCCTCTCGGCCTTCGCGCTGCCCGGCGTGATCTCCGCCGCTCTGGTAGCCGGTGCCGCGGTCGGGCTGGCCGCCGGGGAGCTGGTGACCCGTCACCGGGACGGGGTGACCCTGCGCTTCGTGGCGGCGGTCCTCGCCGGGCTGCTGATCGGGCTCGCCGCCGCGCTCGCGATCGACCTTGCCTATACCGCCAACACGACCACCCGCACGATCGCCGGCACCACTGCCGCCGCCGCCATCATCGGTGGCGCGCTGGCCGGTGCCCGCAACAGCACGGTGGTCGGTGCCGTGGCCGGGTCGGCCCTGGGCACCCTGGTCTTCGTGGTGGCGTTCAGCGTGGCCCGGGACCCCCTGTTCAATCTCTTCGGCGCCGGCGACAGTCAGCAGTCGCTTGTCACCGCGGCCTCCTGGGTGTCCCGCACCGAGTCGCTGCTCGCCGGCCTCATCGCCGGTGGTCTGGCCTTCGGCTACCTCACCTGGGCCCGGCGGCGCGCCGCCCGGGACGGCGGGTCCGGCGCGCGTTGGCCGGCCTACCTGGTGGCCGGCGCGGGAGCCGGACTGCTGCTGCTGCTCGCCGAAGTGATCATCCGGGTCGGCGGGCGGTCCCTGATCGACCTGGCGGCGGCGCTCAGCGAGGCGGACGCGGTGGCGCAGACCTCGCTCGGCACCTCGCGGGTGGACAACGGCATCTGGGTGCTGTTCGCCGGTGCGCTCACCGCGCTGATCGCCTTCGGCCGTACGCTCACCCCGCCGCCCGACGCCGACGACGTCCCACCGGCGGTGACCGACGCCGGCACCCCCGAAGCGGTGACCGACGCCGGCACCCCCGAAGCGGTGATCGTCACCGGCACCCCTGAAGCGGTGATCGCCACCGAGACCCCCGAAGCCGTCGTCGCCACCGAGGCTCCTGCTGCGGTGACCGATGACGCTCCCGGGGCGGTCGGCGGCGACGGGCGGGCCGAGTCGACGGCCCGCTGAGGGTCCGGTAAGCCGGAGACCGCACGCAAGGTCAGCCGGAGACCGCGCGCAGGAGCACGTCCAACTCGCTGGGGTCGTACCACTCCAATTCGTGATCCTCGGTGCCGTCGACGGTGAACTGCGCGTCCGGGTCGCCGGCCAGCGCCTGGGCCACCACGTCGGCGGCGGCGGCGACATCCGGTACGGCGTCCGTACCGTCGACGTGGATGGCCGCCACGGCCGCGCCCGGCACCGGCTGACGCAGCTCGACCACGCTGGAACCCCACTCGCCGGTGCCACGGTCCAGCGCGCTCGCCGGCAGGTCCGCCGAGATCACCACCCGTCTGCGTGGGGCGTCCGGGTCGTGTCGGATCAGCTGTAGCGCGTCCTGTGCGGCCCGGGTGAAGGCGACGTACTCCAACTCCTCCTCGTCGCCCTCGGCGTACCACTCACGCAGCGCCGGGGTGACGGCGTGCGCCTGCGCCGCGTCGAGGCCGTGCTCGGAGAGCCTGGCCAGCATCGGCACGGTCGCCGGCAGGTACACCCGGACAAGTTCGTCGGTCACCGTGGGTCTCCCCCGCTCTGCTCCGCTCGCCGGCAGCTCCGCCGGCCGGGCGTACGACCACGTCGTACGTCCTGACCGTCATACACCGCGTACCGGCCTCATTGAAAGTTGGGCCGCGCCTCGGCGTGCCCGTTGATGGCAAACTAAGGCAAACGACGTCAACCCGGGGAGTTCTCGTGGAGCCGAGATTCCTGCTGCTGTCCGACGTGGCCACCGAGCTGAACGTGTCGGACTCGCAGGTGTACCACATGGTACGCAGCGGCGAGCTTCCCGCGATCAAGATCGGCGGCCGCGGGCAGTGGCGCGTGGAGCGCGCCCGACTGGAGGAGTACATCCAGCGCAAGTACGCGGAGACCGCCGAGTGGGTACGCGGCAATCCGCTCGCCGACCGCGACCCGGAGTAGCCGGACGATCCCACCGAGCCATTGACCGCTGGCTCTGCCATGCCGGAAGATGAAGCCTGCCGGAGGCAAACGAAGGCAAACGCAACCAACAGCGGCCTACGCGAGTGGTGAGGGTGGACGCGATGACCGACCTCCGACGGCCCGGCCCGAGCCGCCCGCCCGTGCTGCTACGACCTGCGCCCGCGGTCGACCCGCCCTTCGTCGACGAAGGCGGTGTGCTCTGGCCCGGCCCGAGCGACGAGCAGCTCAGCCTCGACCTCTTCGCCGACCCGTCCGGGCCGCTGCGCGGCGAGGTGGACCGGTTCACCGTGCCGGAACTGGAGGTCGCGCTGGA
>NZ_POTX01000208.1 GCF_003236305.1 Micromonospora endophytica | reverse complement strand
GTCCCGGCGGGCCTCGACCGCCAACCGGGTCGCACGCTCACGCAGCTCATCGTTGTACTTCTTCGGTGCGGGCATCGCTGGTGTTCCTCCCAGGTTTCGATGTCTCCATCAAACCCGGTGCGGGACACCGACTACGGCGTCACCGTCGTCTCCAAGAACCTGGACGATTTCCTGAACAGGCTGCTGGCCGCCGTGGCTGCCTTCGCCGTCAACGGCAGCATCACCGACCTTTGAGTGTGGGGTTGGCTTGAGTCAACGGTCGATGGCAGCCATGCCGCGTCACCGCGCCGGGTGCATGTCGGTGCAGGGCGCACTGGCGTCGAGCGATCAGGGCCCTGGTTGCTAGAAGCCTTTGTGGAGTGTGTCAGGCGGACTCAGGTCGAGCGGGCTGGGGCCGGTCATTACGCCACCCTCTACGGGCAGGGTGTGTCCGGTGATCCATGCGGCATCGTCAGAGCCGAGGAAGGCGACCGCTGCGGCGATGTCCGCTGGCTCGCCGATGCGACCGAGCGGGTACATCGGCTTGAGCTTCTCCAGCGCGTCCGGCTGGGAGTCCCAATTCGGTGTCCGGACGGTGCCGGGGGCGACCACGTTGAAGCGCACGCCAAGCGGACCGTACCGGGCGGCGTAGTTCTGCGACATCGCGATCTGGCCGGCTTTCGCCGCGGCGTACTCCACGTTGCCGAAGGCCGCGATGCCGTTCACCGAGCTGATCGTGACTACATTGCCGCGAGTCCGCACCAGGTGTGGGATGGCCGCCTGAATGCAGCGGGCGGCGCTGACGAGGGTGAAGTCGAGCTGGCGGTGCCAGTCCTCGGCTGAGGTGTCCTCGGGCATCGAGTTGACGATGCAGCCGCCCGCGTTGTTCACCACCAGGTCGAGCCGGCCGAACCGCTCGACCGCCGCGGCGACTGCGGCATCGATGTCGGCGCGTGCGGTGACATCGACCTTGACGCCGAGCGCGTGCTCCGCGCCGATCTCCTCGGCAAGCGCTGCGGCGGAGTCCTCCCGTAGGTCCGTGACGACCACCGCGCCGCCCTCGGCGGCGATCCGGCGTACGACGGCCCGCCCGATGCCCTGCGCCGCCGCCGTGACGAGTGCGACCTTGCCCTCGAATCGCCGCATCACCACTCCTCCAGAGTTTTGCCGCCATTCTGCACGAGCTGTTCCGGGCCGTGATTTGTTCGGCTTGCGTCTCCTGCCGCCGGAGATCGGTGCGTTCCTGGTCGAGCCGCCCCGGAACGTCAGGCATCTCGCCTTCGACCGCCGTCTGGGCGGTTAACCGGACGCTCAGCCGAGGCATCTCGCCGCTGATCGAATCGGCATCCGGTTGAATAGCGGTGTGCAGGTAAGCAGAGACGGGCGGAGCTGGCGCATCGGTACCGCCGCTGACGTGGATTGGATCGCTGGTCACACCACTGCCGGCGTCTCGATAACCACTGCCATTCCCCACATCTTCGACGCCTACGCCACCACGTACCAGGCCGACGACGGCACCGCCGCCTACGAGCACGCCCTGGTCGAGGAGCTCAGCAGGCACACCACTGGGCAACCATGGTGGCTGGCTTACCTCGACACCGGCGCCCACGACGTCGTCTTCCCGCACGCACCGAGGGTGTCGCTCTACTGGGACTGGCCGTACGTGCTGGTCGAGGCCGGCCCCGAGCAAGCCCTCACCTGGCGTACCGGTGGTCACATGCGTGACGCGTACGGTGCCCTTCCCGACTTGTTCTTTCCCGCCGACCGATCCTGGCTGGTCTCGGCCCTCTGGGACGACACCTGGACCTGCGTCGGCGGCCCGGAACCACTGATCCACACCCTCGAACGGAATCCTCTGGTCAACGCCCGCCAGGTTCGACCTGACGAGGATGCGCTGCCACCGGGGCTGACCCGCGATTGACGGCCAACGCCGAAGCCGCCGATGGCCAGGGCGAAGCCGATGGTCTTGAGGACCCGGCTCCTGCTACACAGGGCGCATGGGGATGGACATTCATGATCAGTACGAGCGGGATGCCGACCAGCATCTGGCCACCTACGGGCTGCATGTCGCCCCCGACCAGGTCCCGATCGTTCGGGATGTGCTCATGCGTGAGACCCGGCGCGAGGCGGACACGTACGCGGGACGGGGCACCATCCCGGGCAATACGCAGCTGATGCGGATCTGCGCCGTCCAGCTCTGGCATGCCGGCGCCGTCGAGGACGTGTTGCTGGTTCATCGTGCCCGCCGTAGCAGCATGGACGCGACCGGCGCCGTCGATGCGGAACTCATGTTGGGGGCGGGCGTGGCCAGGACGAAGGCGTATCTCGCGACCCTGGCCACCGATGAGGCCCGACAGATCCTCGAGGAGATCGCATGGGTGGAGGATTCGTACGCCGCCGATCGGTACGCGGCATTCCTCGACACGTACTACCGAACGGCATGAACCGGCCACCCCGGCGCTGCGCCGCCCGAGATCGCCTCGCACGCGGCGGCTGCCGCTAATTGCCGTAGGTGATACTCCATCCCTTGCCGTCGAAGATGGCCTTCGCGCTGGTCATCCCGTCGGGGTACGACACCTGGGCCGGTTGGGTGAGTTCGGAGACATCCATCACCTCGCTGCTCGCGAAGCTTCCGAAGGCGACCCAGTAGGTGGGTTTGGGGTCGAACTCGACCCCGGCGTTCGTCAGCGTCGGCACGACGAACGTGCCGGCTCCCGACATGCCGATGCCCACACTTCCCTGGTCTTCGTTGCCCGGACCGGGGACGGTTCCGTCCTCCTTGATTATCAGGCTTCCATTCTTTCCAGAGGAACTGGTCGGCCCGAATTCGAAACCGCCGTCGACGTAGGAGAGGGTGACCAGGTTGTTCTGGGTCAGGTCCGCCGTAAGGATCTGACCTGCCACGAACTGTGTTCCGGGGACGAGTGTTCCGACCTGTCCCCAGACGAAGTTGTAGTCGATGCTCCAGTCGTATTCGATGGTTGTCGACGGGTGGCACATCTTCGACATCCAGGCGAGCGTGACCGCGTCACTTGGAAGCACGGGGTTCTCCTGGAAGAGGATGGCATTCATGCCGTCCAGGGCGGAGGCGTTCGAAATCGTGATGCTGTAGTCGACGGCGTCCTTCTTTGGCTGGCTGTCGAGGTTTGGTGCCCCGCGCGATGCCGCCCTTGCCTGGTCGGCGAGGCTTGTGCCGAATAGCGCCGCGCCCACGCCTGCGCCCAGCGCGGCAAGCCCACCTCGTCGACTGATTCTGATCTCTCTCATCGCTTCTCCTTGCTCGCGCAATGCCCCTGCCGGCACCCCGCGAATAGGAGCGGTGGCGCCAAGGTTTCGAATAAAGGGATCTTCATTTCGATCAATAAAATCTAAGAGCGTCAATATCTTAGGTGTGAGCTCCGTACGAATGCAAGAGCCCTTTGTGGCGCGGTTCAACTCCCGCTCGGCGCAACTTGCCGCGGCCAGATTGGCCGGTTTACGCGGTATGCAGCGGAAGGTTCCCAGTGGTGCTGTGTCAAGTCGGATCGGTGCCGCTCGGCTGATCCCCCCCCCGGATGCAACGAAAACGCCCGCCGGTTCCGTTCTACCTCCGTACCGGTAGTCCTTCGAAGGGTGTCAGATGCGCTTGAAACGACCTCTGATCGTGGTGATGACGTTGGCCGCCACACTGGTCACGGCCGCTCCGGCCGCCGCCATCAGCGGCGGCGAACGGGTCGCGGCAGGTGAGTTCCCGTGGATGGTCCGGCTCCTGCCGGTGGGTTGCGGCGGAACTCTCATTCACCCGCAACTGGTGCTCACCGCCCAGCACTGCGTCGATGAGCAGCCCGGCGACAGCTTCACCGTCGTCTCCGGCACCGTCGACCTCGGGTCCCCACACCGGACGGCCACCAGATCCACCGCCCACATCGGCGGAGCCGAGTGGTGGAACGGCGCGGACTGGGCGGTGGTGAAGCTGGAGCAGCCGCTCGACCTGCCCGTCCTCCGGTTTGCCAGCGAGCCTCGACAGCTGCGAACGTTTACCGTGACCGGCTGGGGCACGAAGAAGTTCGGCGGCCCCCAGGAACGTTTTCTCCACAAGGTGAAGCTGCCGTTCCTGCCGGACGACGAGTGCTTCGACGACCCCTGGTGGGATGAGCATCCCGAGTACCCGAGGTCGACGATCTGCGGAAAGTCGGTGGACCAGAAGAGTCACTGCCCCGGCGACTCCGGTGGACCAGCCCTGCACCGGCTTCCCAACGGCACCTGGGAGCAGGTCGGCATCGTGAGCGCCGGCTCGGACTGTGACTGGGACGTCGGCGAGGAGCCGACCCCCAACTACACCGACGTCGCCTACTTCAGCGAGAGCATCAAGCGCGCCGCCGACCAACTGCTCTCACGCGCCGGCTGATCCTCGGCCGCCGGCCATGATCCGCGCGGGACCTACCATGGTCTCGATGACTATTCCCGAACGACGACCCGACGACGTCCCGACCGACGAGGCCCGGGTCGGCGAAGCCCTGCGTCTGCTCTCCGGCGTGCCGATCGAACTCGACGTCGCGGTCAAGCGGCTCAGCCGGGGCAGCGGGGTCTACGCCTGGTGGGCGGCTCCCTCGATCCTTCCCCACCTCCCCGGGCCGCCGAACGACAGCATCCCGTCGCTACGGCTGCTGTACGTCGGACGGGCGACCAGCCTGCGGGGCCGGATCCTGCGCAACCATCTGCGGCGTTCGGGCAGTTCGACCCTGCGGCGTACCCTGGCCGGGCTGCTGGTGTCCGAGGGATACCGGACGACCTGGACCGACCGGGTCGTCCTGGTCGGCGAGGATGAGGCGCGGCTGACCAGGTGGATGCACACGCACCTGCGCTTGACCTGGGCCCAGGACGCGGAACCGGCGACCATCGAGACCGAACTTGTCCGGCGTCTGCACCCGCCGCTCAACGTGCACGGCGTCGACCCCGAGCATGTCCAGGCGGCCGTGGTCGCCGCCAAGAAATCGTACGACGCCAGCAGCCGCCCCAGCGATTCTCCGCGAACGCCGTAACTGTCACTGCGGGTGGCTGGCCGTCAACGTCCGAGGGGACGGTAGCGGAGGTGTACGACGCCGTTTCCGAAGCGGCGCTCGTCGAGGAGCTCAAGGTCGGTGCGTACGCCGGTCGGCAGTCCTGGCTTGCCCCCGCCGACGACAACGGGCCAGATGAGCAGCTGGCACTCGTCGACCAGCCCGGCCTTGAAAGCCTGTGCCGCGAGGTCGGCGCCGCCAATGGTGAGATCGCTGCCGGCTGTCGCCTTCAGGTGGCGTATCGCGGCGGGGTCGAATTGGCGTTCGAGTCGGGTGTCGGCGGTTGACACCGTAGCGAGGGTCGTGGAGTAGACGACCTTGCTCGCCGTCTGCCAGACGTTGGCGAAGTCCGCCATGAGCTCGGACTGGGCGGCCAGACCGGGATCGGTTTCCCAGACCGCCATCGATTCGTACAACCGTCGTCCGTAGAGGAAGGTGCCGACCGAGCGGACCAGGTTCGTGGTGAACACGAATACCTCGTCGTCGGGTGGGCACCAGGCGAAGACGCCGCGCTCGTCCTCGATGTAGCCGTCAAGCGACATGTTGGTCACGTAGATCAGCTTGGCCATGCTCGTGCCTTTCGATGATCAGTCCCACGGGCCTGGAGACTCGTCAACGTGGCGTCCAGCTTGGTGAACGCCTGGCGCCAACCCTCCTGGCTGGGGTGTGTCAGGTGCTCGGGCAGCCACTGGCGGATCTCCAGCCGGGTCCGCCCGCCGGTTTCGTCGTGGAACTCGACCCGCAGTCTCGTCTCGAACGGCCCGATGCCCTCCGGCAGCCGGCCACTGACGTGCATGACGCCTGCCAGCAGTTCGCCGTCGGCGACGTCGGTGAGGTCGACCTGGATGCGTACGCGAACGCCGGGGTCGGCGGCATTGACCTCCGTCCACCGTTGGTAGCCGCCGGGACGTACGTCGAACTCGATCTCGTCGCGGGGCAGGGAGTTGTCGGTCGGGCCCCACCACGCCGCCAGGTGGTCGGGGTCGGTGAAGGCCCGGTAGACAAGCGCTCGTGGCGCGTCGAACACGCGAGAGATGACGAGCTGCGGAGTTTCGATGTTCATTCCCGCTTCCTGGTGTCGTCGGTCATCTGGTCCGACGCCCGTTCGGTGGCCTGCATCGCGGCGAGGTGGGCATCGAGGCGGGTGAGGGATGAGTCCCAGAACCGCCGGTAGCGCTCGATCCAGTCGGCCGCCTCGCGCAGTGGGGCAGCCTCCAGGTGGCTCGCGCGCCACTTGCCCGACCGTGACCGCGAGATGAGCGCGGCGCGTTCGAGCACCTTCAGGTGCCGTGACACCGCAGGCATCGAGATGGACAGCGGAGCGGTGAGCTCGGTGACGGTGGCGTCGCCTTCGGCCAGCTCGGCGAGGATTGCCCGTCGAGTCGGGTCGGCGAGCGCCGAGAACACCGCGCTGAGCTGGTCGGTGCCAGCCACTGAAGCCCCCTTCACTTAACTAACATGTTAAGCGTATGGAGGCGTGAGTGATGTTGTCAACGGGATGCGCTCACCCCGGCTGGCGCCGCCCGCTCTGCCCGTCGACACCGACGGGACCGGGCGGCACCGGTTCACCTCGCCGGCAGCCACTCCGGTAACCGCATCATCGGCGTACGCTGCGCTGCCTGAGTCGGGTGCGGCCGCCGTTCTGCTGACCGCGAAGTGGCCTGACACGGGACCGGGCCGCCAACAATGCTTACCTGATGAGTGCACCGGACCTCGTCGTCGCGCAGGCGCTGCTGACGAAGCTCTACGCCGCCTTCAACGAACGGGACATTCCCACCCTGCTGGCTGCCATGACGCCTGATGTCTCCTGGCCCAATGGTTGGGAAGGAGGCCACGTCCACGGCCATGACCAGGTGAGCGCCTACTGGCGTCGACAGTGGGAGCAACTGGAGCCCTTCGTCACGCCCACCGCGTTCACCGTGGAGGCTGATGGCCGCGTCGCCGTCACCGTGCATCAGGTGGTCCACGACAAGAGCGGCGCGCAACTCGCCGACCACACCGTCACGCACGTGTACCACCTCGACCACGGATCGGTGGCGGAGATGGAGATCCGGGAGTGACGCGAGGTCGCTCCGCCGCCGCTGTCAGGGTGTGATGGTGGCCAGTGCCTAATTCGTTGCCGCGTCTTCGCCGAGTTCGGCCAGCGGCGCCAGGTGCCCCATCGCTCCTGCTTGGTAGCGGTTGGCGGCATCCCTGATCTGCGTCGCGTCGTTCATGATGAAGGGGCCGGCGGTCACCACCGGGTCGCGGATCTCCGCGCCGCTGAGGATGAGCAGGTGCGCGCTCTGCCGGGGCGCGATCGTGAGCCGGGCGCCACCGTCACCGCCACCGACGCCCAGTGCGTGGCTGGCGTCGACCTGCCGGGTCAGGCTGCCGGCCTGGACGTCGACCGTCCCGGCGAGGACGTACACGACCGCGTTGTGGGCTTGCGGAAGGTCGAAAATGATCTCGTTTCGTAGCCGGGCGTCGAGCATGGTGAACGGCTCGGTGGGCATCAGCGGCGACGACACACCCTCGAACGAGCCGACGACCACCCGCACCCGGTCGTCGCCGTCCGGGCCGTGCCATTGGGGAACCTCGTGACCCTGCAGGCTTCGGACCTGGGGCGGGGCCGACTTGTTCCGGGCGCTGAGGTTGACGAAGAGTTGGAGTCCGTGCAGCTCGCGACCACGCACGGCGGGGACCTCCTCGTGTACGACGCCGCTACCGGCGTCGGTCCACACGATCCCGCCGGGACCGACGGTGATGTCGTCGCCGGAGGAGGCGCGGCTTCGTACCTCGCCCGGGGAGTCCTCGAACACGTAGGTCACGGCCGCGAAGCCGGCATGCGGATGTGGTGAGAAGGGGAGTCCGCCGACGCGGAAGTCGTCGAGGACGGCCAGCGGCGAGGCCGCTATGCCCAACTTCTCCAGGTCGATGAAGTGCAGTGCGGTGAAGCCGGGCAGTTGGCGTGCTTCTGCGGCCACAACCGGCGAGAAGGTGATCGACATGGTGATGGCTCCGATCGCGCGTGGGTGCCAGCGGTGGTGTTGGCCGCCGCAGAATGGCAGCCGACACCAGGACGGGAAAAGTGATCAGGCCGCGACGCGCAACGGCGCCAAGGCGGTGCTCCAGGCCACGACCTGGTCCAGCAGGGTGTGCAGCGCGCCGGTGCTGTACTCGCCGGGCTTGAAGACCGAGAAGTTCTCGAACTCGGTCACCAGGGAGAGCGTCACCTGCTGACGCACATCGGCCATCATCAGCTCGCCGGCGATCAGGCGCAGGTGTTCGGCGGCCCGCGCGCCGCCGGCGCCGCCGTAGGACACGAACCCGACCGCCTTGTTGTTCCATTCGGCGAAGAGGTAGTCGATCGCGTTCTTGAGCACTCCCGAGGTGCTGTGGTTGTACTCCGGGGTCACGATGATGAAGCCGTCGAATGAGCCGATCTTGGCTGCCCACTGCTTGGTGTGTTCGTGCTGGTACTGCCCGAAGGACGCCGACACCGGCTCGTCCAGGTGCGGCAGCGGGTAGTCCCGGAGGTCGACCAGCTCGAACTCGGCGTCCGCCCGTCGGGATGCGATGTCGTACACCCACTTGGCGACCTGCTCGCCGTTGCGGTTCGGACGGGTGCTGCCCAGGATGATCCCGATCTTGGTCATGTCCATCCCCTTGCTTCACGGGTTCGGTAGGAAGGATCGGCGCCGCGGCGGGCCACCGATGTTGTTATGTCAACAAAGCTACGTCGGGCTAGCGTGACACGTCAACAAAAGGGGCCCGCTGTGGGTGGGGTCACCCAGGCCGGCCTGCGCGTAGAGGCTTCTCGTGATGCGTCAACAAAGCCTAGGCTGCAGGGGTGACCCCACGATGGCTGAATGACCGGGAGGACCGGGCCTGGCGAGGTTTCCAAGCCATGCGAGCCGAACTCACCGCCCACCTCGCCCGGCAACTCGCCCGCCAGAGCGGTCTCACCGAGGCCGAGTACGCGATCCTCGCCACCGTCTCCGAGGCTCCGGACCGACGGCTACGCGCACGGGATCTGTGCAAGCTGCTCGGTTGGGAACGTAGCCGACTTTCGCACCAGATCGCTCGAATGGAACGTCGCGGTACCGTACGGCGGGCCGCCAGCGCGGGCGACGCGCGGGGATTCGACATCGTCCTCACCGCCACCGGTCTCGCCGCCATCGACGCCGCGGCACCGCAGCACGTGGCCGCCGTACGACACTGCTTCGCCGATCTCCTCACGCCCGCTCAGCTCGACGCTCTCGGGGACATCGCCGAGATCATCACCGGCCACCTCGACAGCGAGCACGACACCTCTGCCTGCGGCGGATAGAACGACCGCACGCGTGCACGCGAAGGCACCACCGGTAATCGGTCACAGGTGGTGGTTAGCCTGCCGGCATGGGGAGTGGTGAACTGGATGAGCTGGTCGTCGCGGACGCCGAGGCGCTGCGTGTGTGGTTGTCGGATCATCACGCCACATCGCCTGGTGTCTGGCTCGCCCTGACCAGGAAGGGCGGCACCGTCACCACGCTCACCTGGCAGCAGGCGGTCGACGAGGCGCTCTGCTTCGGCTGGATCGACGGGCAGGCCCGGAAGCGGGATCAGGAGACCTCCTGGATCCGGTTCACCCCGCGCCGACCGCGCAGTTCCTGGTCGCAACGGAACGTCGCGAACGTGGCCCGGCTGGAGGTGCAGGGGCGGATGCAGCCCGCGGGTCGCGCCGCGGTGGAGGCCGCGAAGGCGGACGGGCGGTGGGCGGCGGCCTACGCCCCGCCCTCGGCGGCCGAGGGGCCGCCTGACCTGCTCGCCGCCATCGCCGCCGATCCCGCCGCCCAGGCCATGTTCGACGTGCTCACCAAGGCCAACCGGTTCGCCCTCATCCACCGCGTCAACGCGGTGAAACGGGCGCAGACCCGGGAGCGGAAGATCAGCGAGTTCGTCGCCATGCTGGCCCGGCAGGAGACGATCTACCCGCAGAAGGCCAAGCCGCCGCACTCGCCGTGACCCGGGTTGTTGGCGGCGGTTGACGCCCGCGGGAAACGCACACTGCAACAAACCTGCACATCTCCACGCTTGCTTTGTCGGCAAGCGCTTTCCTAGCCTGGTGTTACATCGATGTTTCGCTCTACGTCCGGGCTGTTGACACGAACCACTCTGCGGTGTCGAGCTGTGCAGGAGACGCCTCGCACCGTGCTCACTCCCGAGGAGACAGACAGTGAGAATCTCAGTGCGACACAGGCTGCTCGCCGGCGGCACCGCCGTGGCCGCCGCGGCCGCCGTGGCCGCGGCGATGCCGGTGTCCCAGGCATCGGGCGCGGCTGACGGGTTCGCCGCCGCGTCGGTGAGCGTCAACGCGACGAACCTCAGTCTCGGGGCCGACGCCGACGGCTCCAGCAAGGCCAGCGGCACCAGCTACGGCAACGTGATCGACGGCGACCTGGCCAGCTACTGGTCGCCGTCCGGGTCGACCGGCCGGATCTCGGTCAAGTGGGGCTCCGCCACCACTGTGGCCTCGGTGCACATCCGGGAGGCAGCCGGCGCGGTGGGGGCCGTCGGCTCCTGGCGACTGGTGAACAACGACACCGGCGCCACCCTGGCCAGCGGCACCCGGGCCGGAGTCATCAACTTCCCCGCCACCTCACTCAAGAAGATCAACTTCGAGATCACCAGCGCGACCGGCACGCCGAGGATCGCCGAGTTCGAGACGTACGCCTCAGGTGCGACGCCCGGACCCACCACCCCGCCGCCGACGACCGGGC
>NZ_POTX01000207.1 GCF_003236305.1 Micromonospora endophytica | reverse complement strand
GTGCACGCCGGTGTAGGTGGCGCCGGCACCGGTGGCGGCCACCACACCCACCTGCCGATGGTCGCGTTCCGGATCGGCGGCGGCCAGACGGGCGACCACGTCGCCGGCGGCCACCCCGGCCCGCAGCAGGGCCAGGCCCTGCGGCCGGTAGGCGAGGTTCACGTGCGCCTGGGTGGCGATCGCGCCGACGTCGGCCTCGGCCGCCGGCACGAGCGCGCCGGCGGCCAGGAAGCGGCTCGCCACGGCGACGCCGTGCAGGCGTCCGTCGGCGGAGCGGGCTACCAGCGAGAAGGTCACGCACTCCACGTTAGCGCTGGTCGCGGCCCTGTCGCCGGGCCGCGCGCCGGCGGGTTCAGAACGGTGGGGCGGCGGCCTCCGGTGGACCCTTGCGGGCGCGGCGGGCGTCGTCGAGGGCGACCGCACCGAGCACACCGACCACCAGGATCTCGGCGGACAACGGTGACCGGTGCAGCAGCAACGGCAGCGACAGGGCCAGACCCAGCGCGGCGATCCACCGGGACGGGGAGACCCGGTTGAACACCTCGTACTCGAAGCGGGCCCGGCCGAGCAGGAACACCACCGGACCACCGAGAATCATCACGATCCACGCAATCTCGGGCTCATCCAGTGGGTGCTGGATGGTGAGGTCGTAGCCGATGGCGGTGGCGGTCAACCCGATCACCATGACCAGATGGGTGTCCGCGGCCGAACGGCCGATGCTTGCCGGTCGGCGGGCCGAGGCGACCGCCTCGGCGAGGATCTGCCCGGCCCGCTGGACGTAGATCCGCCACAGCAGGATCGAGACGGCCAACGCCAGGGCGAAGGCGACGGTCTGCGCGGCGGGATAGGGGGCGTCGCTGTAGGAGAGGCCGGCCACCAGGATCGTCTCGCCGAGCGCGATCAGGAAGAACTGCTGGTAACGCTCGGCCAGGTGCCGGCCGCCGATCTCCCACTGCGAGACCACCGAGCGGCCCAACCCGGGCACCGGGTAGCCGAGCCGCCCGGTGACGTACTCCACACCCAGCGCGCCGCTCCAGAGCAGCACCCGGGGAGTGGTCGGCAGCGCCGCCCCGACGATCCAGAGCACACCGGTGGCGGTGAAGGTGATCACCGTCCGGCACTTGAGCCGGCGTTCCGGTGTGCCGAAGGCGAGCAGGATCAGCGGCCGGGAGAGCTGGGCGACCACGTACGCCGTGGCGAACGCGAACCCGGTCGTGGTGAACGCCCGGGGAATGGCCACCCCCATCACCATGGCGCAGACCAACGTGATGATCACGACGAGTTGCAACCCCGCGTGGTACGGGTCGTAGCGGCTGGTCGTCCAGGCGGTGTGCTGCCAGACCACCCACAACGCGAGCAACAGCAGCAGCGTCTTAGCGCCCCCGGTCACCGGGCTCCACCCCGTCGCGCCGCCGGGCTCCAACGCGAGATCCTCGAACGCCCGGGCCGAGATCCGGGTGAGGGCGAAGACGAAGACCAGGTCGAAGAAGAGTTCCAGGACCGTGGCCCGGCCCGGGTCCTGAACGCCCGGCGTCAGCCGACCGGCGAGCCGCGCCACGTCAGCTGGTCCTCTCGTCGGTCCAGGTCACCACGCTGTCGTAACACCACAGGCCGGCATCGAGCGGGTGAACCGGGAAACCGACAAGATCTTGCTCGGTGGACCCGCCGGCGGGCACCATCGATCGATGACGACGCGATGGGCGATGACGGTCCCGCTGGCTGGTGTGCCGCTCGCCGACCACGCCGCCGTGTACGCGGCCCTTGCCGACTCCGGCTTCACCGACGTGTGGTCCGCCGAGGTCAACGGGACCGACGCCTTCACCCCGCTGACGTTGGCCGCCGCCTGGCAACCCGGCCTGCGGCTGGGCACCGCGATCACGCCGGTGTTCACCCGGGGACCCGGTCTGCTGGCGATGAGCGCCGCCGCGCTCGCCGACGTCGCCCCCGGCCGGTTCGCCCTCGGCATCGGTGCCTCGTCACCGGTGGTGGTCACCGACTGGAACGCGGTCGAGTACGCCGAGCCGGTGCGGCGTACCCGGGACGTGCTGCGGTTCCTGCGTGCCGCGCTGCGCGGCGAAACCGTCGACGGCGCCTTCGACACCTTCGCGGTGCGCCGCTTCACCCTGGAACGGCCCCCCGTCGTGCCCCCACCGTTGCTGCTGGCCGCGCTGCGCCCCGGCATGCTACGGCTGGCCGCCGCCGAGGCGGACGGGGTCGTCCTCAACTGGCTCGCCGCCACCGACGTGCCCCGGGCCGTGGCCGAACTGGGCGAGCGGCGCCCCCAGTTCGAGGTGGTCGCCCGGATCTTCGTCTGCCCCACCGAGGACGCCGACTACGCCCGCGCCCTGGGCCGACGCATGATCACCAGCTATCTGACCGTGCCCGCGTACGCGGACTTCCACCGCTGGCTCGGCCGCGAACCGGCGCTGACCGGCATGTGGCAGGCGTGGGCGGCCGGCGACCGACGCGCGGCCCTGGCGGCGGTGCCCGACGAGGTGGTCGACGCGCTCATCGTGCACGGCTCGCCGGAACAGTGCCGGGCCCAGGTGCACCGGTACGTCGAGGCCGGGGTCGACGTACCGGTGCTGGCGCTGCTGCCCACCCCGGAGGTGGCCGTCGGCGACCCGGCGGCGCTGCTCACCCTCGTCGCCCGGCTCGGCTGCCGCGTGACGCGCACCTGCCAGTCGCCACCCGAACCACCACCGGTGCTGCCGTAGCCGCCGCCCAGGTCGGTACGCCGCAGCACCTCACCGCGACCAGCGCAGCGGCCCCGGATGCACCGTCCAGAGCAGCCGCCGCCAGCGGGGCAGGGTGGCGCGCAGCGCCCCGGTGTAGGCGGAGGCGGCCTCGGCCGCCACCCCGGCCTGCTCGGCGGTGACCCCACCCGGAGCGAACCCCACCTGGTTCACCAGCCGCGCCAACTCCGCTACCGCGCGGACCGCGGCCGGCGGCGGCGGCTCAACGCTGCGTTGCCCCTCGGCCACCCGCCAGCCCGCGGGGTCGGTGCCGGAGGTCGGGGTCGATTCGGCGGCGTCGGCACCAGACGTCGGGGTCGAATCGGCGGCGTCGGCACCAGACGTCGGGGTCGATTCGGCGGCTAGAGCACGGCGGGCCGCGTCGGCGACCTCCGTGGCGGACAGGTCAGCGGCCACCGGCTGCCCGGCCAGCCGCAACGCGTCGGTCACCTCCCGCCAGGCACCGGCGATGCGCTGGCCGGGGTCACCCCGACGCAGCCGGTTGCGGGTCTGCGCCCGCCGCAACCCGGCCAACGTGGCAAGCAGCACCGCCACCACCAGCAGCAGACCGCCACCGGCACCGGCCACCAGCATCGGAGTCGACGGGCCGCCGCCACCGGCGGAACCGCCCGGGGCCGCCTGCGGTGACGGCGACGCGGTCGGTTCCAGGGTGGGCTCCGGCTGCTCCGACGGCGGCGGCTCCTCCGGCTTGGGACGGAAATCCTCCTCCACCGGCCTCGGCTCCTCGTCGGGCCGGGGCAGCGGATCGAACGGCACCCAACCCAACCCGTCGAAGAGCACCTCCGGCCAGGCATAGGCGTTCGCGGCCCGCACCGGCCCGGACGCGGGAGCGGCGAAACCGACAACCACCCGCGTCGGCAACCCGGCCAACCGACCCAGCACCGCGAAGGCGGCGGCGAACTGCTCGGACGTACCCCGCTGCCCGCCACCGCCCGCCGGCCCGAACAGGAAGAACGCCAGATTCGGGTACGCGTGACCACTCGGCGCGTCAGCGACCAGCCGGTAGTGCTCGGCGAGCCACTCCTCGATCGCCAACGCCCGCGCGTACGGAGCGCCGTTCTCCTCGGCCAACTGCGCGGCGAGCCGCCGCACCTGCTCAGGAGCCCCGTCGGCGACATGCAGCACCCGGGCCACCTCGGCACCGGCCGGCGTGTTCGCCACCGGCAGCAGCTCTCCGTTCGGACGTTCCCGGGCCGAGGTGACCGTGTACCGCAGCCCCGGGCTGAGCCCGTCCGGCCGGATCAGCGTGCCGGTGTCCAGGTCGTACGCCACCCGCGCGCCGCTGACCTCAAGTGGAGTGGCCACCGCCGGCAGCAACCGGCCACTGAGATCACCCACCGTGATGTCCTGCCGGACCGTCTCCACAGTGGTGTGCGCCGCCGGCCGCACCGTGGGCAGGATCCGGCCGGCGTTGCGGTAGGTGGCACCGACCCGCCAGGTCACCCCGTCGTAGTCGCTGAGCACCGCCAGCCGGATCCGCACCCCGCCGCCGGTCGCCGCCGGCCGCGCCTGGTCCGGGTCGGCGTCCTCGGCAACGGGATCAGGCTGGTCGGGGACGCCGCTGCGCTCGGTCGTCACCTGGAACAACTCCTGCTCCGGATGCAACGCCCACCCCGAGATCCGGATCAGCGGATTCTCGTCGAGCGTCTCCACCTGCGGCGGCTCCACATAGCGGCGCGGATCCACCGGCCGGGTCTGCACCAACGCGGCCAACGCCGGACCGAGCAGCGCCGCCAGCGCCACCACCACCGCCGTGCCGGCGGCCGACGCCACCACCAACCGGGCCCGCACCCCCGCCCGCGCCGCCGGCGACAACTCGTCCACCGGGTCGCCACCGGCCGGCCGCCCCGACACCGCCAGCCCGAGCGCCGCCACCGCCACCAGCGCCACCGTCTCACCGATCGCCGGCTCGGCGTTCGGACCCACCACGTACACCGCACCGGCGAAGAACAGCGCCGCCGGCAGGTAACCCAGCAGCACCCGGCCCGCCCGCAACGCCACCTCCGCGCCGGCCAACCCGGCCAGCCAGGCGGCCACCAGCGGCACCAGCACGGTGTCCGGCGTCGGCTCCACCGGAATCATCGCCGTCAACAGCCGGGGAATGCCGTTACGCGCGGCATCCCCGACCACCTCACCGAAGCCACCCGGCAGCGCGGCCCGATCCGCGGCCAGCCGCAACCCCCACGCCGTCCAACCCGCCATCGCCAGCACCGACACCGGCGCCACCAGCCAGGACGGCAGCCGCCGGGCCACCACACTGACCAGCACCGAGCCCAGCGCCGCGCCCGCCACCAGCACTGTCAACAGCGAACCCGCGTACACCCGGTCGAGCGCCATCCCGGCCAGCGTGACCATGGCGACCAGCACAGCCGGCAGCACCAGGGCGAACAGCGCCGCCGGCACCGCCCGCAACAACCTCACCACCGGCGCACCCCGTCCCACTCGGCGGCGAACGCCGCGCCGTCCGGCGCGTCCACCACCACCAGGCCGGCCGCGTCCGGCGGCGTCGGCTCCGCCGACCAATTCGTCACCCCGGTAGAGCGCGGTCCGACCGGTGTCCGCGGCCGAGTAGCCGCCGTGCCCGGCCGCGTCACCGAACAGCGGGACGTCCACCAGGATCACGTCCTCGATCCGGGCCGCGTTGCCGATCGGGCTGTCGGTCCGCAGCAGGGTCGGCCCGGTCGGGGCCTCGTTCCAGGTGTCCCGGTAGGACCGGCCGGCCTGGTAGCGCTCCAACTCGGAGAAGAGCAAGCTGCGGAACTCCGGCTGCGGCTCACCCTCGGCCTGCTGCGCGAAGAAGAGGGCGCCGGACCAGGCGACGTCAGTGGTGCTGAAGTACTCGGTCCACTTGTCGGCAACCGGCACCGCGACCGCGGAGGCCGACCCGTACACGCCGTCGAACTCGGCGGCGACGTAGCGCTCCACGTAGTTGCCGAGCCGCTCGCCACCGATCTCGTGCCGTACGGTCGCCAGTTCGGCCCGCTTGACGTCCCGGTGATACCCGGTGGGCAACCGGCCCGGGAATCCCTCACCCAGGTGGTAGACGTACGGGGTGCCGGTGAAGCCACCCTCGCCGTCCGGCTTGCCCCACTGGTGCGACACGTAGCCGCTGATGTTCTCGGCACTTCCCTGGCCACCGAGCTGCGCCGAGTAGAGGCTTCCGAACTCATCGGCGATGATCTCGAACCTGCCCGGCGGGCTGTCGAAGATGTCGAAGAGGACCCCCACCTCGGCCTTCATCGACCGGGCGGTGCGGTCCGGCGCGGTCGCCGTGACCGGCTTGGCCTTCCGGGCGTCCACGCTTATCGTCAGGTCCCGGTTCACCGCGATCTCAGGTCGGTTCAGCAGACTGCTGCGCTCCCGCTCACCGAACTCGTCGATGATGCTGCTCACGGTGTACTTGCCGGTCGGCAGCCGGAGAGTGCCGGTGCCGCCCTCCGCACTGTCGACGAAATCGATTGTCGGGCCGTCGATCCCGGTCAGCACCGTGAAGTGGGTGTCGCTCGGCGCACCGGCCGAGTCGAGGTGCTTGACCGTCACGTCGTAGCTCTCCACCTCGCGGTAGACCCCGACCGGGACGACGGTGCGGACCTGGCCGGCGGTGGCCACCAGGTGCCCGCTGTAGTAGCCGTCCGCCGCGTCGACGCGGGTGTCCACGGTGGCCGTCACCTCGGCGGTGCCGCCCGCCGGCACGGTGACCCGGGGCGCGCCGGTGTGGAACATGCCCGCCGGTGCCGCCTTGCCGTCCGGGCCGGTGACCTGCCAGGTCAGGTCGAGGGTGAGCGCCTCGGTGCCGTCGTTGCGGTAGGTCACGGTCCGGGTGATCGGCTCGTCGTCCTGGTGTGGCCACTGCGTGCGGCCGTACGACACGCTCGGCGGGTCGGCGGTCACCGGCTGCCCGACGGCCCGGGCCAGGTCGACCAGGCCCGCACCCTGCTGGTACGCGGTGTCGCCAGGGCGCGGGTTGGCCGAGCCCATCAGCAGGGACTTGAGCCGGGTCGCGTCCCACTCGGGGTGCTGCTGGGCGAGCAGGGCCGCCGCGCCCGCCACGTGCGGCGCGGCCATCGAGGTGCCGGACTCGGCCACGTAGTGCTCGCCGACCGGGATGCCCATCGTGCCCTCGGCGGCCTTGGCGGCGACGATCCCGACGCCCGGGGCGGTGACGTCCGGCTTCACGCCGTCGTCACCGATCCGCGCGCCCCGGCTGGAGAAGTCGGCGAGGGTGCCGTCCCGGTCGACCGCCCCGACGGCGAGCGCGGCGTCCGCGCTGGCCGGCGAGCCGATCGACTTCTCGTAAGGCCCGGCGTTGCCGGCGGCTACCACGAAGAGCGCCCCGGTCTGCGCGGTGAGCGTGTTCACCGCCTCTTCCGCCGGGTCGATCTCCGGACCGTCCCACCCGCCGAGGCTCATGTTGATGACAGTGGCCTGCTTGTCCACGGCCGCCCAGTGCATCGCCTCCAGAATCGCCGAGTCGTCGCACCAGACTTCGCAGACCTTCGCCGAGACCAGCTTGGCGTCCGGGGCCACTCCCCGGTACTTGCCGCCGGAGGCGGCACCGCTGCCGGCGATGGTCGAGGCCACGTGCGTGCCGTGCCCGTACCTGTCGATCGGGTCGGTGTCCGGCAGGAAGGTGACCGCGTCGGTCACCACGTCGACCAGGTCAGGGTGGGTCGTGTCGACGCCGCTGTCGATGACCGCCACGGTCACCCCGGCACCGGTGAACCCGGCCTGGTACGCGGCGGGCGCACCGATCTGCTGCGCGCCCCGGTCCACCGCCAGCCGCCGCTTGCCGTCGAGCCAGAGCCGCTCGACACCGCCGATCCGGCTGGCGTCGCTCGCCTCGTTTCCGGTCAGCTTCTGCCAGACCTCGGCCAGGTCGTCCTTGTCGGCGCTGACCGCGGCACCCTCGATCGCCGGTAGCTCCCGGTCCACCCGGACCTCGGCACCGGGCAGCGGCGAACCACCGCGTCGGGCGGCCGCCCCGTCCGGGTACGCCACGATCATCGGCAGCCGATCGCGGGCCGCATCGTGGTAGCCGTACTCGATCAGCTTGGTGATGTTGAACAGCCGGCGGTCCAGCACACCGGAGCCGATCAGCGGCACCGCGTCCGCGGGCACCACGTGCAGCTCACCGTTGATCTCGTAGCGGCTGAACCGGATGCTCGCCCGGTCCTTCGACGGGTGAATCGTCACCCGGCCGCTGCGGTCGCGGCTGACCCGGTCCCCGGTGATCAGCGTGACCGTGGCGGCCTGGTCGACGGCCCCCGCCAGCACCCCGACGCCCCGAACCGTCCCGCTGTCCCCGCTCGGCGCACCACCACCGGGTGCGGCCCAGCCGGGTTGCCCCAGTCCCAGGACCAGAGCCGCGGCCATCCCGGCCGCCCCGACCCGTTTGTGTTTCCTCACCAGACCTCCCCATCGAACGATCGAGAACTCCGAACATCATCTGGAGAACTGATAAGGATCCTGTTAGGACGATTCGCCATCGTGCGGCGCGTCGGGACCGGTAGCTTGCCCTCAGGTCGGCTCACAACCGGCATGACCTCGGCGGAAGGCGCATCGTGAAGTATCTGATGTTGATCTACGGCAACGACGAGATCTGGAGCAGCCTGCCCGACGGTGAGCTGGCGGCGCTCATCGACCGGGTCGACACCTTCAACCAGACGCTGCGCGCCTCGGGCGAGTTGGTGGACTCGCAAGGGCTGGAGACCCGCCCCCGGGCGGTCCGCTTCGTCGACGACGTCCCGGTGGTCACCGACGGGCCGTACCTGGAGGCCAAGGAGTACGTCGGGTCGTACTTCGTGGTCGATGTGGCAAGTGAGCAGCGGGCGCTGGAGATCGCCCGGTCGTACCCGGCGCTGCGGTTCGGCTCCGGCACCGGTGGTGGGATCGAGGTATGGCCGCTGATGACCCGGGACGAGCACTGAGCCTCGACGAGGCCCACGTCGACCTGCTGCGCCGGCTCGCCCCGCAGGTGCTCGGCGTGCTGGTACGCCGCCACGGTGACTTCACCCGGGCCGAGGACGCGGTGCAGGAGGCACTTGTCGCGGCTGTCGAACGATGGCCCCGCGACGGCGTACCGGAGCATCCAGCGGGCTGGCTGCACACGGTGGCCCAGCGCCGCTACGTCGACCAGGTGCGCGCCGAGGCGGCCCGGGCCCGGCGGGAACGTGCGGTGCTCGACACCGCCCCCCGCGACGCGCTTGTCGCGCCGCCGCCCGACGCCGACGACACCCCCCGCGACGACCTGCTGGAGCTGTTCCTGCTCTGCTGCCACCCGGCTCTGACCGCGTCCGCGCAGCTGGCCCTGACCCTGCGTGCGGTGGGCGGGCTGACCACCGCCGAGGTCGCGGCGGCCTTCCTGACCTCCGAGAAGACCATGGCGCAGCGGATCTTCCGGGCCAAACAGCGACTGCGGGAGTCCGGTGCCCGGTTCACACTGCCACCAGCGGCGGAACAGGGGCCACGGCTGGCCGTGGTCCGGCACGTGCTGTACCTGATGTTCAACGAGGGCTACGCCGCCAGCGGCGGTCCTGACCTGCTCCGGCCCGACCTGACCGGGCAGGCCCTGCGGTTGGCGCGCCGGCTGCACGAGCGGCTGCCCGAGGACGGGGAGACCGCCGGCCTGCTGGCGCTGATGCTGCTGACCGAGGCGCGAGCCGCCGCGCGGGTGGGCCCGGCCGGCGAACTGGTGCCGTTGGCCGAACAGGACCGTACGCGCTGGGACCGGGCGGCCCTCGCCGAGGGCTGCGCCCTGGTGACCCGGAGTCTGTCCAGCTCGCCGCCGGGCCCGTACCAGATCCAGGCCGCCATCGCGGCGGTGCACGCCGAGGCGCCGAACACCGAGGCCACCGACTGGCCACAGGTGCTCGGCCTCTACGAGCTGCTGGAGCGGTTGGCGCCCAACCCGGTGGTCACCCTGAACCGGGCGGTGGCGGTGGGCATGGTGCACGGACCCGCCGCCGGGCTGGCCCTGCTGGCGGAGCTGGAGTCGGGGCCGCTCGCCGGCCACCACCGGCGGCACGCCGTCCGCGCCTACCTGCTGGAACTCGCCGGTGACCGGGAGGCCGCCGCTTCGGCTTGGCGGCGAGCCGCCGAACTCGCCGGCAGCGAACCCGAGCGGCGTCACCTGCTCCGCCGCGCTGCCGAGTCCGAGTGACCTGGATCACGTCGAAGATCGGTAGTGGCGGCGGTCCCGGATCCGATCCAGTGCTGAGCAGGTGCCCGAGGTGGGCACCGCCGGATCCGAAGGAACGACATGACAAGAGTGACCGCGCAGATGTCGGTGTCGCTTGACGGTTTCTACGCCGGCCCACGGCACGACGGCGACGGCGACTGGCTGACGTCGGCCGAGAGCCACGGCTTCTTCCGGGTGACCCGCTGGGCCACCGAGGCGATGGCCTGGCGGGAACGGCAGGGTTTCGCCGGCGGCCGGCAGGACGTCAACTCCGAGATCATCGCGGAGTCGTTCGCCGCGGCCGGCGCGTACGTGATGGGTCGCCGGATGTTCGAAGGCGGTGAGGTCCCGTGGGGCGACGAGCCGCCGTTCCGCGCCCCCGTCTTCGTGGTCACCCACCGTCCCCGGCAACGGCTGGAACGCCAGGGTGGCACCAGCTTCACCTTCGTCACCGACGGCGTGCAGAGCGCGGTGGCGCAGGCCCGGGCCGCGGCGGGCGGCAAGAACGTGGCGGTGGCCGGCGGCGGCACCCTGGTCCGGCAGGTGCTGCGCGCCGGCCTGCTCGACGAGCTGGAACTGCACGTGGTGCCGGTCGTGCTCGGCACCGGGATGCGCGTCTTCGACGCCGACCTCGGGCTCGACGAGTTCGAAGGCATCGAGCTGACCCCCACCCGCGTGGTGTCCGACCCGGACGTCACCCACCTCCGCTACACCGTGCACGGCCGCACCCCCCTCACCCTCGACAACCGCGGCTCCGACACCTAAGGAGGGGTTTAAGGAGGGGCCCCCTGTTAACGCCTGGTGTAGAGGAGGGGCCCCCTATTAACGCAGGTTGCCGAAGATCCTGTCGGTGATGATCCGGTCGGCTCCCCGACCCTGTGTACCTTCACTCGTCCCTACCGAGCTGAACCGTTCACGCC
>NZ_POTX01000206.1 GCF_003236305.1 Micromonospora endophytica | reverse complement strand
AGATGTGTATAGGAGACAGGTGTCGACCTCGACCTGTATCCCGGTTGGATCGTGGCGCTGATGGGCCGCAACGGTTCCGGCAAGTCCAGCCTGCTCTGGGCGTTGCAGGGCAGTGGACCCCGGCACGGCGGAACGGTCACCGTCACCGGCCCCGACGGCGCCACCGACCCGGGCACCCTGTCTGCTGGCCGGGCCCGGCGTCAGGTCGGGCTGGTCCCGCAGACCCCGGGAGACCTGCTCTACCTGGAGACGGTGGACGCCGAATGTGGCCAGGCCGACCGGGAGTCCGAGGTGGCCGCCGGGACCTGCCGCGCCCTGCTCGACCAGGTCACCCCGGGACTGCCGGGCGAGCAGCATCCACGCGACCTGTCGGAGGGGCAGCGGCTGGGGCTCGCGCTCGCCGTCCAGCTCACCGCCGCCCCACCTGTGGTGCTGCTCGACGAACCGACCCGAGGGCTGGACTACCTGGCCAAACGGCAGTTCACGGCGATCGTCCGGCGGCTGGCCGCCGAAGGGCGGGCGATCGTCGTCGCCACCCACGACGTGGAGCTCGTCGCCACCCTCGCCGACCGGGTCGTGGTGATGGCCCAGGGCGAGATCG
Organism: Micromonospora endophytica; assembly: GCF_003236305.1. Classification (GTDB taxonomy): domain Bacteria; phylum Actinomycetota; class Actinomycetes; order Mycobacteriales; family Micromonosporaceae; genus Micromonospora; species Micromonospora endophytica. The sequence continues at coordinate 10,180 of NZ_POTX01000206.1, read as the reverse complement.
TGGCGGACGGCACCACCGCCGAGGTCATGCTCGCCTCACCCGCGTTCGCCCCGCAGGTCGCCAAGGTCCTGGCCCCGCAGCCCTGGCTGACCGTGGCGCAGGTCAGCGCCGCGCTGACCGGGACGCCGGGATGAGCGCGCTGCGGGTGGCCCCGCGTACCGCTGTCATCCTGACGCTCGCCTCCGCCGCCGCGCTCGCCACCTTCACCTGGCCGTTCTTCGTGCCCGCCCAGCCCGAGACGATGGCGCGCACCACCGAGGCGCCACTTGTCTTCCTCGTCGTACTGCCGGTGCTGCTGGCCCTTGTCCTGGCCGAACTCAGCTCCGGCGGCATCGACAGCAAAGCCCTGGCGATGCTCGGCGTGCTGGCGGCGGTGAACGCCGCCCTCCGCCCGCTCGGCGCCGGCACCGCCGGCATCGAGACGGTGTTCTTCCTGCTCGTGCTCGCCGGCCGGGTCTTCGGGCCCGGGTTCGGGTTCCTGCTCGGCGCGGTCTCGCTGTTCGCCTCCGCCCTGCTCACCGCCGGTGTCGGGCCGTGGTTGCCGTTCCAGATGCTGGCCGCGTCCTGGATCGGTCTCGGTGCCGGCCTGCTGCCGGGGCGGCTGCGCGGGCGGGCCGAGATCGCCGTGCTGGCCGGCTACGGCACCATCGCCGCGTACGGGTACGGGCTGCTGATGAATCTCTGGTTCTGGCCGTTCAGCGTCGGCGCGGACACCCAGCTCTCGTACCTCGCCGGCGCGCCGGTGCTGGAGAACCTGCACCGTTTCGCCGTGTTCACCGCCGTCACCTCCACCTTCGGCTGGGACACCGGCCGGGCCGTCACCACTGCCATCGCGATCGTGCTTGTCGGACCCGCGGTCCTGGCCGCGCTGCGCCGCGCCGCCCGGCGGGCCGCGTTCGACGCACCGGTGACCTTCGGCCGCGCGGACGAGACTGTGCCCGGAAGCAGCATGGAACGGGCCGGGCCGCAACGATCGGTCAGACCAGGTCGCTCACGAAGGCCCGGATGAGTGCGGCGCACTCGGCCGTGTGCGTCTCCAACAGGAGGTGCCCGCCGTCGTAGATGTGCGCGTCCATTCGAGCGAGGGCGCGGTGGTAGGCGAGGACCTCGTCGACGTCGAAGTACGGGTCGTGCCGTCCCCACAGCACGAGCGCCGGCGGCTGGTGAGCGCGGTGATAATCGGCGATCTCGTCGAAACGCGCGACATGGTTGGCGTAGTCGGCGAAGAGTGCGAACTGCGCGTCGATGTTGCCGGGTCGGCTCATCCGCGCCCAGTCGAGATGCCACGACTCGGGAGCGTGCAGGGTGCGCAGATGCGCCGGCAGCCCGGCGAGGTACTGGTCGCGGGTGCCGGCGAAGTTCAACCAGTCCGGCAGTTCGGCGCGCCTGGCGTCGGTCGGGTCGGCCCAGTACGCCCTGGCGGTGTCCCACTGCTCGCCGAGGCCCTCGGAGTGCGCGTTGCCGCTCTGCACGATGAGGCCGCAGATCCGGCCCGGGGCCCGGGTGGCCAGGTGGTAACCCACTGGCGCACCGAAGTCGTGCAGGTAGACGAAGAACCGCTCGACCCCGAGCTGATCGAGCAGCTTGTCGATCGTTCGCGAGAGATTCGCGAACGTGTAGTCGTAGTCGCTGATGGCAGGTGACGACGACATTCCGAAGCCGGGCAGATCCGGTGCGATCACGTGCGCGACGTCGGCGAGGGTCGGCATGATCTCCCGGAACGTGTGCGACGAACTGGGGAATCCGTGCAGCAGCAGCACCGTAGGTCGGCCGGAGCGCCCGGCTTCGCGGAAGAAGACCTCCAGGCCATCGACGTCGGCGCGTCGATGACGGATCTTCTGGATGGCCTGCATCGTGTCCTCCCTTCGGTGCCGGTACCCGCCCGGCCAGCCCCGATCTCCTGGTGACGACGGCCGTAGGATTTCACGGCGGACGACGGGCCGGGCGCAGACGTGCCGGGGGCAGTTGTCGTCAGTGGAACTGACGGGCCAGGCGGCGCTGTGCCGACCACCCAAACCAGCGGGACCCGGATCCCACTAGGGTGATGGCGTGAGTGGTCGCCAGGTGCCCGCCCAGGTCGGTGACCTGCCGCCGATCGGGCGACCAGCCACCAGCGCCCTCCGCGACGCAGGCATCACGACGCTTGCGCAGGTGGCCACCCACCGCCGCGACGATCTGCTGGCCCTGCACGGGGTCGGGCCGAAGGCGATCGGCATCCTGGCCACGGCACTGGCCGAGCAGGGCCTCGCCTTCGCCGACTGAGCCATAAGATTCCAGAGTGGACGACCAGCACGGCGCAGATCAGCGGACTCCGGCGTCGGTGACGGAATGGTCGCGGTTGTTCGTCAGCTACCACCAGTACGAGGTGTCCAGCGTGCCTGGCGCGTCGGGTGTGGCGATCTACACCCTCGGTGACAGTCTGCTGCACGTCAGCGGGCCGTTCCAGTGCGTCGGTTTCTGCGGCATCCACACCGGTTGGATCGAGGCACGGGTCCGTGTCCTGTCCGGTCCGCCGACGCAGGTCGACCCCGACTGGGACGCGATAAGCGAGACGACCCTGTGCAGTCCCAGCGGCCGGCTCTCGATCGTCGGCCTGATGGGCGGCACCGCGGCGGGCCTCACCGACGTCGTGGTCCCGCGCGGGCTGATCCGGGTGCGGGTGCACGCGCGCGACCGCCTGCACGAGACGGTACGCACCGACGGCGATCCACCCGAGCGGCACGAGCTGCACGTCTGGGCGGTCTCCGAGGAGACGCCGTGGCGCACAGTGGTGGCCGACCCGCAGCGCCGCCGCTGGGAGCAGAAGCCGGCGAAGGCCGCCGAGTGGGCGATGCTGTCGTTGGTGCCGCGTCCCTCCGGCCGCCCGGCCAGCCTGCCGCCGCTGCCACCTGACCCGTACCAGGACGACGCCGGCCTGCCCCGGGTGGCGGTGGTCCGCGACCGGCCTGCGCCGGTCGAGGTCGCGCCGGGCGTGCTGCCCGCCGGTGATCTGGAGGTCCGGCTGGAGCGGATCGACGGCGAGACACTGACCTGGTCGTGGGCCACCGCCGACGAGCCGATCTTCCCTCGCCCGCTGGACACCCTCCCCGACGACGAGCCGAGCACGGTACGGCTGACCGTCGGTCCCGGCGGTTTCCGGCTGCGGCACGAGGGGGTGCTCGGTCGGCACGCCGTCACTCTCGGCCTGATCTGGGACCATCTGCTCGACGCCGCCGGGTCCTATCCGTGGCGGGAGGCCCTGCGGAAGCAGGCCGCCGAGGCGACCGCGCAGGCCGAGAAGATCCGCCGCTTCCAGGCCGAACAGGAGGCCGAGCAGTGGGGCGGCCGGCCACCGTCGGACCGGCTCCGCGGCTTGCCGGGCCAGGCGCGATTCCTGGCCCGGGTCGACCGCCGTTTGCTGGATCGCATCGAGGCGCTGCCCGCCGCCCGCCAGCGCGAGGTGGCCTGCTGGGCGGCCCGCCGGGCGATGCGGGTGGCCGGGCTGGAGCAGATCGGGTGGATCGCCGAGGCGCTCGCCGCCGCCGAGGCCGACCGCCCGCTGCCCCGATCCTTCACCGAGCAGGGCGGCGCCGCCGCGTACCACCGGCTGAGGTCCGATCCCGAGGTGCCGCGTACCACCGCGCCGATGTACACCGAGCCGGGAGCGGCCGGTGCCGGTGACCGCAGCCAGATGCTTCTGCAGGCTTTTGCGTTTCCGGCCCTGGTCGCGCTGGTGAACGACGATCCGTTGGTCGCGGCGATCGACGCCGTCAGCGAGGCGGCCGTCGCCCACGGCGACGGCCGCGGCCAGTTCCTCGTCGACGTTCACGCGCTCCTGCGCTGAGCCGGCGACCCGTCAGCCGCCACCGAGGGCGCGACGCAGGTTCGCGCCACCCCAGTAGGGCCGCCGGCTGCCGAAGCGCTCCAGGAGCAGTTCGGTGAAGGGGCGCCACTGCGGCGCTGGCCACGCTCGCCATCTTCAATTTCGTCTGGATGTGGAATGATCTGTTGCTGCCGCTCGTCATCATGGGCGGCTCGGACTCCAAGACGTTGATGGTCGGCGTCCCGCTGATCAGCGGCCAGTACGACGTGTCGGTGCCGCTGGTCAGTGCCGGCCTGATCGTGGCCCTGCTCCCGGTGCTCATCAGCTACCTGGTGTGCCAACGCCAGCTCGTCTGCGGCGCGCTCGCCGGCTCCGGCACGTGAGCCGCGGTGGGACCGACCCGACCCGGGTACTCCTCTAAGTCCGGGCGCGGGTCACCCGGTCCCGTCCCCGATCCCGGCACCGGATCGGGGGCGGGACCGGCCCGCGGGCCCGGGTAGCAGGTGTGCCACCTGTACCGGCTGCGCCCCGGCGCGGAAGCCGAGTACGAGCGCCGGCACGCCGCGTTGTGGGCCACCACACAGATGCGCCCGCTCGGCAGTACGGCCTGCGGTGCGCCGCCCGGCACGACTTTCGTCAGGGACCGGTCCCGACCATCGCCAGACGTTTTCCCGAGAGTCGATTCCTAGGTTCGACGCATGCGGAAACCTTTCCTGGCGGCGCTCGCCCTGACCCTGACCGTCGCGGGCGCTGCACCCGCGTGGGGTGAGCGACCTGCCGCCGTGCCCACCCCGGCAGTGATCGACGCGTACCTTCGGGAGGCTCTCGACTCGACCGGGCTGCCGGGGCTGTCCGCGGTGGTGACCCACGGCGATCGGATCGTCCACGGGACCGGGCTCGGGCGCGACGCGTCCGGCCGGTCCGTCACCGCCGACACCCCGATGCGGGTGGCGTCGGTGAGCAAGTCGTTCACCGCCGCCGCGATCATGACGTTGGTGGACGAGGGTCGGGTGGCGCTGGACCAACCCGTCGCCACCTACCTGCCGGAGTTCCGGATGGCCGATCCGCGCGCCGGTCGGGTCACCGTGCGGCAACTGCTGAACCAGACCTCCGGTCTGTCCGACCGGAGCGTCGACATCGGCGCGACGCAGCGTGCCACGTCCCTCGCCGGCTACCTGGCCGCCCTGCGGCACGGCAGGTTGGCCGGCGAGCCCGGTGCCCGCTGGGAGTACTGCAACGTCAACTACGACGTCGCCGCCCGGCTGGTCGAGGTCGTCGACGGCCGGGATTTCGCCGACGCCATGCGGGACCGGGTATTCGGGCGGCTCGGCATGGACGCCAGCGCCGTCGGAGACCGGGTGGTACGGCCGTCCGACGGGTTCGTCTCCGTCTTCGGCGCCTGGCTGTCCCGAGCCGAACTGCCGGGATTCCGCGGCGGGGCCGGTGGGATCGTCACCTCCGCCTCCGACATGGGGCGTTGGCTGATCAGCCAGACCGGCCACGGTCCGCAGGTGGTGACGCCGGGCAGTCTGGCCGCGCTCCACCAGCCCCCGCCGGGTGGTGACTATGCCTTGGGCTGGGGTGTGGAAACGGTGGCGGGTCGCCCCCTGCTGGTGCACTCGGGCAACCTGTTCACGTACACGGCTGTCCAGGCCGTGGACCCGGCCACCGGCTTCGGCTTCGCGGTCATGACCAACAGCGCCTCGCTGCACGACGACACCTACCAGATCCTGCTCGGGTTGGTCGCCCTCGCCGACGGCCGCCAACCGACCACACCGGGCGGGGGTCGGCAGACGACGGAGTGGATCCTCGCGGCCATCGCCCTGGTCGCCCTCGCCCTCGGCCTCCTCGGTGTACGCCGATCCGGTCACTGGGCACGCCGACGTGCCGGGCGGGCGTGGTGGTGGACCGTGCTGAGGATGGCCGGGGTGTTGATGCCAGCGGCCGTGTTGGCCACGTACCCGCAGTGGGTGTCGTTGCTGATGAACGGCCGGGCCGTCACCTGGGCGCAGCTGACCTACTTTCCGGCGCCGCTGACGATCACGCTCGCCGTCGCGGCGGCGGCCGGGCTGGCCACCGCCACGGCGCGGCTGATCCGGCTGTTCCGGCCCGGCCACGACCGCCCCACTGTGCCATGACCGCTTGCTGCGCTACGGCGGCGGGTACGGCAGACTCAGCGGATCGAGCGTCACCAGTGGCGACGGTGCGACGGGTGCTGACGTGGCGAGGGGAGGCGTGACGTGCGGATCGCGTTGTTCGTGACCTGCCTGGCGGACACCATGTTCCCCGAGGCGGCGAAGGCGACCGTGCGGCTGCTGGAGCGGCTGGGCCACGAGGTGGTCTTCCCCGAGGGGCAGACCTGCTGCGGGCAGATGCACGTCAACACCGGCTATCAGGCCCAGGCGATGCCGCTGGTACGCCGGCACGTACGCACCTTCGATCCGTACGACGTGATCGTCGCTCCCTCCGGGTCGTGCGTCGGGTCGGTGCGCCACCAGCACGCGCTGGTGGCCCGCCGCGGCGGTGACGAGCGGCTGGCCAGCCGGGCCGAGTCGGTGGCCGGGCGGACGTACGAGCTGTCCGAGCTGCTCGTCGACGTGCTCGGGGTGACCGACGTCGGTGCCTACTTCCCGCACCGGGTGACCTACCACCCGACCTGCCACTCGCTGCGGATGCTGCGGGTCGGGGACCGGCCGCTGCGGCTGCTGCGCGAGGTACGCGGGCTCGACCTGGTCCAGTTGCCGGCGGCCGAGCAGTGCTGTGGCTTCGGTGGCACCTTCGCGGTGAAGAACGCGGACACGTCGACCGCGATGCTGGCGGACAAGATGCGCCACGTGCTCGCCACCGGCGCGGACGTCTGCGCGGCCGGCGACGTGTCGTGCCTGATGCACATCGGTGGTGGGCTGTCCCGGTTGCGTACCGGGGTGCGTACCGTGCACCTGGCCGAGATCCTGGCCGCCACCGAAGCGGGCGGCGGCCCCGAGCGGCGAGACGAACTGGTGGTGCGGACATGACCCGGACCTTCCTCGGCATGCCGGCGACCGCACCACAGGGCGTCGGGCAGCTGCGCGGCGAGCAGAGCTTCCCGGCCGCCGCCCGGCAGGCGCTTGCCGATGCGCAACTGCGCCGCAACCTCGGGCACGCCACGGCGACCATCCGGGCGAAGTCGGGTGCGGTGATCGCCGAGGCGCCGGACTGGGAAGAGCTGCGTGCGGCCGGCGCCGCGATCAAGACCGACGTGCTGGCCCGGCTGCCGGAGCTGCTGGAGCAGTTGGAGGCACGGGTGACGGCCGCCGGGGGAGTGGTGCACTGGGCCGCCGACGCGAACGAGGCGAACCGCATCGTCACCGACCTGGTCCGCGCCACCGGCAGCGACCGGGTGATCAAGGTCAAGTCGATGGCGACCCAGGAGATCGGCCTCAACGAGGCCCTCGACGCCGCCGGGATCATCGCGGTGGAGACCGACCTGGCCGAACTCATCGTGCAACTCGGTGACGACCGACCGAGCCACATCCTGGTGCCGGCCATCCACCGCAACCGGGCCGAGATCCGGGAGATCTTCCTGCGGGCGATGCCGGATGTGGACCCGGCCCTGACCGACGAGCCGGCGGCCCTGGCCGCGGCGGCACGGCGCTTCCTGCGGCAGACGTTCCTCACCACCCCGGTGGCGGTCTCCGGGGCGAACTTCGCGGTGGCGGAGACCGGCACCCTGGCCGTGGTCGAGTCCGAGGGCAACGGGCGGATGTGTCTCACTCTGCCGGAGACACTGATCACCGTGATGGGTGTGGAGAAGGTGGTGCCGACCTGGCGTGACCTGGAGGTGTTCCTGCAACTGCTGCCCCGGGCCTCGACCGGGGAACGGATGAACCCCTACACCTCGATGTGGACGGGCGTGACCCCGGGCGACGGACCCCAGGCGTTCCACCTGGTGCTGCTCGACAACGGCCGCAGCGCGGTGCTCGCCGACGAGGTGGGCCGGCAGGCGCTGCACTGCATCCGCTGCTCGGCCTGCCTGAACGTCTGCCCGGTGTACGAGCGGGTCGGCGGGCACGCGTACGGGTCGGTCTACCCGGGCCCGATCGGTGCGGTGCTCTCTCCCCAGCTGACCGGGGTGGCGGACAACGCCTCCCTGCCGTACGCGTCGTCGCTCTGCGGGGCCTGCTACGACGCCTGCCCCGTGAAGATCAACATTCCGGAGCTGCTGGTACACCTGCGGGACCAGGCCCCCCACCCGCGTGCCGAGTCGGCGGCGATGGCTGCCGCCGCGTACACCATGGACCACCCCGCCCTGTACGCGGCCGCGCAGCGCGCGACGCGGCTGAGCCGGTGGGCCGGCCGGCGCGGCCGGGGCCTGCCACCGCCGTTGTCCGGGTGGACCGCGGGCCGCGACCTGCCCGAGCCGCCGGCGGAGACGTTCCGCGAATGGTGGGCGAAGCGGTGAGCGGCCGGGAGGAGGTCCTCAGCCGGCTGCGCGCCGCCGTCGCGGGCGGCAGCGCTCCCGTCCCGGTGCCGCGCGCCTACCGGCGGGAGGGCCCGATCGACCTCGACCTGCTGGTGCAGCGGCTCACCGACTACCGGGCCCGGGTGCACCGGGTGCCCGAGGCGGATGTCGCCGACACGATCGCCGGCATCCTGCCGACGTCCGCGACTGTCGTCGTACCACCACAGCTGCCGCCGGCCTGGCTACCGGCCACGGTGACCGCCCGCACCGACGACGGTCTGGACAACGCCCGGATCGCCGCCGCTGACGGAGTCGTCACCGCCGCCGCCGTCGCTGTCGTCGAGACCGGCACCGTCGTGCTCGACGGCTCGCCCGACCAGGGCCGCCGCGTTCTCAGCCTGCTGCCGGACCTGCACATCTGCGTGGTCCGCGCGGCCCAGGTGGTGGCCGGGGTGCCGCAGGCACTGGCCCGACTCGCTCCGCACCGCCCGCTGACCTGGATCAGTGGGCCGTCGGCCACCAGCGACATCGAACTCAACCGGGTCGAGGGCGTCCACGGCCCCCGCACCCTGCACGTCATCCTGCTGCCCTGACCCACCGGATCGTCGGGCGCTGCCGGGGCGTACGGGTGTGAACGCATCCGTACGCCCCGTCAGGAGGTGCTGCGCGCGACATCTGTCAGGGGGTGAGCACGACCGTGGAGATGCTGCGGGCGCCGACGTTGACGCTGACCTGGCCGCCGTTCACGCTCACCGGCTGGCTTGCCGCATTGGCGTTCTGCGAGGTGAGGTAGTGCTCCGCCCGGGTGATGTTCTGCGGCACCTGGATCACGGCGTTGTTCACCGCGCTGGTCGAGCGGTTCAGGATCACCAGTGTGGTCTTTCCGCCACCGGAGTAGGCGGTGACCTCCAGCGGTGACGCCTTGGTGCTCTTGGTCAGGGCGACGCGCTGGTAGCCGGGGCGGACGTACTTGGCGTACTGGGAGAAGGCGTACCCGCGCTTCAGCGGAGCCCCTGCCGTGGTGCCGAAGGCCGCCTCGCCGTCGCCGATGAAGGAGTAGTAACGCTTGCCGTACCACCAGACGTAGGCGGTCCAGTTCGATTCCATCGACCGGTGCACCGTACGCATGATGTCGTCGAGGGTCTCGTTCCAGACCGTCTGGTTGCTCGGGTTGCCCCAGATGTTGGAGCCGCTGCCGTCGGCCTCGTGCAGGTTCCACTCGGTCATCCACACCGGCTTGTTGTGCTGGTCGGCCAGCGGGTACGACCGCAGCCGGCCCGAGGCCTCGGTGCCGTACAGGTGACCGCCGATGTAGCCGATGTTGTTCCGGGCGGTCACGTCGTTCAGGGTCGGATCGGTGTAGCTGTAGTTCAGGTTCACCGCCTCGGCGACCATCAGCTTGGTGTTCTGCACCCGGGCGCCGTGATCGCGGAGGAAGTTGCGCAGCTCGGTGCCGCTCCAGTCCATCGAGTCGTAGTCCGGGTGCCAGTCCGGCTCGTTCTGCACCGAGGTGACGTCGATCGTCACGCCCTGGCCCTGCATGTACTGGACGAAGCTGTTGAGATGGTTGGCGTAGTCGTCGTAGTAGTCGGTGCGCAACTTGCCGCCGTTGACCCGGCTGTTGTTCGTCTTCCACGCCGCCGGCGCTGTCCACGGTGAGGCCAGGATCTTGACGTTCGACCCGGACGACTTCGCCGTGCGGAGGGCGTTCACCTGGGTCGACCATTCGCTGGACACCGGTGAGATGCCGGTCCGTACGATCGACAGGCCCAGCTGGTTGGCGCCCAGGCCGACCAGGGTCTGGGTCTCGGCAGTCGACCAGGTGCCGCCCCAGATGGGGGTGGCCGCCCCGAACCCGTCGATCGTCTGGTACCTGGTGGCAGTGTTGACCGTGATGTCGGCCGGCCCGGTGGGGGGCGGGTTGGTCGGTCCGGTGG
>NZ_POTX01000205.1 GCF_003236305.1 Micromonospora endophytica | reverse complement strand
TGGACGTATTCGAACACGCCCCAGGGCCCGGCGAAGTCGACGAGTTCCGCTTGGGGCGAGATCAGGAAAGCGACGGTTATGGTGCCGGTCGTAGGAGTGTCGAGCGGTGCGGTGATCCGGGCATCGGCGACGGTGGCGCGCTTGGCCAGGAGGGCGCCGAGGTCCAGCTCTGCCTTGCGGCCGCCCTGCATGCCGATAACCACGAGCCGGCCGTCGGGGGCCAGCGCCGCGACGTTCCGACCCAGGTACGACGCGCCCATGATGTCGAGGACGACGTCCGCGCCCCGCCCGTCGGTGACCGCCCGGGTCTCCTCGACGAAGTCCTGCTGCTGATAATCGATCAGATGATCGGCGCCCAGCTCCCGCAGCCGATCATGCTTCACCGCACGGGCGGTCGCCACCACCGTCGCGCCCAGCGCCTTGCCGAGCTGGATCGCGAACGTGCCGATCCCGCTGCCGCCACCGTGCACCAGCAGCGTCTCGCCCGCCGCCAGGCGGCCAACCTGGACCACATTGGACCAGACCGTGCACGCCACCTCGGGCAGCGCGGCGGCGTCGACCAACTCCACCCCCGCCGGCACCGGCAGCAACTGCCCGGCCGGCACAGCCACCCGCTCGGCGTACCCGCCGCCGGCCAGCAGCGCGCAGACCTGGTCACCCACCCGCCAGCCGGCCACGTCCGCACCGGTCGCGCTCACCACCCCCGAGCACTCCAATCCCGGGTACGCGGGCGCGCCCGGCGGCGGCGGATAATGCCCCTGCCGTTGCAGCAGATCGGCCCGGTTCACCGCGGTGGCCCGTACGTCGACAAGCACCTCACCCGGCCCCGGCTCCGGATCAGGCACCTCGCTCCAGGTCAGCACCTCGGGTCCGCCAGGCTCCAGAATGGTGATCGCGCGCATGGCCCAGTCATACCCGATCCACCCGCCCGTCCACGCTCGTACCCGGCACAACTGAGGGTGAACGATCATGGCCGATCGGGTAGCCCTCGCCCCCTCGCCGGTCCGGCCGGCATGGCAGACTAGGCACGGCCGCGCGGTGCGCGGTCCGGGAGGGTTCGCCTAGTGGCCGATGGCGCTGGTCTTGAAAACCGGTAAGGCAGCGATGTCTTCGTGGGTTCGAATCCCACACCCTCCGCCCTGCTGGTCAGCGGCAGCGCTTCCTGACTGCCCGACCGTCAACATCAGTCAGCCGGTGGCGCCGGACACTCGATGACTGCGATCGAGTTTCCGGCGAAGAGCCCCAGGTGCGGATGCTCGGCAAAGATCTGGACTGCCTCATCGTGCGAGTCCGCCGCCACGATGGTGTAGCCGGTCAGGGTGTCGGTGAAGTCCTCGACCCCCTGCACCGTGACCAGCTTCTTCGCGTACAACGGAGCGCCAGGATCGATGAGAGCCTTCTCGTTGGCCTGCGCCCATGACGCCCAAGCCTGAATGAACTCAGTTTGCTCCTGTTCGGTGAGTTCGGCCTTGTCTAACTCACCAGCGGCACCGTTGAAGAGCGCAAGGAATTTGCCCATCCCGGCATGGTAAGGGCGGCGACGTGCTCACGCGCCCCCGAACCTGATCACTATCCTCTGCTGTGGCCCCGTGGTTCAGGTGGGCGGGTTGGCCGCCACGAAGCTGCCCTTGCCCTGATGCGTCTCGATCAGTCCGCGCTCGCCCAGGATTCGCAGCGCGAACTTCACGCGGGTGTCGCTGATGCCGTACTGCTGGGCCAACTGCGCGATCGACGGCAGTTTGTCGCCGGGTTTGATCGTGCCGGCCTGAATGGACGCGGTGATGTCGTCAACGACGTGCTCGTAGAGCGGCTTGCGGCGATGGTTCATGTGGCAGGGCCCTTCGTCAGCCCTTCCAGGGTGCCAGTCGGCGTGACTCGCTGTGGTTCCTACGTTGACTCAGATCCCCTAGGAACCTAAGTTCAGTCCATCGGGGTCCTTCGTCAGCAGCGAGGCCCCGTCCAGGCCGGCCGGGCACTCCCCCTGTGTCCGGCCGGCACCCTCCTACTGCTGAGGAGTAGCCGGTGGACGAGTCTCAGCCTCCGCCCGCGCAGCGTGTTTCGTACGCTCAGCCGCCGATTCCTGACGGCGACCGCTACCCGGTCCGCATGCCTGCGACGGGCGGTGGTCGCCGGGCCTGGGCCATCGCGGCCGTGAGCGCCGTGGTGGTGCTGCTTGTCGGGGTGGTCGTGGCGATCGGTGTGCTGCGATGACGTGGCCGGACGACCGGGTCGATCGGGTGGTGCTTGTCTTCTCGGCCTATCGGAGCGTGGTCGCGCACGACGCCAACCGCCGTTGTTACCTCGACTGCCCCGGCGAGGGCTGCCGCCAGTACGCGTGGGCGCTGGAGACCCTCACCGCGCATGGCGGGAAGGATCAGGACGACCAGACAGCGAACCGGTGATGACGGATCCTGTGGAGCAGGTACGGGCCCAGCTGGTCCTCTCCGCGCGGGTCATCATGACCGACCACTGGCCGCCGACCGATGGACGGCGTGACTGGTGCCCGATCTGCAACTGCCACTGGAAGTGCCGGGCGATGCTCACCGCGTACGCCTATCTGCGGCTGGTCGGCGCCCACATCTGGATCCCGCCGCACCTCGGCTGACGTCTCCTGACCGGGGTCCGCTCGAATGGGGGCCGCTGGCGGGGTATGAAGGGGACGCAGAGAAGCACATTCCACCGGAAGGACCTGTGTCGATGACCCTGGAACGACCGATCGCCCCGGACCCGTACGAGTTGCTGCCGACCGTCGCCTCGTTCACCGTGACAAGCGATGACGTGCGCAACGGCGAGCCGATGGACGCGGTCCACGCGCACGACAGCACCGGCGGCGAGAACGTCTCGCCGCATCTGGCCTGGTCGGGCTTTCCGGCGGAGACGAAGAGCTTCGTGGTGACCTGCTTCGACCCGGACGCGCCGACCGGCAGTGGATTCTGGCACTGGGTGCTCGTCAACCTGCCGGCTGACGTGACGGAGCTGCCGCGCGGCGCGTCGGGCGAGAGCTTGCGCGGGGCGTTCACCGTGCGCAACGACTACGGCGAGCAGGGGTACGGCGGTGCCGCGCCGCCGTCCGGGGACCGGCCGCACCGGTACGTCTTCGCGGTGCACGCCCTGGACGTGGAACGCCTCGAGGTGACCCCCGACGCCACTCCCGCGTACGTCGGCTTCAACCTCGCCTTCCACACCCTGGCCCGTGCCACCACCCGCCCCACCTACCAGATCTCCGGCTAGCACGATCTAGTTGACCAAGAAGTTTGCGTCGGGAATCCCGCTGGATCCCGACGCAAACTTCTTGATCAACGTGGAGCAAGTCAGCTGGGCGTGCGGGCCACGGCGAAGACGGATTGGCCGAACGGGGGGCGAGCGAGCTGCTCGGCGGCTTTGGTGGCGGGGAGGACCAGGGTGTCGTAGACCTTCACCATGGGGCCCTCCTTCGGCATCAGCCGGAACACCTTGGTGGCCATGAAGTAGCCGATCAGGCCGAGCGCGTTCGCGTAGTGGATCTTTTCGACCCGCAGGCCGGCCTCGGTCATCGCCGCGGAGAGGGTCTTCTTCGTGTAGCGGCGGACGTGGCCGGTGGCGATGTCGGCCGGGCTCATCGCGAACTGGAAGGCCGGCACGATGATGATCACCGCGCCGCCGGGGCGGACCAGCTGACGCATGCTGCTCAGCGCGCCGACGTGGTCCTCGATGTGCTCCAGCACGTTGTACGAGACTGCGGCGCTGTAGTCGCCCTGCTCCGAGTGGGGCAGCAGCATCTGACGTACCTCGATGCTGGGCTGCTCGGCGAGCCGCTCCTTGAGCGAGACCAGACGGTCCGGGTCGGCTTCCGTGGCGGTGAACCGAGGGAGGTGTTCGGCCCACTCCAGTGCGTAGTCGCCGAGGCCGCTGCCAATCTCGATCGGGTTGTCGCCGAGATAGGGCAATGCCAGCTCGACGAACCAGCGCCGGTGGTTGACCGCGGTGGCGAGGCCCTCCAGGACCTCGGACTGCACGCGCTGATCCCCAGTGATTTCTGCCATGCGTCGATTCCTCACGATGCGACTCGACCCGCGCCGGGACCGACTGAGTGAACCATCCGCGCGAAGGGCGGGGATATCGGGGCCCGCGGTGGCCGAATTGGTCGGGGTTATGGGCACGATCGGTGGTGGTCAGCGAACCCGGAAGATACTACGCGAGGGTCCTGAAGCCTGCACGGTGGCGACATTGGGCAACTACGCTATGAATTGCCATGACTACTCCTGATTCGGGTCGATCTGCTGGGTGGCGCGGGACGCCTGGGCGGATCGGAGCGCCCGGGAGACGCCTCGGGGAGGGCGGTTCCGGCTGGTGGCGGGACGTCGCTGCCGTGGCGAGCTTCGCGCTGCTCGGCTTCTGGGTGACCGCGCGGATGTGGCTGAATCCGCAGGACGGAATTCGGGACAACCCGAACGATATGGCGCAGTTCGAATGGATGATGGCGCACGGCGCTCGGGTGGTCACCGAATTTGCCTACCCGTTCTCATCGGACCGGATGAATGTGCCGGAATCGGTCAATCTGATGGCGAACACGTCTGTTTTGTCCGTGTCCCTGCCGATGACACCGATCACCCTGCTGCTCGGCACGCGTACCGCTTTCCTGCTCTTTCTCACCCTCGGCATGATCGCCACGGCGACCGCCTGGTACTTCGTGCTGTCCCGGGTCCTCATCGGCGCACGCGGGCCGGCCTGGCTCGGCGCGGCGTTCTGCGCGTACGCGCCGGCCATGGTGTCGCACGCCAACGCGCACCCCAACATCGTGTCGCAGTACGTGGTGCCGCTGATCATCTGGCGTACCGTGCGGCTGGCCGACGCCGGTCGCTGGCTGCGCAACGGCATCCTGCTCGCGCTGGTGATCGTCTGGCAGGCGTTCCTGAACCTGGAGATCCTGCTGATGGTCGCCATCGGCCTCGGCGTGGTGATGGTCGCGCTGGCGATCGGCCGGCCCGAGCTGCGTGGACGGGCCCGCCCGTTCCTGGCCGGGCTGGGCGTGGCCGCTGCGGCCTCCGGCGTGCTGCTGGCGTACCCGCTGTATGTGCAGTTCTTCGGTCCGGGCGCCTACCGTGGGCTGCCCTGGCTGATCCGGGGCTACTCCACCGACCTCGCCTCGTTCTTCGCGTACTCCCGCGAGTCGCTGGCCGGCGACGCGCGCGGCGCGGCCGGTCTGGCCAAGAATCCCACCGAGGAGAACGCGTTCTTCGGCTGGCCGCTGGTGATCCTGGTGGCGGCGCTGGTGTGGTGGCTACGCCGGAACGTGGTGGTGATCGGCCTGGCGGTGCTGGGGCTGATCTTCGCGCTGCTCTCCCTCGGCCGGGAGATCCGCTTCGAGCGCGCGGAGACCGGAGTGCCGGGGCCGTGGGCGGTGCTCGAGGATTTGCCGCTGCTGCACGCGGTGGTGCCGACCCGCTGGTCGCTGGCCATCACCCCGATCATCGGGCTACTGCTGGCGTACGGCACCGAGCGGGTCCGGCAGCTGGCCGCCCGGTATCCGGACCGGCGGTCGCAAATCCGTTTCGGCACGGTGACAGTGCTGGCGATGGCGCTGGTGCCGTTGCTGCCCACCCCGCTGCCGACCAGGCGCCTCGACCCGGTACCGGAGTTCGTCACCTCCGGGGCCTGGCGGCCGTATCTGGAAGGCGGACGCAGCGTGGTGACCCTGCCGCTGCCGGACACCGAATACACCGATCCGCTGCGCTGGTCGGCCCGTACCCGGTTGGCGATGCCGATCGCCCGCGGCTACTTTCTCGGCCCGGACACCCGACCCGGCCGGGACCGGGTCGCCCTGTTCACCGCGCCACCCCGCCCGACCAGCAGCTTCTTCGCCAGCATCCGGCGTACCGGCGAGGTGCCGGCGGTCACCGCGCAGACCCGGCGGGACGCGGTCGAGGATCTGCGCTACTGGCGGGCCGGCGTGGTGATTCTCGGCCCGCACGACCGAGCGGACGCCCTGCGTACGGGAATGACCGAACTGACCGGGATCGAGCCCACCCGGACCGGCGGGGTGTGGCTCTGGGACGTCCGTCCGCTGACCGGCTGAGCGCGGCGGCGGTCAGGCAGTGCGGATGCAGCAGCCCTGGCAGACCTTTGGCGCGGGCAGGGTGAAGGCCAGGCAGCAGGTACGCCGCTGCACCGTGGGCTCGCCGTTCGGGCCGGGCACCAACTCCACCAGGTCGGCCAGGTCGAGCGCGCCGAGCAGCGTGTCGACCGCCTCGACCGCCGAGCCGGGCAGTGCGTCGGCGGCCAGGAGCAGGGTGTGCGCGATGCTTGCGGCGACCGAGCCGAGCAGCGTACGGGTGCCGATGCGGACCTCGCCCTGGACCGCGCTGATCAGCGGCGTGAAGTGTGCGTCAAGCAGCGTGGCGCGCACTGCGGCGAGCAGCTCCTGCTCGTCGGCGAGCACGCGGATCTGGGGTGACCCGGTGAGCGCCAGCGGATCGGTGGGCAGCACCGCGACCGGGGTCGAGCGGCGCAGGCCCAGCGTGATCAGCGTGCGCTGATCGGCGAAGTGGATGAGCGTGGCGGCCGGGTCGAGCAGTGGCACCCGCCGGGCGGTGGCCCAGCCGAGCACCACCGGCAGCGCCGCCCAGTAGCTGTACGCCTTCCAGGCCAGCGCGGCGGAGGCGTGCGGGGTGCCGCCCCAGAGGCGGGCCGCCGAGTCGAGCAGTTCCGGCAGCCGGCTGCCGGCGGTCAGGGTGGTCGCTGGTGCCCAACCGGCCTCGTCGGCGACGATCAGGCCCGAGGCCAACCCGGGCAGGGTGTCGGTGCCGAACATGGTGCGCAGGGTCGCGGTGACCGGGGCGAGTGCCTCGGCCGGGGAGCTGACGGGCAGCACGGCTGTCACCTGCTCCACCTCCGTCCGGCACACCCGCTGTCGACTAAGGCTAGCCTAACCACACCTCTGGGCGTCGCGGAACCCTCGATCGGGCGCGGGCCGGAGAGGTCCAGATCATTCGATCACGCAGCGTGCGCATTCGAAAGCGCGGCGCAGTATCGGCAGAAAACGCTCATCGGTCAAGCACCTTGTCGAGAAGGTGCCAATCCTGTGCGGACCCGGCAGTCAAACGTGAAACTTGTACTCCCGGCCACGAGGAAGCTGATGACGACCTCACCGCTCGATCGGGCTGCCGACTCCTTCGCCGCCGAACTGGCCCGGCAGCGAATGGAGCGGGGGCTGTCCAAGAAACAGTTGGCCACGCTGATGGGCTTCGACCCCTCCTACGTCAGCCACGTGGAAGGGCGCCGGCACCGACCCACCGAGGACTTCGCTCGCCGCGCCGAGGCCGTCCTGGAGGCCAGCGGCGCCATCTGGCAGCGCTTCCGGGAGTACGACCACCTGCGCCACGCGCGCACCGAGCGCAGCCAACGGGAATCCGCGCCGCCGGACAGGTGGCTGCCGCCCGGCACCGGCCTGATCGTCGAGAGCGAGACGGCCAACCTGACCCACACCGACGCCGGTTACCGCTGCGTCATCCGCCGCGAGCTGTACAACGCCGGCACCGAGCCGGTCACCCGCTACCTGGTGCGGATCGCCGTCGACCGCTACCCCAACGACCCGGGCCGCTCCAACCGGCACCACCGGGAACGCCCGCTCACCTTCGCCGAGCTGCAACTCAGCGCGTACCGGGAAGAGGCCGGCGAGCGGGAGGTCATGCACTGGCGGGCCAAGCACGACCGGGACGCCTTCAAGGAGATCTGGCTGATCTTCGAGAACACCGAACGGCGTTTCCCGCTCTACCCCGGTCACCGCGCCACCATCGAGTACACGTACCTCGTCGGGCGGGACAAGTGGGGCCCGTGGTTCCAGCGGGCCGTCCGCGTACCCACCCGTCACCTCGCCATCCGGCTGGACCTCCCGGCCGAGCTGGACCCGCAGGTCTGGGGAGCGGAGACCTCACTCTCGGCGGAGGAGGGACCGCTGCGTACGGCCATCGACCGGCACGACGAGGGAGCCCGCGCGATCTTCGACTGGGCGACCGACGACCCGCCGCTGAACGCCCGGTACCGGTTGCTGTGGCGCTTCCGCGCCGAGCCGGAACCCGAGCCGGACGCCGACCGGGTCAGGCCCTCCGAGCGGATGCGGGCACTCGGCATCGTCCAACGTGGCGCGGACCTGCTGCGGCAGCCGGCCCGCCCGTTCGACCTGCCCAGCGAGGAGACCGTCGCGCGGCAGGTCGTGGACCGGTTGGTCACCGCGTTGGCCCGCCTCGACGAGCTGCATCCGTTCGCCAAGGGAGTCGGCATCGCCGCACCGCAGCTCGGCATCGGGCGCGCGGCTGCGGTGATCCGCCCACCGGACCGGACCGCCGAACCGCTGGTGCTGCTCAACCCGCGGGTGGTCGACACCGCCGTCGAGACTGACGAGCAGTACGAAGGCTGCCTCTCCTTCTTCGACCACCGTGGCCTGGTGCCCCGGCCGCTGCGGCTGGACGTGGAACACGCGCAGCTCGACGGCAGTCGGGTGATCACCTCGTTCGAGTTCGGCATGGCCCGGCTGGTGGCACACGAGGTCGACCACCTCGACGGGCGGCTCTACATCGACCGGATGGCGCCGGGCGTCCCGCTGGTGCCGATCGAGGAGTACCGCGAGTCCGGCCACCCCTGGCGCTACTAGCGCGGCAAACCCGCGTGCCCACGTCGGTGGCACGACCATGCCCGCCCGGTGGGAACGACGGCAGGCGGACATGGTCGTGCGGGGCGGTGCTGGCTCCGCCCGACCGGGGGGACCGGGGCGCGCGCCCCAGGGGGCAGGGGCACGCGCCCCGGTGCGGGGGGAGTAAAGCTCTACAGGTTGCCGAAGGTGTCGTACCGGATGCGCTGCGGGAGAACCTCGTCGGCGGCGAGCACCCGCAGGGTGGATCGGACCATCGGCGCGGATCCGGAGACGTAACAGTCGTGCGCCGTCCACGGGCCGTAGCGGGCCACCACGTCGGTGATCTCTCCCTGCTCACCGTCGAAGTCCGGGTCGTCGCTGCACGCGGGAGTGACCGACAGCCACGGATGGGCCGCCACCAGCTCCCGAAGTCCGTCGAGACCGTAGAGGTCCGCCTTGGTGTGGGCACCGTAGAAGACGTGCACCCAGCGGGTCAGGTTGAAACTGGTCAACTCCTCCAGCAGTGCCTTGATCGGGGCCAGCCCCACCCCACCGGCGACGCAGAGGATGTCCCGCTCCGACGACCGGTCCAGCGTCATCGAGCCCATCGGCGCGGCCACCCGCAGCAGGTCGCCCGGCTGCAACCGGCGGACCAGAGCACCGGACAGCCAGCCGGCCCCGGCGGGCGTACGGATGTGGAACTCCAGCACGTTGTCGTCATTCGGGGCGTTGGCCACCGAGTACGTCCGCCACACCCGGGGGTGGTAGCGGGGCGCCTCGATGCTGACGTACTGCCCCGCCTTCCAGGACAACGGGTGCTGGAGCGCCCGGCAGGTGAAGACGGCGGTGTCCGACCCGAACCGCTCGTGGGTCAGCACCTCGGCGTGCCAGAACGCCGGGTTGGTGTCCGCCGCCGCACCGGCGAGCATCTTCTCCACGATCGCCGCGTACGCATCCCGCCACGCCTGGTCGTACGCCAGGTTCCAGCCGTCGCCCGCGGTGCAGCGCAACGCGTCGAGCAGCGCCTCGCCCATGGTGTCGTAGTGGGCGGCGTCGACGTGGTACTTGCGGTGATCCCGGCCGAGTGCGCGGAGGAACTCGTCGAAGCCCTCCGGGTCGTCCACCGTGTGGATCGCCGCGATGATCGCCTCCAGCAGCCGGTCACCCTGGCCCGACATCTGCACCGGGAAAAGCTTGCGCAGTTCCGGGTCGAGGAGGAAGGTCCGCGCGTAGAAGTGCTCGGTCAGCCGGACCCGGTCCTCCTCGACCAACGTCCAACTCTCCTTCAGCAGCCGCGCGAAGGTGTCCACAGGGGCGCTCCTTACTTCTGCCGGCGGATCGGGCCCCCACAGAATGTCCACGGAGCGTGTCGGTAGGTCGCACAGAATGTGCGATCGCCTCATGAGGTTCACTCGGCCGCCCCGGCTGCCACCGGCAATGCCGGTCAGGCAGAGTGGTGCGGTGACCGTTGAGCTCACCCGTCCGGTGTCCCGCCGGATGCTCGGCACCGAGACGCTGCTGGTGCTCGGCCTCTCGCTCGGGCAATCCGCCGTCTACGCCACCGTGTCGATCATCGCGAAGCTGACCGCCGAGGGTGGGCTGTCGAAGCAGACCGCCGCGCTGAACACCTCCGCGTCCACCCGGCCCTACCTCGATCTCACGTACCAGCTGCTCGGCATCGTCTTCGCGTTGCTGCCGGTGCTGCTCGCCGTACACCTGCTGGCGCGCGACCCCGGCGACCCGGTGCGGACCCTCGGCCTGGACGGCCGGCGGCCCGGGGCCGACCTCGCCCAGGGCACTGGGTTGGCGGCGCTGATCGGCCTGCCCGGCCTGGCGTTGTTCTGGGTGGCGGCCCAACTCGGCCTGAACGCCACACTGGTGCCGGCCGCGCTGCCCGACCTCTGGTGGACGGTGCCGGTGCTGATCCTCGCCGCCTTCCAGAACTCCATCCTGGAGGAGGTGATCGTGGTCGGCTACCTGATGACCCGGCTGCGTCAGCTTCAGTGGCGGCTCGCCGCGATCGTCGCGACAAGCGCGTTGCTACGCGCCTCCTACCACCTCTACCAGGGCTTCGGCGCGTTCGTCGGCAACGCCGTGATGGGCGTCGTGTTCAGCCTCTTCTACCTGCGTACCCGCCGGGTCATGCCGCTGATCGTGGCGCACGCCCTGCTCGACATCGTCGCCTTCCTCGGCTACGCACTTCTCCCCAAATCCTGGTTCACCTGGCTCTGATCCGTCGCCCCGCCCTGCTTGAGTGAGTTGACCAAGAAGTTTGCGTCTGGCGCGTCGGTGTGCCGTGACCGAAACTTCTTGATCATCAGCCCCGGGGTGGGCTCAGTGGGC
>NZ_POTX01000204.1 GCF_003236305.1 Micromonospora endophytica | reverse complement strand
CCACCCGCCAGCGGGGTCGGGCCGCCCCGTACCCCCCAGCCGCAGCGGCTCAGTGGTCGGCGCTGTTCCAGTCGCGGCCCTCGCCGACGGAGACCTCCAGCGGCACGGAGAGTGGGTACGCACCACCCATCTGGTGCCGGACCAGTTCCTCCAGTGCCGTCCGCTCCCCCGGTGCCACCTCGAAGACCAGCTCGTCGTGCACCTGGAGCAGCATCCGGGAGCGCAGTCCGGCGTCGCGCAGCGCGGTGTCGACGTGCAGCATGGCGACCTTGATGATGTCCGCCGCGGAGCCCTGGATCGGGGCGTTGAGGGCCATCCGCTCGGCCATCTCCCGCCGCTGCCGGTTGTCGCTGACCAGGTCGGGCAGGTAGCGACGGCGACCCAGGATGGTGGAGGTGTAGCCGTCCTGACGGGCCCGGGCGACCACCTCGTTGAGGTAGTCACGGACGCCGCCGAAGCCGGCGAAGTAGACCTCCATCAGCCCGCGGGCCTCCTCGGCGGTGATGCCGAGCTGCTGGGAGAGGCCGAACGCGCTCAGCCCGTACGCCAGGCCGTAGTTCATTGCCTTGATCTTGCGCCGTTGGTCCGGGGTGACCTCGGCCAGCGGCACCCCGAACACCGACGAGGCGGTGGCGGCGTGGAAGTCCGCGCCGGAGTTGAACGCCTCGATCAACGCGTCATCGGCCGACAGGTGCGCCATGATCCGCATTTCGATCTGACTGTAGTCGGCGGTGAGCAGGCACTCGTAGCCCTCGCCCACCACGAAGGCCCGGCGGATCCGCCGGCCCTCCTCGGTGCGGATGGGGATGTTCTGGAGGTTGGGCTCGGTGGAGGAGAGCCGGCCGGTGGCCGCCACCGTCTGGTTGAACGTGGTGTGGATGCGCCCGTCGTCGGAGACCGACTTGAGCAGCCCGTCCACTGTCGACTTGAGCCGGGCCACGTCCCGGTGCCGCAGCAGGTGGTGCAGGAGCGGATGCTCGGTCTGCGCGTAGAGCCACTGGAGGGCGTCGGCGTCGGTGGTGTACCCAGTCTTGATCTTCTTGGTCTTCGGCAGGTTCAGGTCGCCGAAGAGGATCTCCTGCAACTGCTTGGGCGAGCCGAGGTTGAACTCCCGGCCGATCACCTGGTACGCCCCCTGGGCGGCGGCCTTCACCTCGGCGGCGAAGTGCGCTTCCAGCTCGGTGAGGTAGTCGGTGTCGGCGGCGATGCCGACGCGTTCCATGTCGGCGAGCACCCGCATCAAGGGCAGCTCCACCCCGGCCATCAGCCGGGCGGACTGCTCGCCGTCGCGGGACAGCTCGGCGTCGATCGCCTCGGCCAGGTCGAGGGTGGCCCGGGCGTGCAGCATGAGATTCTGCTCCGCCTCGCCGTCCGCGCCGAGCCCGTCGAGCGTCAACTGGCCGTCGTTCGGCGTGTCCACCCGCAGCTCGCGGTGCAGGTAGCGCAGCGCCAGGTCGGTCAGGTCGTAGGACCGTTGGTCGGGGCGGGCCAGGTAGGCCGCGATCTGGGTGTCGCGGCTGACGCCCGCGAGGGACCAGCCGTGCGCGGCGAAGGCGAGCACCGCGGGCTTGCTGTCGTGCAGCACCTTCGGCCGGGTCTCGTCGGCCAGCCACCCGGCCAGCGCTGCCTCGTCGGTGGCGTCGAGTTTGCTCGGGTCGAACCAGGCCGCCGCGCCGTCGGCGGTGGCCAGGGCCATGCCGGTGACGCCTGCGGTGTGCCGCCGGTTGGGGCCGGTGTCGAGCTTGACCGCCACACCGACCGCGGCGCTCTCCGAATGATCGGCGCGCGCGGCGGCAGCGCCTGCCGGTGCGTGCGTCGCCAGCCAGCCGGCCAGGGCGCCCGGTGCGGTGAGCACCTCACCGGCCAGCTCGAAGCCCGCCTCCGCCTCCGGCTCGACAGCGTCGAGGTACTGGTAGAGGCGGTCCCGCAGGATGCGGAACTGGAGGGTGTCGAAGACCTGGTGCACCGCCTCGCGGTCCCACCCCGGCCAGCGGGCGTCCTCGGGTCGGACCGGCAACTCCAGGTCGGCGACGAGGCAGTTGATGTCGTAGTTGCGGATCACGTCGGCGAGCCGCTCGCGCAGGCTGTCGCCGGCCTTGCCCTTGATCTCGTCGGCGCGGGCGATGATGCCCTCCACCCCGCCGTACGCATTGATCCACTTGGCTGCCGTCTTGTCGCCGACCCCGGGGACGCCCGGGAGGTTGTCGCTCTTCTCGCCGACGAGCGCGGCCAGGTCGCGGTAGCGCTGGGGGGGCACGCCGTATTTCGCCTCGACCGCGGCCGGGTCCATCCGGGCCAGGTCGGAGACGCCCTTGCGCGGGTAGAGCACGGTGATCTGCTCGTCGACGAGTTGGAAGGCGTCCCGGTCACCGGTGGAGATCAGCACCGACATGCCCTGGTCACGGGCCTGGCAGGCCAGGGTCGCGATGATGTCGTCGGCCTCGTAGCCCTCCTTCTCCACCACCGGGACCCGCAGCGCGGCGAGCACCTCCTTGACCAGGCTGACCTGGCCCTTGAAGTCGGCGGGAGTCTCGCTGCGACCGGCCTTGTATTCTGCGTACTTCTCGGTGCGGAAGGAGCGGCGGGACACGTCGAAGGCGACCACGATGTGGGTCGGCCGCTCGTCGCGCAGCACGTTGATCAACATTGAGGTGAAGCCGTAGACGGCGTTTGTCGGCTGCCCCGTCGTGGTGGAGAAGTTTTCCACAGG
This sequence comes from Micromonospora endophytica, assembly GCF_003236305.1. Lineage (GTDB taxonomy): Bacteria > Actinomycetota > Actinomycetes > Mycobacteriales > Micromonosporaceae > Micromonospora > Micromonospora endophytica. The sequence goes on along the minus strand of NZ_POTX01000204.1, from coordinate 8,290 downwards.
CAGGGCGAAGAAGGCCCGGTATGCCAGGGAGTGTCCGTCGACGAGGAGCAGGCGCGGCGTCGTAGCTGTCACGGCAGCGACTCTAGCCCGTACCGCCGACATCCCCGGCCGCCGCCTCGCGGTGCCGGCACACCCGCCCCACACCGGTCCGCGACGGCCGGGGAATGTCGATTCAGAGCACCTTGGCCAGGAACGCCTTGGTGCGCTCGTGCTTCGGGTCGGCGATCACCTCGCGCGGGTTGCCGGACTCGACCACCACACCGTTGTCCATGAAGACCAGCGAGTCGCCGACCTCGCGAGCGAAGCCGATCTCGTGGGTCACCACGATCATCGTCATGCCGTCGTGGGCGAGATCCTTCATCACGTCGAGGACCTCACCGACCAACTCCGGGTCGAGCGCGCTGGTCGGCTCGTCGAAGAGCATCAGCTTCGGCTTCATCGCCAGCGCCCGGGCGATGGCCACCCGCTGCTGCTGCCCACCGGAGAGTTGGCTCGGGTAGTTGCCCAGCTTGTCACCGAGCCCGACCCGCTCCAGCAGCGCCGCCGCCCGCTCCCGCACCTCGGCCCGCTTCTCCTTGCGCACCAGCAGCGGCGCCTCGGTGACGTTCTCCAGGGCGGTCTTGTGCGGGAACAGGTTGAACCGCTGGAACACCATGCCGATGGCGCGGCGCTGGGCGGCGACCTCCTTCTCCCGCATCTCGTGCAACTTGCCGCCGCGCTCCCGGTAGCCGATCAGCTCACCGTCCACCCGGATCCACCCGGCGTTGATCTTCTCCAGGTGGTTGATGCAGCGCAGGAACGTCGACTTGCCCGAGCCGGAGGGGCCGAGCAGGCAGCACACCTCACCGGCGCGCACCTGCAGGTCGATGCCCTTGAGCACCTCGATCGACCCGAACGACTTGTGCACCTGTTCGGCGTGCACCATCGGGCCGGACTCCGCCGCCGGCACGCCGGTCTGGCCCGGCAGGGTCACCCCGGTCATACGCCCCCTCCCCCTCCGGTGGCGCCGCCGCCACCGACCGCCATGCCCCGGAGCCGGGCCTTGGCCTGGCCGGCGCGGGAGGTGCCCTTGGCGAAGTGTCGCTCCAGGTAGTGCTGCCCGGCCAGCAGCACACTTGTCAACAGCAGATACCAGATGGTCGCCGCGACCAACATCGGGAAGACCTGGAAGGTCCGGCTTCCCACCGCCCTGAGCTGGAAGAAGAGCTCGGCGGAGACCGGCACGAAGGCCACCAGCGAGGTGTCCTTGAGCATGGCGATGGTCTCGTTGCCGGTCGGCGGGACGATCACCCGCATGGCCTGCGGCAGCACGATGCGGCGCAGGATCTGGCCGCGGTTCATGCCCAGTGCCTGGGCTGCCTCCGTCTGCCCCTCGTCCACCGACTGGATGCCGGCTCGGATGATCTCCGCCATGTACGCCGCCTCGGAGAGGCCGAGCGCGAGCATGCCGGCGACGAAGCCGGTGAGGATGTCCACCGCCGAGAAGCCGAAGAGCCGTGCCTCGAAGTCCTGGATGCCGAAGAGCGCGCCGATCTGCCGGTCGAAGGGCAACCCGAACTCGATCCGAGCCCAGAGGATGCCCAGGTTGCCGAAGAGGATCGCCAGCACCAGCCGGGGCACCGCCCGGAAGAACCAGGTGTACGCCCAGGAGACGCCGCGCAGGACCGGGTTCTCCGACAGCCGCATGATCGCGATGACGACGCCCAGCACGATACCGATCAGCATGGAGGTCACGAGCAGCGCGATGCTGCCGCGTACTCCGGCCACGATCGGCGGGCGGAACATGTTGTCGATCATGAAGGACCAGTTGAACGCCTGATTCGTCACCAGCAGGTGCACGAACATGGCGACCAGCACCCCGATCACGGCGACGGCGACCCACCGCCCGGGATGCCGCACGGGCACGGCCTGGATGGGTTCCGGCCGTGCCCGTGCGGATTTATCGGTGTCGACCGACATGTCAGCTGGTCGGGTTCAGTGCCGAGGAGGTGATGGCACCGCCCTCGACACCCCACTTCTTCAACGCCGCCTCGTAGCTGCCGTCGGCGATGACCGCCTGCACGGCCTCCTTCAGCACCTCGGCGAAGGCGGTCTGGTCCTTCTTCACCGCGTAGCCGTAGGGCGCCGACTCGTAGATGTCGCCGAGCACCTCCAGCTGGCCGTTGCTCTGCTGCACCGCGTACGCGCCGACCGGCGAGTCAGCCAGCATGGCGTCGTTCTTGCCGCTGACCACGGCGGCCGTGGCGTCGCTCTGCGCCTGGTACTGGTCGATGCTGATCTTTGGCTGGCCGGCCTCGGTGCACTTCTTCGACCGGGCCTCGATGTCGTCGAGCTGGACGGTGCCGACCTGCACGGCGATCTTCTTGCCGCAGGCGTTGTCCGGGTCCACCTGGGCCGGGTTGCCGACCTTGGTGGCCCACTGGGTGCCGGCGGAGAAGTAGCTCACCATGTTGACGGTCTGCAGCCGCTCCGCGTTGATCGTGAACGAGGAGACACCGATCTCGTACTTGCCGGAGTCCACACCCGGCAGGATGGCGTCGAACGGCGCCGACTCGTACTCCGCCTTCAGGCCGAGCTTCTGGGCGACCGCGTCGAACAGCTCGACGTCGAAGCCGATCACGGTCTTGCCGTCGGTGTCGAGGAACTCCGCCGGAGCGTACGTCGCATCGGTGCCGACCTTGATCACACCGTCGGCCTTGATCGCGTCCGGCACCTTCGCGGCGAGCGCCGAGTCGGCGTCGGCGGTCACGGTCGGACCCGCACCAGGCTGATCGTCCTCCTTCTCGCCACACGCGGCCATCGAGAAGGTGAGCAACGCCGCGCCGGCCACGCCGAGCACGGCCCGCCGACTGCCATTGAGTTTGAACATGTCGTACTCCTTGCCAAGAGGGGTGACGGCCGGTCAGGCCACGCCGAGGTAGGCCTCTTTGACCGACGGGTCGTGCAGCAGCTCCGCGCCGGTGCCTTCCTTGACGATCCGGCCCGTCTCCAGCACGTACGCGCGGTGCGCCCGGGCGAGGGCCTGCTGCGCGTTCTGCTCCACCAGCAGGATGGTGGTGCCCTGCTCGTTGATCTCCGTGATGATGCTGAAGATCTGCTGGATCAGCATCGGCGCCAGACCCATCGACGGCTCGTCGAGCAGCAGCAGCTTGGGCCGGCTCATCAGCGCCCGGCCGACGGCCAGCATCTGCTGCTCACCGCCGGAGAGGGTGCCACCGACCTGCTTGCGCCGCTCCTGCAGCCGGGGGAACAGCTCCAGCACCCGGGCCAGGTCCTTGGCCACCTCGGCCCGGTCCCGCCGGGTGTAGGCGCCCATGTCCAGGTTCTCCAGCACCGTCATGCCGGGGAAGATCCCCCGACCCTCGGGCGCCTGGCAGAGCCCACGGCGCACCCGCAGGTCGGCCCGGAGCTTGGTGATGTCCTCACCGGCGAACCGGATGCTCCCGGAGGCCACCGGGCGGATGCCCGAGATGGCCCGCATAGTGGTGGACTTGCCGGCGCCGTTGGCACCGATCAGGGCCACGATCTCGCCCTCGTTCACGGTGATGCTGATGCCGTGCAGCGCCTTGATCCGCCCGTACAGCAGACTGACGTCTTCGATCTCAAGCAACGTCGTCATCCGGCACCCCCAGGTAGGCCGCGATCACCCGGTGGTCCTCGCGCACCTCGGCGGGGAGCCCATCAGCGATCTTCTTTCCGAACTCCAGCACCACGATCCGGTCGGTCACGCCCATCACCAGCCGCATGTCGTGCTCGATCAGCAGCACGGTGACACCCTGATCCCGGATCTTGCGGATGAGCTGGAGCAGCTCCTCCTTCTCCGCCGGGTTGAAGCCGGCAGCCGGCTCGTCCAGGCAGAGCAGCACCGGGTCGGTGGCCAGCGCCCGGGCGATCTCCAGCCGGCGCTGCTCGCCGTACGACAGGTTGCGGGCCAGGTCGTGCATGCGGCCGGGAATACCGACGAAGTCCAGCAGCCGCTCGGCCTTCTCCCGCCCGTCGCGCTCCTCCCGGTGGTGCCGGGGCAGCCGGAACAGCGCGGAGAGGACGCTGGTCTTGTGGTGGGCGTCCGCACCGACCTGGATGTTCTCCAGCGCAGTCATCTCCGGGAACAGCCGGATGTTCTGGAACGTCCGGGCCATGCCCAGTTTGGTGATCTGGTGCTTCTTCTTGCCGGTGATCCGCTCGCCGCGGAACCGGATCTCGCCCTCGGAGGGCTGGTAGATCCCGGTCATCGCGTTGAAGCAGGTGGTCTTGCCGGCGCCGTTGGGGCCGATCAGCCCGAGGATCTCCCCCTTGTAGAGGGTGAAGTCCACGTCGTTGAGCGCCACCACGCCGCCGAAGCGCAACGTCACGTGGTCGACCTCCAGCAACGGCTCCCGGGTGGCGGCGGTGGACTCCGCCGCAGGGGGGCCGGCCTGCTCGGGAACTGTCGGCTTCTGCACGGTCTCACCCACCGACGATCACCTCCTTGCGACGGTCCTTGAACTCCGCCGCTCGTCGTCGGTTCGGTATCAGTCCCTGCGGCCGGAAGATCATCATGACCACCAGCACCAGGCCGAAGAACATGAACCGGTACTCGTAGAGCTGGATGCCGAGCAGCTCGATGCCGCGGAACCGCTCGATCATGTACGCCACCAGGCCACCACCGACGATCGCGCCGACGATGTTGCCCGAACCGCCGAGAATCACCGCGGCCAGGATGATGATCGAGTTGAGCAGTTCCAGGTTCTGCGAGCTGACGAAGTTCTGCTTGCCCGCGAAAAGCGCACCGGCCAGGCCGCCGATGAACGCGCCCGAGGCGAACGCCCAGAGCTTGAACTTGAACGTCGGCACACCCATCAGCTGCGCCGCGTCCTCGTCCTCCCGAATGGAGATCCAGGCCCGGCCGACCCGGCTGCGGTTGAGGTTCCGCACCCCGATGACCACCAGGATGATCAGCGTGAGGACCAGCCAGTAGTACGGCCGCGGGTCGAGCACGCCGAAGATCGGCTTGCCGTCGGCGTAGCTGCCCGGCGGGTGCGGGATCTGGTTGAAGCCCCGCTGTCCCTTGAGGAACTCGGAGCTGGTCGCCGCCACCCGGATCATCTCGGCGAAACCGAGCGTCACGATGGCCAGGTAGTCACCGCGCAGTCGCAGCGTCGGGGTACCCAGCATCACACCCGAGATCATGGTGAGGACCAGCGCCACCGGCAGGGCCAGCAACCACGGCCAGAGGGTCTTCAGGTCACTGCTCGGCGAGGTCAACACCGCCACCGTGTACGCACCGACCGCGAAGAAGCCGAAGTAGCCCAGGTCGAGCAGGCCGGCGAAGCCGACCACGATGTTCAGCCCGACCGCCAGCAGCACGTAGATGGAGATGGTGAAGAGCACCTGCCCGAAGTTCGACCCGGTGGTCGGGATCGGCCCGAGCCACTGGTAGAACTCCCGGTTCGGCAGCGCGTAGAAGAACACGATCACCGCCGCGATGACCGCCCAGCGCATCCAGCGCGGCGCGTGGTGCCACCGCTCGGAGACCGCGTGCCGGCCCGAATAGATCCATTCCCTGACGCTTGTCATGCGCGGGCCCTCCCCAACGACTCGCCCAGCAGACCGGTCGGCCGGAACATCAGCAGCACGACCAGGACCACGAAGGCGACCAGGTCCTTCCAGTTCGCCCCGAACAGGGCGGAGGCGTAGTTCTCGACCAGGCCGAGCAGCAGCCCGCCGATCAACGCGCCGCGCAGGTTGCCGATGCCGCCGAGGACCGCCGCGGTGAACGCCTTCAAGCCGAGCAGGAAGCCGACGCTGTAGGTGAGCGTGCCGATCCGGATGTCGTAGAGCATGCCGGCGACCCCGGCCATCGCTCCACCGATGATGAAGACGATGAGGATGATCCGGTCCTTGTTGATGCCCATCAACGCGGCCGTGTTCTGGTCCTGGGCGACCGCCCGGATGCCCCGGCCGACCCGACTGCGGTTGATGAACAAGTCCAGAGCGACCATCATCGCCAGCGCCGACCCGATGACCAGCAACTGCACCGCCGTGACGTCGGCACCGAAGACGGTGAACAGGACGTCGTTCTTGACCACTGTGGGAGCACCTACCGGAAGCCGGCGGGTGTAGATGCCGAACGCCTCGGCGATCGCGATCGAGGCGCCGATCGCGGTGATCAGGAAGGCCAGCGGCGGCGCGTTGCGCTTACGCAACGGCCGGTACGCCACCCGCTCGATCACCGTCGCGGTGCCGGCCGAGGCCACCGCCGCGATCAGGGCACCCACCAACAGGTAGAGCATGATCGAGCCGAACCCGCTGACCACCGAGTCCCGGTCCAGGCCGAACGCGGCCCAGCCCCAGATGGCGGCGAACGCGCCCGCGATGAAGACCTCGGAGTGGGCGAAGTTGATGAGTCTCAGCACGCCGTAGACCAGCGTGTAACCCAGCGCGACAAGGGCGTAGATGGCGCCCACTGTCAGCCCGGTTATCGTATATCCCCCGAAATCGGAGAACAGGGCGTTGAAGTCCAAGGAAGGGCACTCCGTACAGGAAGGGAAGACAGTGGGGGTGCAGCCGGGAAATTTGCTCCCGGCCACACCCCGCAATCACAGCGGAACCGTTACCGGACGGTCAGACCTTCGGGATCTCCTGGTCCGGCACGACCTTGCCGCCCACGACCTTGTACGCCCAGACCTTCACCTGGGTGGGGTCGAGCTCACCGGTCTCGGTGAACTTGTAGCTCGCCGCAACACCTTCGCCGGTGTAGCCCTTCACGAACTCCAGAATCCCCTCGCGGGTGCCCTTACCGGCCTTGATGCCGGCGAGCAGGATGTTGGCCGCGTCGAAGGCCACGTCGCTGTAGGTGCCGGGCTCCGCGCCGTTGAGCGCCTTGAAGTCCTCGACGAAGCTACCGCGAGCCTCGGTGGCCGGCTGGCACGGGCAGGTGAGGATGGTGCCCTCGGCCGCCGCCGCACCGGCACTCTCGATGTAGGCGGGGTCGTTGACGCCGTCGCCGGCGACCAGGGTGGCGGTGACACCAGCAGCGGTCAGCTGCTTGCGGACCAGGCCAGCCTCCTGGTAGTAGCCGCCGTAGAAGACCGCGGTCGCGCCGGAGGACTTGACCTTGGTGACGGTCGCCGAGAAGTCGTTCTGCTTGCCCTCGCCCTGGACCTTGTCGCTGCCGACAACCGCCGCGCCGAGGAGCTTCTTCACCTCGTCGGCCAGGCCGGCGCCGTACGCGGACTGGTCGTCGATGACGTAGACCTTCTCGGCCTTGAGCACGTCCTTGATGTACGTGCCAGCCGCGGGGCCCTGGCTGTAGTCGTTGCCGACCGCCCGGAAGAAGGTCTTCCAGCCCTGGTCGGCCAGGCTCGGCCGGGTCGCGGACGGGCTGATGTGCACCAGACCGGCCTCGGAGAAGAGCGGGTTGGCCGCCTCGGACTCACCCGAGAAGGCCGGACCGACGATGCCGATGATCTTCTCATCGTCGAGTGCCTGCTGCGCCAGACCAGGGGCCTGCTCCGGGTTGCCCTGGGAGTCCAGCGGCACCAGGGTCACCTGGCAGTCGGCGTTCTCCTTGTTGTACTTGTCGACGGCGAGCTTGACGCCGCCGTTCATGTTCACGCCGAGCGCCGCGGCCGGGCCGGTGAGCGCACCGAAGAACGCGATCTTGCTACCGCAACCGTCGGCGCTGGCCTCGCCGTCGCTTCCACTGTCAGACTTGCAGGCGGTCACGCCGCCCATGGCGAGAGCGGCGATCGCCACCCCACCGACCAAACGTACGAGCTTCTGCCTCACGGCCCGAACCCTCCTCCGTCCCATGGCCCGAACCACCCGCTACCTATTGGCCCTTGCGGGGGCGGACGAACCAGACCGTCGTCGCGGTCTGGGGCCGGACGTTATCCCACGGTGTAGCAATGGCGTAAGCCCCGGGGGAGGCCGTTGACCGAACCGTTACACGCCGTGGCGAATAGGGGGCGATCGCTGTAAGAGCCCACCATGGAAGCGGCGGTTACGAGATCTCTTCACCTTCGTTTCGTCGACAATGCACCGGCTTTCGGCACCAATCCGTCACCCACCCGCCGACATCGACCCCCACCAGGCACGAGCACCCGTTCCCGGGTCCGCGAGCACCACCAACTGATCTCCATGCAGGGTCACCGCCAACCCCACGTCGCCACCGGACGGCACCGCCACCGGCACCGAAACCGCCCGCCACGAGTCGCCGGCATCCGCAGAGAACCAGAGCCGATGACCATCCCCGTCGACCGTCGCCACCGCCACCCGGTCACCGCCACCCGCCACCGACCGCACCGAG
>NZ_POTX01000203.1 GCF_003236305.1 Micromonospora endophytica | reverse complement strand
AACCCGCACCGCCCGCGCGAACCCGCACCGCCCGCGCGAACCCGCACCGCCCGCGCGAACCCGCACCGCCCGCGCGAACCCGCACCGCCCGCGCGAACCCGCACCGCAGGGCGGCGACGCGGTCAGCACCAGCGGCGTGGTGGGCGGTCGCGCCGGACGGACCGGTGCGCCGGACGGACCGCGCCGTGCCGGTGGGCGCCGGCCCAGCCGGGCAACAGGCTACGACAGCCGGCGGTGACCTCAGGTTCGGCCGGGGTGGCGGACTGCTGCGGTCCCACGGCGTCGACCGCACCCGGACGCGGCGCACCCGCCTCGGCGGCGATCGAGGGACGTGACGCCACCGGATCGGGGGCGGACGGACACGGCGCGGCCGACTCCCCGGCGCGGGGTCGCGGCACTCCGGGCTCGGCTGCTCGGGCACAACCCTGCTCGGCCTCCCCGTACGCCATCGGCCCCTCCTCACCTTCTCGCCTTCGCCGCCGGTGCCCACCCGGCGTGCCCTGCCACCGTACTGGCCGACCCCGACGCGCCACGCAGCGCGTACCCGGTCCGCCGGGGCGACGCTGCGGTACAGCGCCAGGTCAGGGCATGTCAGGCTGGATGGGTGAGTGAATCGGGCGGTACGCAGCTCTCGGCCACCCTGCGCCGGATCGAGCGGGCGGCCGGGGCGCTGGCCACGGCCAGTGTGAGCCGGATGGACGAGACGCTGCCCTGGTTCCGGGAACTGCCGGCCGACCAGCGTTCCTGGGTGATGGTGGTGGCCCAGGCCGGCGCCCGCTCCCTGGTGCAGTGGTTGAGCGCCGGCGGCGGGGCCGCCGAGGGGACCCAGGAGGTCTCGGACGAGGTGTTCGCCACCGCGCCCCAGGCGCTCGCCCGGTCGATCACCCTGGAGCAGACCGTCGCGCTCATCAAGGTCACCATCGACGTGGTCGAGGAGCAGGTGGGCGAACTCGCCGCCCCCGGCGAGGAGCCACAGTTGCGCGAGGCGGTGCTGCGCTACTCGCGGGAGATCGCTTTCGCCGCCGCCCGGGTGTACGCGCGCGCCGCCGAGTCCCGCGGTTCCTGGGACGCCCGCCTCCAGGCCCTGCTGGTGGACGCGCTGCTGCGCGGCGACTCCCCGGACGTGCTGGCCAGCCGCGCCGCCGCGCTGGGCTGGACGGACGCGCCGCCGGTGGCGGTGGCTGTCGGTCCGTCGCCCGGCGGTGAGGTCTCCGTGGTCCTGCACACGGTCTACCGCCAGGCCCGCCGGATCGGGGTGGAGGTGATCGGCGGGGTGCACGGCGACCGGCTGGTGATCGTCCTGGGCGGGGCGGCCGACCCGGTCGCGGCCACCGGCAAGCTGCTCACCGCGTTCGGCACCGGGCCGGTGGTGGTCGGTCCGGCGGTGCCGAGCCTGGACGAGGCCACCGAGTCGGCCCGGGCGGCCCTGGCCGGTTACCGGGCGGCGCCGGCCTGGCCGGCCGCGCCGCGTCCGGTGCACGCCGGTGACCTGCTGCCGGAGCGGGCGCTGGCCGGCGACGCCGAGGCCCGCCGGCGACTGCGGCACGACGTGTACGCCACGCTGGTCCGCGCCAGCGGTGAGTTGCTGGAGACGCTCGACGCCTTCTTCGCCGCCGGTGGCACGCTGGAGAGCGCCGCCCGGGCGCTGTTCGTGCATCCGAACACCGTGCGGTACCGGCTGCGGCGGATCGCCGAGGTGACCGGCTTCAGCCCGCTGACGCCCCGGGACGCGTTCGCCCTGCGGGTCGCGCTGACGGTGGGTCGGCTGGATCCGGTGGTGCCGAGCCCGACATTGGGTCCAGCGACCGGCAAAAGATCACAGAACAATGACGATCAACACCAATCTTTGTAGGATCCCGCCAAAGGTTCTAGTGCGGTTTGGTGTCACCCGGCACAGCGCAACCGAGGGGTATCCGGGAGAGTCATAGACGTGCTCGCCGTAATTTGTCCCGGCCAGGGTTCACAGAAGCCCGGCTTCCTGACTCCCTGGCTCGACCTGACCGGCACCGAGGCGCGGTTGCGCGCCTGGTCGGCGCTGGCCGGTGTCGACCTGGTGCGGCTGGGCACCATCGCCGACGCCGACGAGATCCAGGACACCGCACGCACCCAGCCACTGCTCGTCGCGGCCGCGTTGCTCGCCGCCGAGCACCTGCCGATGGAGGGTGTCGGCCTCACCGCGGGGCACAGCGTCGGCGAACTCGGCGCGGCGGCGCTGGCCGGCGTCCTGCCGGCGGAGGCGTCGATCACCCTGGCCGGAGTACGCGGCCGGGAGATGGCGGCGGCGTGTGCGCTGGAACCGACGGGCATGGCCGCGGTGCTCGGTGGCGACCCGGACGAGGTGCTCGCGGTGATCGGCGGGCACGGGCTGTACGCCGCGAACCACAACGGCACCGGCCAGATCGTGGCCGCCGGTGCGGTCGCCGGCCTGGAGAAGCTCGCCGCCGAGCCACCGACCCGGGCCCGGATCATCCGACTCAAGGTGGCCGGCGCCTTCCACACCCCGTACATGGCTCCGGCGGAGGCGGCGCTGGCCAAGGCGGCGGCCGGGATCACCCCGGGCGACCCGACCCGGGTCCTGCTGTCGAACCTCGACGGCTCCACGGTCCAGGACGGACGGGAGCTGGTGCAGCGCCTGATCCGCCAGGTCACCGCACCGGTCCGGTGGGACCTCTGCATGGCCGCCCTGGCCGACCTCGGTGTCACCGGGGTGATCGAGCTGCCGCCGGCCGGGACGCTCAGCGGCATGATCAAACGAGAACTCAAGGCGACCGGGCTGCCCGAGATCGTCACCCTGAACAACCCGGACGACCTGCCCGCCGCACGGGACCTGATCGCCCGCCTGGGCGGTCACGACGCAGCATCACCCAAGCTCAGTCCGAACGCGTCTCGTGTCGAGACCAATCATGGGGGCTCATCATGAGCGGTAGCAGGATCCTCTCCCTGGGGCACTACCAGCCGTCGCGGGTGGTGACCAACGATGAGATCGCCCAGCTGGTGGAGACCAACGACGAGTGGATCCGGGACCGGGTGGGCATCGTCACCCGGCGGATCGCCGGCAGCGAGACGGTCGCCGACATGGCCGCCGCCGCCGCCGAGAAGGCGCTCGCCGACTCGGGACTGACCGCCGCCGACATCGACCTGGTCGTGGTGGCCACCTGCACCTCGGTCGACCGCAGCCCGAACGTGGCCTGCCGGGTCGCCGCCAAGCTGGGCATCGACGCCCCGGCGGCGTTCGACGTCAACACCGCCTGCTCCGGCTTCGCGTACGCGCTCGGCACCGTCGACCACGCGATCCGCGCCGGCGCCAGCCGCAACGCGCTGGTGATCGGTGCCGAGAAGCTCTCCGAGTTCACCGACTGGACCGACCGCTCCACCTGCATCATCTTCGCCGACGGGGCGGGCGCCGCGGTGGTCACCGCCGCCGCCGAGGGCGAGGCGCCGGGCGTGGGCCCGGTGGTCTGGGGCTCGGTGCCGGAGCGCGGCGACGCGGTACGCATCGAGGGCTGGCGCCCGTACGTCAAGCAGGAGGGCCAGGCGGTGTTCCGCTGGGCCACCACGGCGCTGGCGCCGCTGGCGTTGCAGGCCTGCGAGCGGGCCGGGGTGGACCCGGCCGACCTGGCCGCGTTCGTCCCGCACCAGGCCAACTCCCGGATCATCGACGGGATCGCCAAGCGGCTGAACATCCCTCAGGCGATCATCGCGAAGGACATCGTCGAGTCCGGTAACACTTCCGCGGCCAGCATCCCGCTGGCCCTGTCCAAGCTGGTCGAGCGTCGCGAGGTGCCCTCGGGCGCGCCGGTGCTGCTGTTCGGCTTCGGTGGCGGTCTGACCTACGCCGGTCAGGTCGTCCGCTGTCCCTGAGACCCCCTGCGGCGCCCTGGTGGCGCAGGAGCGACAGGCGGCGTCGCCGCCGTCGAGAGAACCCGATGAGAGGAACCCACCGCAATGACCCGTGACGAGATCACCACCGGCCTCGCCGAGATCCTCGAAGAGGTTGCCGGGGTGAGCCCGGACGACGTGGCCGAGGGGAAGTCCTTCACCGACGACCTGGACGTCGACTCGCTCTCCATGGTGGAGGTCGTGGTGGCGGCCGAGGAGAAGTTCGGCGTCAAGATCCCGGACAACGAGGTGCAGAACCTGAAGACCGTCGGGGACGCCGTCAGTTACATCGAAGCGCAGTCCTGATCATGAGTCGTAGCGACGTCGTCGTCACCGGGCTCGGCGCGACCACCCCTCTGGGCGGGGACGTCGCGTCGACCTGGGACGCTCTGCTCAGCGGTCGCTCCGGGGTGAGTGCGCTCACCCAGGAGTGGGCCGGGCAACTGCCGGTCCGGATCGCCGCCCAGCTGGCGGTGGATCCGGCCGCCGTGCTGGACCGGGTGAAGCTGCGCCGGTTGGACCGTTCGGAGGCGATCGCGCTGATCGCCGCCCACCAGGCCTGGGCGGATGCCGGCCTGGTCGACTCCGGGCTGGACCCGGAGCGGCTCGGGGTGAGCATCGGCTCCGGCATCGGTGGCGCGGTCACCCTGCTCGCCCAGGACGACATCCTGGAGGCGTCCGGTCCCCGCCGGGTCTCCCCGCACACCGTGCCGATGTTGATGCCCAACGGGCCGGCCGCCTGGGTGGGTCTGGAACTCGGCGCGCAGGCGGGCGTGCACTCGGTGGCCAGCGCCTGCGCCACCGGCGCGGAGGCGATCGCGCTGGGCCTGGACATGATCCGGGCCGGTCGCGCCGACGTGGTGGTCGCCGGTGGCACCGAGGCGGTGATCCACCCGCTGCCGATCGCCGGTTTCGCCTCGATGCGGGCCATGTCGACCCGCAACGACGAGCCGGAGCGGGCCTCCCGGCCGTGGGACAAGGGCCGCGACGGCTTCGTCCTCGGCGAGGGCGCCGGCATCGTGGTGCTGGAGCGGGCCGAGCACGCCGCCGCCCGGGGTGCCCGGGTGTACGCGCGGCTTGCCGGTTCGGGCATCACCTCCGACGGCTTCGACATCGTGCAACCACATCCGGAGGGTGCGGGCGCGGTACGGGCCATCGCGAAGGCGATCGCCGACGCGGACGTGGCGAAGAGCGACATCGTGCACGTCAACGCGCACGCCACCTCCACCCCGGTGGGTGACCTGGCCGAGATCAAGGCGCTGCACCACGCGCTCGGTGACCATCCGGTGTTGACCGCCACCAAGTCGATGTCCGGGCACCTGCTCGGCGCGGCCGGCGCGCTGGAGTCGATCGCGACGATCCTGGCGATCCGCGACAGCGTGGTGCCGCCCACGATCAACCTGGACGACCCGGACGACGACCTCGACCTGGACGTGGCCGCCAACAAGGCTCGTCACCTGGACATCCCCGCCGCGCTGAACAACTCGTTCGGGTTCGGCGGTCACAACGTGGCGCTCGTCTTCACCCGCGTCTGACCTGCGGTCTCTCCACCCCTGCCGTCGCACCCGCGGCGCCGGCAGGGGTGCCGTCGTTTCCGGCTTCGGTCAGGTGCCGGCTCCGCTGCGTAGCATGAGGACGAATCCGAAAAAGGCACCTTGGGCGCCGCTCCGGACACATTTGACAACCGCCGAGAGTAATCTTTCGAATACGGCAGACCGTGTTATTTGCCGGTCACGGTTTCGCCCATCACCGGAAACCAAGTCTTCTTACTTTCCGACCCATGACAGGACCGCAAGGCTCCACTGAACCGGAGCATCTCAGCAACGCTGGAACACCACTTTTCGACGATTGTGGGCGCCCCGTTCCGACTCACCTCATCGGGCGCCGGACGCTGCTCGCCGCAGCAGGCGCGGCAGCCACCGGCACCCTGCTGACCGGCGCCTCGGCCGCAGCCGCGAGTCCCGGCCCCCATACCCCGAGCAAGTCCGTCCGCCGGCCGGAACGAGGGCACTACCTCATCACATCGGCGGCACTGGTGTCGGTGGACCCGACCATCGGCAACCAGGCCCGGGCCGACATCGAAATCAAGGACGGCCGAATCGTCCAGGTCGGATCCAACCTCAAGGTACGCGGCGCGAAAACCATCGACGCCTCCCGAATGATTGCCATGCCCGGTTTCGTGGAAACGCACTACCACATGTGGAGCGCGTTGGGCCGCAATTTTGTCTCGACCGGTTTCGAGTATTTCGCCGCGAAGTCGGCGACCGTCGCCGCCTACCAGCCGGACGATTTCTACCACAGCGTCCTACTCGGGCTGGTGGAGTGCGCGAGCGCCGGCATCACCACAGTCAACAACTGGGCGCACAACGTGCGCGGACCGGCGTACGCCGACGCCGAACTGCACGCGCACGCCGACGGTCTGGTCCGGGCCCGCTACTCCTACGGCCACCGCGACGGCCAACCCGCCACCCAACTGATCGACTTCGCCGACATCGACCGGGTCCGTGGCACCTGGTTCGGGCCGAAGTCGCCCTTTGACGGCCTGGTGCATCTCGGCGTCAACCTCCGCGGTCCCGGGACCCCGGCTACCTTCCTGGCCGAGATGACGGAGGTACGCAAGCGCAAGCTGCCCGTGTCGGTGCACTCCGGGCAGGGGCCCACCACCGCCGTACGCGCCGCTGATCTTGAGCAGCAGGGCTTCCTCGGGCCGGACTTCCTGCTCTGCCACGCCTTGCCGTTCGACGAGGCGGATCGGCAGGCAATGGTCCGTACCGGGGCTCCGGTCAGTTTCTCGGTCCACTCCGAACTGCGGCTGGGCACCGCCGGTGGGTTCCACGGCCAACTGCTGCGCATGCTCGCCGCCGGGATCACCGTCTCGCTCTCCTTCGACGCCAGTTCCCTGGCCCCGATCAACATGTTCGAGTCGATGAACGTGGCGTGGAATCTGGGCATCCCCTGGATCGGCAGCGACACGGCGTCGCTGCCGCCCGTGGTGTTCAAGCAGGCAATCGAGATGGCCACCATCAACGGTGCGAAAGCCCTCGGCCTGGACCAGGTCACCGGGTCGATCACCCCGGGCAAGCGGGCCGACATCATCCTGATCCGGGCCGACGACCTGAACATCGCGCCCCTCGGTGACCTGGAGTCGACGGTGGTCCGCTCCGCCACCCCGGCGAACATCGACACCGTGTTCATCGACGGCCGGATCGTGAAGCGCAACCGGGCGATGGTCAGCCACGACACCGACAAGGTGGTCCGCAATGCGGCTGCCGCCGCGCACGCCGTGCGGACCCGGGCCGGTGGCATCCTCACCCCGACCACCACGACCCCGCCGAAGTTCTGACCCCTCGCCGCAGCCCCTGCCGTCACCGCGACGGCAGGGGCTCACTTTCTGCCGGCTCGACCTGCCGCCGGTCGGCACCTCGGCGGTGAGCAGCTGAGCGAACTTGACCGCCAGCGGGTGTACCGCTTTGCTGAGCACCATCATGGATCAACAAACGGGGGAGAAACATCGTGGCACGACGGCTGCTCGCGGTGGCGGCACTGACCGCCGGGTTGCTGACCGGTTGCGGCGACGCCGGAGCTGACGGCAGCGAAGCGACCGGCGGGCCGGACGCGAGTGCGACGGGTGCGCCGTGGCATGACGAGGTGACCGCGGCCGGAGCGGCCGGCACGGTCGGTGCCGCAGCGCCCTGTCCGTTGCCTGTGACGTTCGGTCTGGCCGACGGGTGGCGGGCGGCGGCGGTGGAGACCCCCGATCCCGACGACGAGGTGGCCGCTGCCCTGGCCGAGGCGCTGGCCCGGCGGGGCGGCGCGACCTTACGCTGCGAGGTGGACGGGCGTGCGGTCACGCCGGGCTTCCTGCGGGTGTGGACTGCCGACGGCCCGGACGTGGCGGCCCGGCAGGCACTGGAGGCGTTCGTCGGCGACGGCGAGCAGGTGACCGAGCCGCAGTACCGCCAGTCCCGCGTCGGCGACCTCGACGTGGTCGAGGCGAGCTGGCTGAGCCACCGGGAGCTGCGCGACGAGGACGTCCGGGAGTGGGCGCTGGCGGTCCGGACCGGCGAGGCGACGGTGCTGGTGGAGGTCAGCAGCACGAGCTTCGGTGAGCCGCTCGACCTGGTGCCCGCGTACCGGCTGGCCCGCGACACGCTGGCCGCCACGGCCTGACCGCAGCGCCCGGCGCGTCAGCTTTTGCAGGTGGTGGCGGGCAGCCCGGACACCTTGACCGGGGACCGTCCCGCCGGAGCGGCCTTGCCCGCCAGCACGTCGGCGAGCGCGGCCATCGAGGCCCGGCTCGACGAGTACGTGGCGAGCAGCGTCGGTGAGGACGCCTGGGCCAGCACGTACGGGGTGTCCATGGCCACCGTGACGGCGGCGTCGGCGCGCAGGTCTGCCGCGCCGTCGCCGTACCCGACCAGGTGGACGACGGTGCCGCCGCTGTTCACCACCTTCACCCCGGCCGCGGTGAGCGCCTCGGTCAACGCGGCCCGGGTGTGCTCCCGGCCGCCGGAGGAGGTGACCGTGACCGGGCCCTGGACGGCTGTGGTGTCGCACCGGCCGCGCAGCACGGTCACCGCGGCGGCGGCCAGGGCGCGGGCCGCGTCACGGTGCGCCGGGGCGTCGAGCGTGGACAGCTCCGGCGTGGGCGCGCCAGCCAGGGTGAACTTCATGGTCAGTACGCGGGTGGCGGCCTCCACCAGCCGAGCCCGCGGCAACGAGCCGTCCTGCAACGCGGCGAGCAGCCCGTCGTACGCCTGACGCACGTTCGGTGGCATGAGGATCAGGTCGTTTCCGGCCTTGAGCGCGCGGACCGCGGCCTCCCCCGGGCCCCACCGCTTGGCCGGTGCCATGTTCATCCCGTCGGTGATCACCACGCCCTGGAAGCCGAGTTCGCCGCGGAGCACCTCGGTGAGCAGCTTGTGCGAGAAGGTCGCGGCCACCCCCGGATCGACCGAGCGTACGTCGAGGTGGGCGGACATCACGGCCAGCGCGCCGGCGTCGATGCCCGCGCTGAACGGCGGCCACGCCTCGGCCGCCAGCTTTGTGCGGGACTGGTCGAGCACGGGCAGGTCCTCGTGCGAGTCGACGGCGCTGTGCCCGTGCCCGGGGAAGTGTTTGAGCGTGGCGGCCACGCCGGCGGCCTGGAGGCCGCGTACGGCGCCACCGACCTGCTCCGCCACCCGCTTCGGGTCGGCGCCGAAGGACCGGGAGCCGATCACCGTGCTGCGGGTGACGAGCACGTCGGCGACGGGCGCGAAGTCGACGTTGATCCCCATCGCGGCCAGCTCGGTGCCGGCGGCCCGCCAGGCGGCCTCGGTCAGTGCGGGATCACCGGCGGCTCCGGCACCGAGCGCGCTGGGCAGCATGGTCACCCCGTCGGTGATCCGGGTGACCACGCCGTACTCCTGATCGGTGCCGATCAGGAAGCCCGCCGGCCCGGCGGTCAGCTTGCCGGCGGCCTCCTGCAGCCCGGTGGTCAGCTCCCGGACCTGCTTCGGGTTGTCGACGTTCGTGGTCTCCTGGTTGCTCTGGGTGGGGTCGTCGGCGCTGAAGCCCACCAGGATCAGCCCGCCGAGCCGGTACTTCTCGATCATCTCGGCGGGCGTGTCCACGCCGGCCAGGGCCTGGTTGCCGGCGGCCGATCCGGGCGAGACCTTCGTCGCACGATCGCCGTAGGCGTACGGCATCAGCACCTGGCCGACCAGGTCCTCGTCGGCGAACCCGGCGACCAGGGCGACGGCTCGCGCCGCCGGGTCGTCCGGTGCGGCGCTCGACGGCGGCGGCGACTCCGCCGGGGCGGAGGTCGGTGCCGGTTGTGGGCGCGGCTCGGCGCCGGTGCAGCCGGTGACGAGCAGCACGGACGCGGTGACGAGAGCGGCGGCGACCCGCCGGGTGGTGGTCGACACGCGGACCATCCCACCAGCCCGTCGCACATCGGGGCAACTCGACCCTGGGGTGGGCAGGCTCTCAGCCCACTCGGGTGAGCAGGGTCACCGGAGCGCCGTCCCCGGCGTAGCGGTACGGCTCCAGCTCGGCGTCCCAGGCGCTGCCGAGCGCCTTGTCCAGGGCGTGCGCGAGCGCTTCCGGCGCCCGGGCGGCGGCCATGATGCTGCGCAGCCGGTCCTCACCGAGCTGGATGTCGCCGGCGGCACCGACGGTGGCACGGAAGAGTCCCCGTCCGGGGACGTACATGAAGCGTTCGCCGTCGGCACCGGGACTGGGTTCCTCGGTGACCTCGAAACGGATCATGGGCCACTGCCGGAGGGCAGCGGCCAGCTCGGCGCCCGTTCCCGGGCGGCCGGACCACCCGCACTCGGCCCGGCGGGCGCCGGGGTCGACGGGCTGGGCGGTCCATTCAAGGTTGACCGGCGCGGCGAGGACGCGCGCGATCGCCCACTCGACGTGTGAACACACGGCGAGCGGGGTCGAGTGGACGTATACGACGCCACGCGTTGGCACGGAGACCTCCCGGAGACCGAGGTGCGTCTTCCCCTACGACCTCGCCCGACCGGGCCCGTTGCTGGAACACATGATGACTCGTGTGACGGATGGTACGCCAGGGAATCGGAAAATCCGTGCCTCGGAAATACCCGGACAGGTGATCGCGGTTCCACCTCGTGACGCCGCGATGACCAGCCGGGATCGTGGTTCGTGTACAGTTCCATCGGCGGCCTGTGCCGCGTAAGCCTTCGCGGGGTCACCCCTGGTGTCATCCCGCACAGCCCCCGGACGTTTCGTCCTCCGTACGTCTTGCAAGGAGTACCTCCGTGGCGAGCAACACCTCTAAGACCGCGCGCGCGTCAGTCCGGGCCGGCCAGGCTGGCCAGGGTGGCGCCCTCAGCGTGCTGGGCGAGTTCAAGTACCTCATCCCGCTCAACGGCGGCAAGCACGCCTACGTGCGGAACCTGACCAACGGCAAGACCGCGCACCTGCGTACCGACTCCGAGGCGTTCGTCGAGGAGATCCGGGTGCTGGCCGCCGCCGGTCACGCCGCCAAGATCCGGGCTGAGATCAACGGTCTCAACGCCGCTCACCCGGGCGACGGCTGGGACGCCACCGAGAAGCGCCTGGTCGAGGCCGGCGTCTTCGAAGCCTGAGCCCCCCCACCTCCCGCACCACCCCGAAC
>NZ_POTX01000202.1 GCF_003236305.1 Micromonospora endophytica | reverse complement strand
GGGGGTCAGGGTGCCGGGATGTAGCTCGCGTACGCGGCCGGCGTCGGCCAGGGCGGTGAGGCTGGCGCCGCCGAGGAACAGCTCGCCGAGGCAGCGTACGTCGCAGGCCAGATCGGCCGGGCCGGTGGCCGGGGTGCAGGTGGCGGTCTTCGGTCCGCCGAGCAGCCGCCACCGGCCGGTGTTCTCCGGGAGCAGGTCGTCGGTCACCTCGATGACCACGTCGATGTCGGTGGCGTAGCGTCGGGCGGCCAGCGCGGCCGGCACGTTCACCACGCGTACCCAGAGGGCGTCGACCAGCTGGGCCCGGAGCTGGCGCGGTTCGTTCACCAGGCGCAGCAGCGGCTCGTCCGGTGCCACCCGCTGGCAGGAGAGCTGCCGGGTCAGGTCGATCGAGAGCAGCATCCGCCAGATCGCCCGGTACGCCACCGGGTTGCTCGCGACCACCTCGTCGACGGTGGTGACGGACTTCGGGCCGCCGCTGTCCCACTCGCCCTTGGTGCGAAACAGCCCGTACCCGTCGACGCCATCGGGGCCTTCGTGCAGCACCACCCGTCGTTCGGTGGCGCCGCCGCGCTGCGACTCGGGGTCGACGAGCACGTACCGCCACCACCTGTCGTCCCGGGCGGACCAGCCGGGGCGGTCGGTGCGGGCGCGGTCGTACACCCGGGCCAGGTCGGGCTGGCGGTCGGCCGGTCGGTCCAGGCGGAGCCGGCCCTCGTCGGCGCTCGGGGCGGGCAACCGCAGCTCGGTCGTCTCCCCGCGCAGGACGAGTCGCTCGGACGCCAGGCCGTAACCGAAGCGGGGGTAGATCTGTCCCTCACTGGCCCAGAGCACCGCCACCGGCTCCCGGCCGGCGTCGTGGATGTCGCGCAGCTGGCGGCGCATCAGCGCGGTGAGCAGGCCCCGGCGGCGATGGGTGGGCGCGACCCCGACCATGCTGACGTGCGCCGCTGGCATCCCGGCGCCGGGCACCGTCAGCTCCCGGGTGAAGGCCGTGGCGGTGGCCACCAGCTCCGTGCCGTCGCGTACGACAAGGGACCGCTCCGGTTCGAAGATGGCACGTTCGGTCTCGTGGGCCTCGGGTTCCAGACCGTGATGGAACAGCAGGTTGAGGAACCGCCCCAGCTCGTCGAAGTCCTCGGCACGGGCGGTCTCGATGGGCAGCGAAGAGGTTGTCACACCGGTCGTGTCTAACGGATAGGTGCGGTGACGGCGACCCATTTGCCGGCTGGCTACCCTCGAAGTGCCGGTGGTCGCCGCCGGCACAGGGGGAGGAGTCGAGATGCCCGAGCAGACGCAGCCATGGGCGGAGCGGACCGTTGAGGTGCCGCCGCAGCCGGACGCCGCGGTACCGCCGCAGCGCGATCCGTTCCGACGCGGCGTGGCCTCGGTCGGGCCCCGGACGCCGCCCACGGAGCCGTTCCCGACCGTGGAACACGAGCCGACCGGCACCGGTTGGCCGGGTGAGCCCGCGCCGCGTCGGCCGCTGAGCTGGCACGTGGCGCAGTTGAAGCGGGGCGGCGAGTGGAGCATGGCGGGGGCGTTGTTCGCCTTCGTGTGCTGGGGCATCTGGGCGATCTCGGCCGGCGGTGACCTGGCCGGGCAGTTCCTGATCTTCATTTTGAGTCTGCTCGTGGCGGCCGGACTCTTCGCGCTGGCCAGACTGCTCGGCCGGGTGGTGCTGGAACGGCAGTTGGGCCGGATCCGGCGCAGCGCCCGGGGCGCCCACCTGGTGACTGCGATCTTCCTCACCGGCCTGGGCATCGCCTACCTGCAACAGACCCAGTGGGTTCTGGACGCCTGGAGCTGGCTGACGACCTGAGTCCGTCGCCTGACCGGCTGACCGTCTGAGTCCGCCGGGCGGGGTCGGCCACACGCCGACCGCCGCCCGGCGGAGCCGGTCGCGGCACCGCGACCGGAAGGTCGTCACTCCACCAGGACGGGCCTACATACCCGGCCGCCGCCGGTTCATCCGCGACCCCGCCCAAGATCGGCTCTGCCGCCTAGCTGAGGATCTCCCGGGCGGCCGGGCCCATGGGGTCGGTCAC
The DNA here is from genome assembly GCF_003236305.1 of Micromonospora endophytica. Taxonomy (GTDB): domain Bacteria; phylum Actinomycetota; class Actinomycetes; order Mycobacteriales; family Micromonosporaceae; genus Micromonospora; species Micromonospora endophytica. The sequence continues at coordinate 9,043 of NZ_POTX01000202.1, read as the reverse complement.
GGCCGAGGGGCTACCCCGTGGGTGGCCTGCGCACGCCTGTCCCCGTACCGTCGGGTCATGCGTGTGCTCTCCGTCAATGTGGGCCGACCGCGCCCCAATCCGTGGAAGCCCGGCACCGGGTTGACAGGCATCGACAAGCAGCCGGTCGAGGGGCCGGTGGCCGTGACCGCGCCCGGCCCCAAGGGCACCGGCGAGGTCGGCCTGGCCGGTGACCGCGTCTACGACGTGGCCCACCACGGCGGCACCGACCAGGCGGTGTACGCCTACGCCCGGGAGGATCTCGACCGCTGGGCGGCCGAGTTGGACCGCACCCTCGACAGCGGTTCCTTCGGGGAGAACCTGACCACCGTCGGCGTCGAGGTCAACCGGGCCCTGATCGGTGACCGTTGGCGGGTGGGGTCGGATCTGGTGCTGGAGGTCTCCTGCCCGCGGCTCCCGTGCGGCACGTTCCAGGGCTGGCTGCGGGAGAGCGGTTGGATCAAACGGTTCACCCTGGCCGCCGTGCCCGGCGCGTACCTGCGGGTGATCGAGCCAGGCCAGGTCCGCGCCGGCGACCCGATCGAGGTCGTGCGCCGGCCCGACCACGAGGTGACCATCGAGCTCGCCTTCCGTGCGATGACTCTCGAACCGGAGCTGCTGCCGCGGCTGCTGGTCGCCGACGCGCTGCCCGAGGTGGACCGGGAAAGGATCCGTCGGCGCGTTAGCGGGTAGCGACGGGGTACTCCGTCAGGTGGGACGGAGGATCGATGGAACCAGCACTCACTGCGCCCGCACCCGCGGCGCCACCGCGACCGGCCCACCGCCGCTGGCCGGTGGCGGTGGTCCTGGCCAGCGTCATGTTCCTGGTGCTCTTCGACAGCCTCGCGGTGGCCACCGCCCTGCCGCAGATCGCGACGGAGTTCGACGTCGCACCCGACCGGCTGCAATGGGTGATCACCCTGTACTCGCTGAGCATCGGCGGGTTCCTGCTGCTCGGTGGGCGGGTCTGTGACCTGTGGGGGCGGCGCCGGCTGATCGTCGCCAGCCTGATCGTCAACACGGTCGGCCTGATCGTCGCCGGTGTCGCCGCGACATTGCTTCCGCTGCTCGTCGGCCGGGTGCTCCAGGGCCTCGGCGCCGCCTTCGCCATCCCCGCCGCCCTGGCCTCCGCCGCCGCCCTCTTTCCCGACGAACCCTGGCGCAGCCGGGTCTTCGCCGTGATCGCCGGCGCCGGCAACACCGCCGGGCTCGCCGGTGCCGTCTGCGGTGGCCTGATCACCTCCTACTGGGGTTGGCGCTGGATCTTTCTCGCCGTCGTTCCGGTGGCGGCGGTGGCGGCACTGGCCAGCGCGCGGCTGCTGCCGCCGGATCCACCACCGGTCGGCGAAAGGTCACTTGACGTCGCCGGTGCGGTGCTGGCCACCGGCGGGCTGCTCGCCCTGATCTACGGCGCGACCCGCAGCTCCGAGCAGGGGCCGACCCCGTCGGCCGTGGCCGTTCTCGCCGCCGGTCTGTTCCTGCTGGCCATCCTCGTCCCCCTGGAACGCCGGATACGCCACCCGCTGCTCAAGCCTGCCCTGCTGCGGTCGCGGTCGCTGATGGCGAGCTGCCTGGCGTTCGCGGCACACTCGGCGTCGTACGCGGCGGTCGTCGTGGTGGGCAGCCTCTACCTCCAGCAGGTGCACCGGCTGTCGGCCGCGCAGACCGGGCTGGTGCTCGCCCCGGTGCTGCTCGCCGCGCTGGTCAGCAGTGTGCCGGCGGGGACGCTTATCCGCCGGTACGGCCCACGTACCGTGGTGGCGGTGGCGCTCGTGCTCTGCGCCACCACCCTCACCGCGGTGGCGCTGGTCAGCGGCAGCCCCCTGCCCGTCGTCGTCGCCCTGCTGTTCGCCTGGGGACTCAGCGCCGGTCCCATCTACGTGGCGCTGACCCGGGAGGGCATCGGCAACGCCACCCCCGAGGACCGCGGCACCGCGTCCGCGCTGTTCGAGTCCACCACCCACGTGGGCGGCGCCATCTCCGTGGCGGTGTTCCTCACCATGCTCGGTGCGGGCGCGGCGTTCGGCACCGTGCAGTTGGTCGGCGCCGTGGCAGCCGGCCTCGGTATCGTCGCCACTATCGCGCTCATGCCCGGCCGGTCGTCACCTGCCGCCTGAGAACCGCGCTACCGGGGGTTCGAGGTGATGGTGCTGGCGGTTACCGCGCCTGCGGAGTCGGAGCCCTGCACGGTCACCGGGTCGCCGGCTTTCAGGTCCTTCAACGCCGCCTCCTTCCCGATCCGTACGGCGGTGTCGTCGGTGGTCCGGATGGTGACCACCGTGCCGTCTGCCGTCTCCACGTACAGGGTCGTGCCATCCACCAGTTTCACCGTGCCGGTGGTGGCGGACGTGCTGCTGGCGCTGCGTTGGCTGCCATCAGGCATGCCGCTGGGCATGCCGCTGGGCATGCCGCCGCCCTGCTGCCGGCCGCCGGTGGCACCGCCGACGCTCTGCCCACTCCGGCCACTCGCCAGGTTCCCGGCCGTCGACGTGCCGTACGAGCGTTCCGCCAGGATCCCGCCGGCGAACCCGCCCAGCACCAGCACCAGCGCGCCGAGGTAGATGGTCCACGTGTTCCACCAGCGCCGACCCGCCTGGGCGGCCAGTTCGGCGGCCAGCCCGTCGTCGTCGGCACCGCCCGGGGCACCGGCACGGTGTCCACCGACATGGCGTTCGTCGTCACGTACGTCTGTCATCGTGTCTTCCCGAGGTCACTCGTAGCGGAGGGCGTCGATCGGTCGTAGTCCGGCGGCGCGGCTGGCCGGGACGCTGCCGAAGAAGAGGCCGATCGCCACCGAGACGCCCAGGGCGAGTGCGATCGAACTCGGCACGATCACCGGCTTGATGCCGACGATGCTGAACTGGCTGCCGATCAGGGCCGCCGCGACGCCCAGGCCACCACCGATGAGGCTGAGCATTGTCGCTTCGGCCAGGAACTGGGTCAGGATCGCCCGGCGCGGCGCGCCGAGCGCCTTGCGGATGCCGATTTCCCGCGTTCGTTCGGTCACCGTCACCAGCATGATGTTGGTGATGCCGATGCCGCCGACCAGCAGACTGATGCCGGCCACCGCACCGAGCAGCACGGTGAAGGTGTTCGCCGTCTCGGTCTGCGTCTCCAGCAACTGGGAGGCGTTCTGGATCCGGTACGGCGTAGAACTGTTGCCGCCGCTGGTGGCGGAGACCTTCAGGCGCTGGTCGAGGATGGTGGCGATCTGTGCCTGCACGTCGTCCACCTTGTCCGTGCTGGCCGCCTCGACGATGACCGAGCTGACCGCGCCGTACCCGGTCAGGGCCTGCTGCACGGCGGTGAGTGGGGCCACCGCCACGTCGTTGGCGTCCTGGAAACCGGAGGTGGCACTCTTCTCGTCCAGCACACCTACCACTGTGAACAGCGCGCCGCTGACGGTGACCTGCTGGCCGATCGGGTCGGTGCCGGCGAAGAGTTCCTCGGCGACTGTCGTGCCGATCAGCACCACCCGGCGGCCCTGAGCCAGATCGTCTCCGGTGAAGGCGGCTCCGGTGCCGACCGGGGTGTTCGAGGCGGTGAAATAGCTCGGGTACGTCCCGACGAACTGCTGCACCGAGTGGTCGGTGCCCTGATAGGTGATGGTGGCGGAGGTGCTGACCACCGGCGAGACCGACTTGACGTCCGGTGCCAGCACCGGATCCTGCAACGCCTCGGCGGTCTGCACGGTGATCGCGGTGTTGCTGCTGCCGCCCCGCGAGGTGCTCTGCACGGTGAGGGTGTTGGTGCCCAGCGCGGCGATCCGGTCGGCGATCTGCTGCGCCGACCCGTTGCCGACCGCGACCAGCAGGATCACCGCGCCGACGCCGATCAGTACACCGAGCATGGTCAGCGCCGAGCGGAGTTTGTTGGCGGTCACCCCACGGACGGCGAACCGCAGGATCTCGAGGAAACTCACCGTAGCCGCTCCAGCTGGATTGTCGGTTGGTCGGCCAGGGCGGGTGCGACGCCGATCGGACGTTGCCGTACGTCGGAGGAGATCTGCCCGTCGAAGAGCTTGATCAGCCGGCGGGCCCGCGCGCCCACCTCCGGCTCGTGGGTGATCAGCACGATGGTGCGACCCGCCGCGTTCAGCTCGTCGAAGACCGACAGGATGTCCGTGGTGGACTTGCTGTCCAGGTTTCCGGTCGGCTCATCGGCCAGGATCAGGGCCGGCTCGGTGACCAGTGCCCGGGCCACCGCCACCCGCTGTTGCTGGCCGCCGGAGAGCTGGTTCGGCCCGTGGTTGGCCCGACCGCCGAGCCCCACCAGCTCCAACGCGGCCAGCGCGCGCTGTCGCCGCTGCTTCGCCTGCACTCCGGCGTACGCCAACGGCAGCTCGACGTTGGCCACCGCGCTGGTCCTGGGGATCAGGTTGAACGATTGGAAGACGAAGCCGATCCGCCGGTTACGGACCAGGGCGAGCTGCCGGTCGTTGAGCCGGCTGACGTCCACCCCGTCGAGCAGGTACGTCCCGGTGCTCGGCACGTCCAGACAGCCCACGATGTTCATCAGGGTCGACTTACCGGAGCCGGACGAACCCATGATCGCCACATAGTCGCCGCGTTCGACGACGAGCGAAACGCCGCGCAGCGCGTGCACCGTCGCTTCACCCTCGCCGTACACCTTGGCCACTCGCCGTACGTCGAGCACCGGACGCGGGCCGGTCATCCTCGCCCCCCTCCGGGGCCGCTGCCACCACCGGGGAAGCCGCCGCCGGTCGTCCCGCCCGGTCCACCACCGCCGGGGAAGCCGCCGCCGGACTGGCTGCCGCTGCCGCCGGTGGTCGACGTGTTGATCACGACCTGCTCGCCGACCGTCAGACCCGAGGTGATCTCCACCGCCTGGTCTCCGGTCAGGCCGACCTCGACCGCGCGGGTCACCTGCTGGCCGTTCTCCAGCACGGTGACTGTGTGCCGGTTGCCGACGCTGGTCAGCGCCGCCGAGTTCACGTAGGTCACGTCCTCGGCCCGGCCGACCTCGACCGACACCTCCACGGTCTGTCCGGAGCGCACCCCCTCGGGCAGGCTGTCCAGGCTGAACACCACCCCGTAGGTCACCACGTTGTTGCTGCTTGTCGCGTTCGGGTCGATGGAGGTCAGGGTGGCGGTGGCGGTGGCGTCAGCGAGCGCGTTCCAGGTCACGGTCGCGCTCTGGCCGGCCTTCAGTTTGGTCGCGTCGGCCTCGGCGACGGACGCGGAGACCTCCAGCTCGGTCAGGTCCGCGATGTCGATGAAGCCCGACGAGGAACTGCTCGACGAACCGCTGGAGCTGGCACCGCCCTGCGAGCCGGAGCCGGATCCGCTGGAGCCGCCGGAGCTGGAACCGCCCCCGGAGGAGGCGCCGACGCTGCCGTTGACCGCCACGACCGTACCGGCCATCGGCGCCTTCAGCACCGTGCCCGCAACCGCCTCCTCCGCCTCCTCGACGGCCAGCTCGGCGCTTGTCACCTCGGTGTCGGCGTCGGTGGTGTCGTCGCCGGCCGCCTCGGCGCGGTCCAGGGCCGCCTGGGCCGCGGTCAGGTTGGCCTCGGCGGCGGTGCGGGCGCGCTGCGCCGCCGCATCGTCCACCACGGCCAGCACCTGCCCCTTCTTGACCAGATCACCGACCTTGACCCGGATCTCGGTGACGGTGCCGGAGGTGCCGAACTCGGCGCTGGCGGTCGAGGCGCTCTGCACGGTGCCGGAGGAGGAAACAGTGGCAGTCACCGTGCCCTGGGCGACCTCGACGGTCCGGGTCGCCGCGCCGCTGTCCGCGCCGGCCGGCGAATCGTCCCGGAAAACTGTGTAGGCCCAGACGCCACCACCGAGCACCAGTACGCCGAGTGCGGCGTTGACAAGCAGCGATGGGCGGCGTAGCCGGGCCAGACGTCCCACTGGCATGCGCAACAGCCTGGACCGTACGCCTCGAAGTGGCCCCGGTGTTTCCTCGGAGCCCGCTGGGAACCGAGGCTCAGCCCGGCTGGGGCGGGCTGCCGGTGGGCAGCAGCACCCGGAAGGTTGACCCCTGTCCCACCGTGGTGGTCACCTCCACCCGGCCGCCGTGCCGCTGCACGATCGCCGCCACGATCGCCAGCCCCAACCCGGAGCCGACCCCGTTGCTGCGGGTCCGGCTCGCCTCGACCCGGTAGAGCCGTTCGAAGATGCGGGGCACATGCTCGGCCGGGATCCCCGGCCCGTTGTCAGCCACCTCGAGTACCGCCTGCTGACTCTCGCCCGCGTCGGCCAGCCGACCCACCCGTACCGTGATGTCGGTGCCGGGCGGGGTGTGCAGCAACGCGTTCGCGACCAGGTTGGTGGCGACCTGCCGCAGCCGGTGCTCGTCGCCCTGCACCTGCACCGGGTCGAAGCTCTCCGCGTCGTCGCTGCCGTACGTCTCCAGCCGGACCGGCCGGTCCGGCATGCGGGCGTACGCGTCCCGGATGGTGTCGGCGGCTATCGCCAGCAGGTCCACCGGCTGCCGCCGGATCGGTCGTTGGGCGTCCAGCCGCGCCAGCAGCAGCAGATCGTCGACGAGCAGCCCCATCCGGGCCGCCTCGCGCTCGATCCGGCTCATCGCCTCGTCCAGCACCGGGCCAGGCGGCGTGCCGCCACGCCGGTACAGCTCCGCGAAACCGCGAATGGAGGTGAGCGGGGTACGTAACTCGTGTGAGGCGTCCGCGACGAACTGGCGCAGGCGCTGCTCGGAGGTGCTGCGGGCGGCCATCTCGGCGCCGATGCGGTCGAGCATCGTGTTCAACGCGGCACCGAGCCGCCCCGGTTCGGTGTGCGGATCGGTGTCCGCCACCCGGCGGGACAGGTCACCTGCGGTGATCTCGGCGGAGATGGTCTCCATCTCGGTCAGCGGACGCAGGCCGATCCGCACCACCACCGCCGCGGTCAGGCTCAGTGCCAGCACCACAAGCGTCATCACCACACCGTCGATGAGGAGCAGACCGTCGGCGGTGGCGTCGATGTCCCGCAGCGTCGAGCCGACCACCGCCAACCCGCCGTCGTCGGCCGGCTCGACCAGAATCCGCCAGCGGCTGTCGCCGTCGCGCGCATCGACAGTGAACGGCGTCCCGGCCCGCTGCACCAGATCGGCGTAGTCGGTGAGCGCGGGCGGCGAGAGGTCGGTGGGAAAGAGTTCCATGGTCGAGGCGGTGCCGTTCGGGTGGTAGGTCACCACCATCTGACCGGGGCCGGTGCCGGGCGGTGGCCGGTCCGACCGGGCCGATTCGGCTGCCGGCTCGACCGGCGGCCGGTTCACCGCCGCCTGGACCATCCGCGTCAGCTGCCGGTCCACCCGATCGACGAGATAACTGCGGAGCAGCACCAGGCCGGCGGCGTTCGCGATCAGCAGCGCGACCACCGCGAGTACGGCGACCACCACGACCAGCCGGGACCGCAGGGTCCAGTGCCGCCACCGACGCGGCACCACCCGCCTGCGCCGGATCATTCGTCCGCCGTCCGGGGCAGCCGTAACGCGTACCCCACCCCGCGTACGGTGTGGATCAGCGGCGGATCCCAGCGATCGATCTTCTTCCGCAGGTAGTAGACGTACGATTCGACGATTCGGCCGTCGCCGCCGAAGTCGTAACTCCACACCCGGTCCAGGATCTGCGCCTTGCTGACCACCCGACCGGCGTTGACCATCAGGTAGCGCAGCAGGTTGAACTCGGTAGGTGAAAGGTCGATCAACCGCCCAGCCCGTTGCACCTCGTGGGCGTCGTCATTCAGCTCAAGATCGGCGTAGCGCAGGGTGGGGCCGGCCGGCTCGACCCGGCTGCGGCGCAGGATCGCCCGGATCCGCAGCACCACCTCCTCCAGGCTGAACGGCTTGGTGACGTAGTCGTCGGCACCGGCAGTGAGCCCGGAGATCCGGTCCTCGACGGTGTCCCGGGCGGTAAGGAACAGCACGGGCACCGCCGGCCCGGTGGGCATGGCCCGCAACCGCTGTGCCACCTGGAAGCCGTCGAGGTCGGGCATCATCACATCGAGTACGACGAGATCCGGCTCGAACTCGGCGGCGACCGCCAACGCCTCGTGCCCGCCCTCGGCGCTGCGTACGTCGAAGTCGACCAGACGCAGCGTGGCCGAGAGCAGGGCCCGAATGTTGGACTCGTCGTCCACCACGAGAATCCTCATCGGCCGGGCAACTGACTCTGCTGCTGGTTGACGCACGTCCGCCCCCTCGATTCGACAGTCGGTCGGTATCTCAGCGAGGCTGGCTGGAGATGCCCCCAGAATCAGCTGTGTCCACCCTTTGCGACGCGACCGTCACCAGGTGGCGATGACCACATCGCCCTCGGCGAGCCCGGAGACGATCTCGGTGTGCTGGTCGCCGCGCAACCCGATGGTCACCTGCCGGGTCTGGTCGCCGCCGGCCGTACGCAGCAGCACCGTCCCGGTCGACTCATCGACCGGGTGCACCGCCGTGGCGGGTAGCCGAAGCCCGTCCGGCACCGACGTGACGATCACCCGGACACTCGCGCTCTGCCCGACCAGGACGTCGGCCGGCACCTCGGCAAAGCTGATCAGCACGCCGAAGGTGACCATCTGATCGCTGGCGGTGCCCACCGGATCGACCTGGGTGACGGTGGCGGCGAACTCCTCGCCGGGACGGTCGGCCAAGGTGATGGTCGCGGGCAGGCCGGTGACCAGCCGCCCCGCGTCCGCCTCGGGGAAACTCGCCGACACCTCCATGCCTGCGACATCACCGAGGGTGATGACGGTGCTGCCGCCGCTGACCTGGGCGCCGACCGTGCTGGTGACCGTGAGAATCTTGCCGGCGATCGGCGCGGTGATCCTGGTGCCGGCGAGAGCGGCCTCCGCCTCGGCCAGGCTGACCTGCGCGTTGTTGACCTGCTGCTGGGCGCGGAGCACCGGATCGCTGCCGGACTGCCCGTTCCGGCTGGTGCAGTCACCCTCAGCCGGGGCCGGCGAACTCGACTGGCGTGGCGTCGCGCCGGCCGAGGCGCTCGGGGTGGCGGTGGGCGTGCTTGTCGACGCACTCGGGGTGGGGCTGGCGGTCGATGCCTCGG
>NZ_POTX01000201.1 GCF_003236305.1 Micromonospora endophytica | reverse complement strand
GCCGTGGGCAGTGCGGGCTTGGCGGCACACGCCGGCGGCTTCGAGTTCGGCGGCGACGCGGGCGGCGTCGGCGGCGTCGGCGGTGAGGAAGACGCAGGTCGGCCCGGAGCCGGAGACGATGCCGGTCAGGGCACCGGCGGCCTCGCCGGCCTTGAGGGTGGCGGCCAGGCTGGGGCGCATGGCCAGCGCGGCGTCCTGGAGGTCGTTGCCGAGGGTGGGGGCGAGCACCCGGGGGTCACGCTGGCGGAGTGCGGCGAGCAGCCCGGCGGTGCTGCCGAGCGGCGACCCGGCGGCACCGGTCTCCCGCAGCCGGTCCAGTTCGCGGTACGCCTGCGGGGTGGAGAGCCCGCCGTCGGCGATGGCGACCACCCAGTGCCAGGAGGTGGGGCGGGCCAGCACCGGGCTGACCGCCTCGCCCCGGCCGGTGCCCAGGGCGGTGCCACCGTGGATCAGGAAGGGCACGTCCGAGCCGAGATCGGCGGCGATGCCGGCCAGTTCGTCACGGGAGAGTCCGGTGCCCCAGAGCGCGTCGCAGGCGACCAGGGCGGCGGCGGCGTCGGCGCTACCGCCGGCCAGCCCACCGGCGAGCGGGATCTGCTTGCGCAGGTGCAGGCGGGCGTGCGGCATCACGCCGGCGTACCCGGCGAGGGCGTGGGCGGCCCGAATGATCAGGTTGGAGTCGTCCAGGGCGAGTTCACCGGTGCCTTCACCCTCCATGGTGAGGGTGAGCGTGTCGCCACGCCGCGCGGTCAGCTCGTCGTAGATCGAGATCGCGTGGTAGACGGTGTTCAGCTCGTGGTAGCCGTCCCGGCGCAACGGGCCGACCCCCAGGTGCAGGTTGACCTTGGCGGGCACCTTCACTCGTACCGGCCCGCTGGCGCCGCGCGGTTCGTCGTCCTCCGGTCGCCACGCCTCGGTCACGGGGTGATGTCCTGGACACGCAGCCGGACGTCAGACGGCTTGGTCACGATCAGCTCCTCAGCGGAGTCGGCGGAGTCGGCGACGGGCACGGCGTCAGCCTACTGCGCGCCGGCGGCGGCCTCCGGGGCCGACGCGGCGATGGCGGCGAACTGCTCCACGGTGAGTGACTCGCCGCGTGCGCCGGGGTCGACACCGGCGGCGGTGAGCGCCGCGGCGGCCCGGTCGGCACCGCCGGCCCAACCCGCTAGGGCGGCGCGCAGCGTCTTACGGCGCTGCGCGAAAGCCGCATCCACCACGGCGAAGACCCGTTTCCGGGGTACGTCCGACCGGGGTGGTTCGCGGCAGGTGAAGGCGACCAGACCGGAGTCGACGTTCGGCACCGGCCAGAACACGTTCGGTGGCACCTTGCCGGCGGCGCGGGCGCGGGCGTACCAGGCGAGCTTGACCGAGGGGATGCCGTACACCTTGGAGCCGGGACCGGCGACGAGTCGGTCGGCGACCTCCTTCTGCACCATCACCAGCCCGTGCCGGAGGCTGGGCAGTGCGGCGAGCAGGTGCAGCACCACCGGCACGGCGACGTTGTAGGGCAGGTTCGCGACAAGTGCGGTGGGGGCCGGGTCGGCCAGTTCGGCGGCGGTGATCCGCAGCGCGTCGGCCTGGTGCACGGTGAGCCGGGCGGCGTCCGGGCCGGCGTGCCGGGCGGCGGTGTCGGGCAGCGCGCCGGCCAACGCCGGGTCGATCTCCACGGCGTGCACGTGCGCGGCGACCGGCAGCAGGGCGAGGGTGAGCGAGCCGAGCCCGGGCCCGACCTCCAGCGCCACGTCGTCGCCGGTGAGCCCGGCGGTGGTGACGATCCGGCGCACGGTGTTCGGGTCGTGCACGAAGTTCTGGCCGAGCTTCTTGGTGGGGGCGACACCGAGCCGGGCGGCGAGGTCCCGGATCTCCGCCGGCCCGAGCAGATCAACGGCCATACGCACAGCCTACGGCTAAAGGAGGGGCCCCCTATTAACGCCTCCGGTAGAGCAGGGGCCCCCTGTTAACACGACGAACGCATCGCGTGGCGCGGTCTGCGACGGGTGGACGTCAGCGCCAGGGGCCGAAGGCCCGCTCACCGTTAGCAGAGATCGCGGCGCAGAGCTCGTCGAGGTCGGCGCCGGTGGTGGCGGCCAGCGCCCGGACCGTCAGCGGGATGAGGTAGGACGCGTTCGGCCGGCCGCGGTGCGGCACCGGAGTGAGGTACGGCGCGTCGGTCTCCACCAGGATCTGGTCGAGCGGGGTCAGCGCGGCGGCCTCGCGCAGCGCTCCGGCGCTGGCGAAGGTGACGGTGCCGGCGAAGCTGAGCAGGTAACCCCGGCGGACGCAGTCGGCGGCGAACTCGGCGTCCCCGGAGAAGCAGTGCATCACCACGGTGTCGGGTGCGCCCTCGTCGTCGAGAATGCGCAACACGTCGGCGTGGGCATCCCGATCATGGATCACGAGCGTCTTGTCGTACCTTTTGGCGATGGCGATGTGGGCGCGGAAGCTCTCCTCCTGCGCGGACCGTCCGTCGTCGCGGGTGCGGTAGAAGTCCATTCCGGTCTCGCCGACGCCTCGGACCCGGTCCCGGGCGGCCAGCGTCTCGATCTCGCGCAGCGCGGCGTCGAGGTCGGGCAGCCGGGGCGCCTCGTTGGGGTGCAGCGCCACGGTGGCGAGCACGGCGGGGTGCCGGTCGGCCACCTCGGCACCCCACCGGGAGGACGCGACATCGACGCCGACCTGCACCAGCCGGTCGACGCCCACGCCGGCGGCGACGTCGATCGCCGCGGTGACCGGGTCCGCGGCGGCGCTGCCACCCGGTACGCCGACCTCGCTGACGGTGATGTCCAGGTGGGTGTGGCTGTCCAGCACCGGCTGCGGCAGCGGCTCGGGTGCGGGCGGGAACTCACCGGCGCGGCGGGCCGCGCGCTGGCTGCGGGACTCGTTCGGCTCGCTCATCTTGCCGACAGCATCACACATCGGCCGAGTGCACCCGGCCGCCACCCGGTGTGCACCCCGACTACGCCCCGTCCCCTGTGATACGAGCGGGGCGTCTATGAGGTGTGGACGGCCGATGCCGATGTCACCGCCGACCAGATCGTGGACTACCCGTATCTGCTCTGCCGGACCCCGGCGGTCGGTCAGGAATATCGGTCCTCCGCCGGGGAAGGCTCGGTCTCCCGTCCGGACACAGGAGGAAGCGATGCCCTTCATCACCGTCGGCACGGAGAACTCCGCGCCCATCGACCTGTACTACGAGGATCACGGTTCCGGTCAGCCGATCGTGCTGATCCACGGGTTCCCGTTCAACGGGGCGACGTGGGAGAAGATCTCCGGACCGCTGCTTCAGGCCGGATACCGGGTGATCACGTACGACCGGCGCGGTTTCGGTAATTCGGCGCAACCGGCGTACGGGTACGACTACGACACCTTCACCGCCGACCTCGACGTACTGATGACGGAACTGGACCTGCGTAACGCGATCCTGGTCGGCCACTCGATGGGCACCGGTGAGGTGACCCGCTACCTCGGTTCGTACGGGTCGGACCGGGTGGACCGGGCGGTGCTGCTGGCGCCGCTGGCGCCGTACCTGAAGCAGGCGCCGGACAACCCGGAGGGTGTCGACCCCAGCCTCTTCGAGGGGTTCAAGCAGGCGATCATCAAGGACCGGTTCGCCTACCTGACCCAGTTCTGCAACTCCTTCTTCAACTACGACGAGAACCGGGGCAAGCTGGTCAGCGAGGAGGCGTACCGGGCGCACTGGGACATCGGTGCGCGGGCCTCGGCCAAGGGCACCCACGACTGCGTGGACGCCTGGGGCACCGACTTCCGGGGCGACGTGTCCCGGATCGACGTGCCGGTGTTGATCGTGCAGGGTGACAAGGACATGGTGCTGCCGTACCCGAAGACCGGTCAGCGGCTCCAGCCGATGCTCGCCGACAGCCGGCTGGTCACCCTCAAGGGTGCCCCGCACGGCACGCCGTGGACCAACGCCGACGAGGTGAACCAAGCGATCATGGAGTTCATCGGCGCGCCGGCCATGGCCCGGGCCTGACATCTGTTGAGACGACGACGGGCGCGACCTCTCCGGGTCGCGCCCGTCGTACGTGGTCAGCCGCTGAGGCGGGCCAGTTCCTCCTCGACGATCGAGGGGTCGAGCTTACGGAACACCGGTTTGGGTGCCGCGAGCTGCCGGCCCACCGCGAGTGGTACGGACTCCCACCGCGTGCCCTGGGTGTAGTCCCCGGTCAGCACCGGGTAGCTCGGCCCGACGTCGAGGTCGTCGACCTCCTCGATTACCGGCATCGGGGCGTGCACGCCGGTGCCGCCGAGCAGTTCGTGGATCTTCTGCGCGGAGTGCGGCAGGAAGGGGGTGAGCAGCGTGTTGGCGTCGCTGACCACCTGGAGGGCGACGTGCAGGATGGTGCCCATCCGGGGCTTGTCCGCCTCGCCCTTGAGCTTCCACGGCGCCTGCTCGGAGAGGTACTTGTTGGCCTCGGCGACCACCTTCATCGCTTCGCCGATGGCCTGCTTCTGCCGGTGCCTGGCGATCAGGTCGCCGACCGTGGCGAAGCCGGCGCGGGCCACGGCCAGCAGCGCCTCGTCGGCCTCGGTGAGCCCGTCCGGGCCGATCGGCGGGATCTCGCCGAAGTTCTTCGCCGCCATGGAGACGGACCGGTTGACCAGGTTGCCCCAGCCGGCGACCAGTTCGTCGTTGTTGCGCCGCAGGAACTCGGCCCAGGTGAAGTCGGTGTCGTTGCTCTCCGGACCGGCCACCGCGATGAAGTACCGCAGCGCGTCGGCGTCGTATCGCTGGAGGAAGTCGCGAACGTAGATGACCACCCGGCGGGAGGACGAGAACTTGCGTCCCTCCATGGTCAGGAACTCGCTGGAGACCACTTCGGTCGGCAGGTTGAGCCGCCCGAGCCGGCCCGGCTCGCCGTCCCGGCTGCCCTCGCCGGAGTAACCGGCGAGCAACGCCGGCCAGATCACCGAGTGGAAGACGATGTTGTCCTTGCCCATGAAGTAGTAGGCCTGGGAGTCCTTGCCCTCGCCGTCGGTGGACCACCACTTGCGCCAGGCTTCCGGGTCGCCGGAGCGGCGGGCCCACTCGATGGACGCGGAGAGGTAGCCGATCACCGCGTCGAACCAGACGTAGATCCGTTTGTCGGCACGATCGCGCCAGCCGTCGAGCGGGATCGGCACGCCCCACTCCAGGTCACGGGTGATGGCCCGGGGGTGCAGGTCGTCCAGCAGGTTCCGGGAGAACCGCAGCACGTTGGGCCGCCAGCCTTCCCGGGTGTCCAGCCACTGCCGCAGGACGTCGGCCAGGGCGGGCAGGTCGAGGAAGAAGTGCTCGGTCTCGACGAACTCGGGAGCCTCCCCGTTGATCTTCGAACGGGGGTTGATCAGATCGATCGGGTCGAGCTGGTTGCCACAGTTGTCGCACTGGTCGCCCCGAGCGCTGTCGTAGCCGCAGATCGGGCAGGTGCCCTCGATGTACCGGTCGGGCAGGGTCCGGCCGGTGGAGGGCGAGATCGCGCCCATCGTGGTCTTCGGCACGATGTAGCCGTTTCGGTACATCCCCTCGAACAGCTCCTGCACCACGGCGTAGTGGTTGCGGGTGGTGGTGCGGGTGAACAGGTCGTAGGAGAGGCCGAGCCCGTGCAGGTCCTCCACGATCACCCTGTTGTACCGGTCGGCCAGCTCACGCGGCTTGAGCCCCTCGGCATCGGCCTGGACCTGGATCGGGGTGCCGTGCTCGTCGGTGCCGGAGACCATGAGCACGTCGTGGCCGGCCATCCGCATGTACCGGGCGAAGACGTCGGAGGGAACGCCGAAACCGGAGACGTGGCCGATGTGGCGTGGGCCGTTGGCGTACGGCCAGGCCACTGCCGCGAGAACGTGACTCATGACCAGCAAGCCTAGTGACCCGCCCGGGGTGGCTGCGAACCAATACGGGTGACGGCGTCGGCGGGCGGGGCGTTCCTGTCGACATCCTGGTCCGATTTGTCGCCGACACGCGGCCTGAGCTGCCAATCCAGGCATCGCTGACGGTGTCCAATGAACCGCGTGACTGGCAACAGAGCCACCCGCGACCCCGAAGACGGACTCCCCGCCGAAGCTCGGCCGGACCCGCGTACCCCGGTGGTGACGCCGCCGCAGCCGCGGGCCGTGCCCGGGGGTGGCGAGGCCCCGGGCCACGCCTCGCCGCCCGCCGTGCAGCTGGAGCCGACCACCGGCGCGCCGGTGGACGCGCTACCCCGCCGGGTCCCGGTCCGGCCGGCCGGCCACCGGTACGCCCCCGACGCCGCTACGCCGGATGACGACGACGCCTTCTGGGCGCCCATCGAGGAGGTGCACTGGGACGGTACGCCGGTGCGGCCGGAGGCGACCGGCGACACCGCCCCCTGGTGGCGTCGGGCCTGGCCGAAGCGCCGCCGCCGGGCGGCCGGCAGCCATCCACCGGACCCGCTGCCGGGGCTCGCCGCGCTGGTCGGGCTGAGCCTGGCCGCGACCTTCTTCGCCTGGGTCAGCGCCGGCCCGTTCTGGGTCGCGGTCGGGCACGCCACCTCGGGCACGGTGGTCGTCACCGAGTGCTCCGGCGGCGGCCTGAGCCAGCGCTGCCGGGGCATCTTCGCCGCCGCGGACGACGCGTTCCGCAGTCACGGGGTACGGATCAGCGGGGTGCCGGCGCACCGCACGGCCGCCGGGGAGGCCCTGCCGGCCCGGGTGACCGGCCCGGACGGCGGGACCGCGTACGTCGATCGCGGGGCCGGTGTCCACCTGCGCTGGCTGCTCGGCCTGCTGGCGGTGCTGGGCTGCGGCGTGGGCATCGCGCGGTGGACCGGAGCGACCCGGTTGTCCACGCCACGGGCCCGGCGGCGAGCGGTCATCGCTTCGCTCGCCGGCCCACTCGCCATCATGCTCGGCTTCCTGGCCTCGGCCTGGTAGCCCGGCGACCATTTGTTAAGAGGGGGCCCCTCCTCTACCCGAGGCGTTAACAGGGGGCCCTTCCTTACACCTGGTGCACGAGGGTGTAGACGTCCCGTCGCCGCAAGCCGAAAGTGTTCGCCACCTCGGTGATCGCGTCGCGCCGGCTGATGCCGGTGGCCTCCCGCTCGGCCACCGCGGCGCGCAACGCGTCGTCGTCGGGGCGGGTCGCGGGCGCGGCCGGGGCGCCGGCCACGACGAGGGTGATCTCACCGCGCGGGTCGTTCTCGGTGGCCCATCGGGCCAGCTCACCGAGGGGGCGACGGCGCACCTCCTCGTACGTCTTGGTCAGCTCCCGGCACAGCGCGGCGGGCCGGTCGGCGCCGAACGCGTCGGCCAGGTCGGCGAGCGCGGCGGCGACCCGGTGCGGTGCCTCGAAGAGGACCAGGGTGCGCTCCTCGGTGGCCAGCGCCCGCAGCCGGGTACGACGAGCGCCGGGCGTACGCGGCAGGAACCCCTCGAAGCAGAACCTGTCGCTGGGCAGCCCGGACAGGGCCAGGGCGGTGGTGACCGCGCTGGGGCCGGGGGCGGCGGTGACCGGGACACCGGCCGCCACGGCGGCCCGGACCAGCCGGTAGCCGGGGTCGGAGACGCTGGGCATCCCACCGTCGGTGACGAGTGCGACCACGTACCCGGCGGTGAGCACGTCGACGAGTTCCGGCGTACGCCGTTCCTCGTTGCCCTCGAAGTAGGAGACGACCCGCCCGGCGATCGTCACGTCGAGGTCGCGGGCGAGCCGACTCAGCCGGCGGGTGTCCTCGGCGGCGACCACGTCGGCGGTGCCGAGGACGTCGCGTAGCCGGGCGGAGGCGTCGGCGGGGTTTCCGAGCGGCGCGCCGAGCAACACCAGGCGGCCCGAATCGGTCATTTCACCCAATGTCCGCCACTCCTTCATCGACGCTCGTACCGGATTTGGGGACGACTGACGCCACCGGCCCCCTCCGCAGCCTACGATCGCCGGGTGACGAGTGCGTCGACAGCAGAGAGCGCCAGCGCGGACCAGCCGGATCCGGCGTCCACGGCAGCCACTGCCGAGCCCACCGACCCGAAGCCCGACCGGGTGCCGGAGCTGGTCCGCCGCCGGCTGGCCACCGTGGAGGACCGGCTGGACGGGCACTCCTGGCTGGCCACGATGTTCGTGGTGGCGATCGCGGCGATCATCAGGTTCGCCAACCTCAGCCACCCGCCCGGCAAGATCTTCGACGAGATCTACTACGCCCGCGACGCCTGGGCGCTCATCGACCGGGCCGTCGAGTGGAACTACAAGGACAACGGCCCGTCGTACGTGGTCCACCCGCCACTGGGCAAGTGGTTGATCGGCCTCGGCGAGTGGGCCTTCGGCTACTCCGACGCCGAGCACGGCATCTCGGTGCCCGGACAGCTCTGGACCACCGCGCCCGAGTTCGGCTGGCGCTTCTCGGCGGCCCTCATCGGCACGCTTGCGGTGCTGCTGCTGATCCGGACCGGCCGCCGGCTGTTCCGCTCGACCATGCTCGGCTGCGCCGCCGGCCTGCTGCTCGCCCTGGACGGCTTCCACGTGGTGCTGTCCCGCACCGCGCTGCTCGATGGCTTTCTGCTCTTCTTCGTGCTCGCCGCGTTCGCCACGCTGGTGCTCGACCGGGACGCGACGCGTCGGCGGTGGGCCCGGGCGCTGGCGGCGGGCCTGGATCCCACCGCGCGGGGGCGCGCCGGTCGCCCACCAGGTGGCTGGCGGAACTGGCCCTGGTGGCGGCTGGCGACCGGGGTGCTGCTGGGTTGCGCCTTCGCGGTGAAGTGGAGCGCGCTCTTCTTCGTCCCGGCGTTCGCGCTGCTGATGCTCCTCTGGGACGTCGGTGCCCGACGCTCGGCCGGGGTGCCTCGGCCGTGGCGGGCGACGATGCTCGACGGGTTCCCGTCGATGGTGCTCGCCGGCGTGCTGATGCTCGTCACGTATGTGACGAGCTGGTCGGGCTGGCTGTTCAGCCAGGAGGGCTACTACCGGCTCGCCGAGCGGTACCCGGGGGCGGGGCTCAGTGACACGCCGGTGATCGGCCCGCTGTGGAATCTGGTGAAGTACCACCAGGCCGCGCTGGGCTTCCACAACCAGCTCGACGACGCGCACAAGTATCAGTCCTGGCCGTGGCAGTGGCTGTTGCTCGGCCGGCCGGTGGCCTTCCACTGGCAGTGTGAGGGTGTCTGCGACGCCACCAGCCGGACCGAGGAGGTGCTGCTGCTCGGCACGCCACTGCTGTGGTGGTCGTTCCTGCCCGCGCTGGTGGCGCTGGTCTGGCTCGGCCTCGCGCGGCGGGACTGGCGGGCCGGCACGCTCCTGCTGTTCGTCGGTGCGGGGCTGCTGCCCTGGTTCTGGATCGCCCTCGACGGCCGGACGATGTTCTCCTTCTACGCCGCCCCGGTACTGCCCTTCCTGGTGCTGGCGGTGGTCTACGTGCTCGGCGCGATCGCCGCACCAACCGGTCTGAGCGGGACACGTCCGACAAGCGGCTTCGACGAGGAGGCCAGCCGGGACCGCCGGCTGGTCGGCGCGGTGATCGTCGGGGCGTACCTGGTGCTTGTCGTCCTCTGTTTCGCCTACTTCTATCCGATCTTCGTCGGCCAGGGCCTGCCGTACGCCGAATGGTCGGCGCGGATGTGGTTGGGCGGACGCTGGATCTGACCACGGCCACGGCCCCGGGAGCGACGCCCGGGGCCCGCCGGCTGAGCATCCGGGCCCACACCGAGCGGAGAACTGGGCCGCTGAGAACCCAAAAAGGACGCGCCCCGATCGCCTGCCACGGGGGAAGCGGGCGATTGGGGCGCGCATCCAAAGCTTAACCACCCATGACCAGCGGCACAACGGGGCAGCCGGGGTCAGATTTCCGACGACCTCCGATCGCTGCGAAGATCCACGCCCGCCGACCACCGCTGGTGACCAGCCACAGACGCTGCGCTCAGCCCTTTCTCGGGCGAGGTGGCAGCCAGCCGAAGAAGCGTTTCTGGAGTGCGGCCGGCCCGTGTGCACGCAGATCCTCGGCGGCAGCGGCCAGGCAGGCACCGAGGTAGACGCTGAGCATTGCCCGGTCGACGCCGTACTCGCTCAACAGTCGGACGCGTTTGGCCTCACACGGCCAGTCGGCACCGCAGGATCCGCAGGTCCAGTCGGGCGACACCGGAGCGTGTTCCCCCCGCGCCGGCTCGGCACTGCTGTCCATCCGGGTCACCGGTACGTCTGAGCGATTCGCGACACTCGTCATCGCGCTCCCTTCCGCCTCCACCTCGACGGCGGCCAAGCATCGCCGTCGACCGACACATCACCCCCCACGAACACCAACCCAGCAGCGTCCAGGCACACTTCGGCGTTACGCGTCGGGTACGTTGACCAGACGTGGCCACCCGTGACCCACTCCCGCATAGTCGATCGCCGATGGTCGACCTTACGGTGACGGAGCGTCGAATGCATCCCTGCCGGTCCGGCGATGCGTGACCTACTGCCCTCGGCGGTGGCGGTCGCGGTGGCTGAGCCGGACGACTGGACCGGCCACCTGTACGCCACGGAAGCCGCCGGTCTCGGTGATCGCGCGGTGACCAGACGGCGGCGTGACTTCACCGCTGGCCGGGTGTGCGCCCGCCGCGCCATGACCCTGCTGGGCCTGCCACCGGTCGCCGTGCCCGCCGCCGCCGACAGGTCGCCGATCTGGCCGCCGGGCACGGTCGGCACCATCACCCACACCCTTGACTACTGCGCCGCCGCCGTGGCGCGGAGCAGCGAGGTCCGGTCGGTGGGAATGGACGCTGAACAGCACAAGGAGCTCAGCCCCGGGGTACGCCGCATGATCTGCCTGCCCGAGGAGGTGGAACGGTGCGAGCGACTGCCCTCCGGCATCTCCTGGCCGGCAGTGGTGTTCAGCGCCAAGGAGACGGTCTACAAGATCTGGCATCCGCTCGTCGGCACCTGGCTGGATTTTCACGACGCCTTCGTCGAACTCGATCCCGAGGGCGGGACGTTCACCGCTCGGATCGCGTCGGCCCGCCTCGACGCCGCCCCGGTCGGCGACCCTCCGGCCAGGATCAGCGGCCGGTTCGTGGTGGAGGCCAGCCTCGTCCGCACCGCCGCCGCGCTGCTCCCGCCCTGGCTCTTATACACATCTGACGCTGCCGACGATAAGGCCCGGCTGCGCTTCCGTGACCACGCCGTCGGTGAG
>NZ_POTX01000200.1 GCF_003236305.1 Micromonospora endophytica | reverse complement strand
CGCCGACGCCTCAGGCCGCTTCTTCCGTCCGGACTGCTCGTTCAGTGTCGCGGTCATCACGGCACCCTCCTCACCAGGCACAACGCCCGGCAGGTCAGGCCGGAAACACCGTTAGATCCACACGCCCGATCAACCAAGAGATCGCCCGGAACCGCAGCGACCGGGACCCGTGACGGTGAATCACCGATCGCGCACCGTTTCGTCTGTCGGTTGCTGACGAGAGGGCTGGACGGGCTCGGCGCGGGATGACAGCGCGTCGGCGATGGCGGCGAATTCGCGGAGTGCCGCCTGGAGGTCGTCCACGATCTCCTGGGCGATCACCTCGGGTGGCAGCAGCGCGTCGGCGTCTTCCAGGGATGCGTCGCGTAGCCAGGTGATGTCGAGGTTGACCTTGTCGCGGGCGATCAGCTCGTCATAGGTGAACGCCTTGAAGCGTTCGGTCTCGACCCGCTCCGACCGGTCCTTGCCGGGCAGGTAGCAGTCGACGAAATCCTGGAGGTGTTCGCGGCGCAGCGGGTTCTGCTTGAGGGTGAAATGCTGGTTGGTGCGGAAGTCGTACACCCAGAGCTTTTGGGTCCACGGCTGCTCGCGGGCACGTTTGCGCTCGAAGAAGAGCACGTTGGCCTTGACGCCGCCGGCATAGAAGATGCCGGTGGGCAGGCGCAGCAGGGTGTGCAGGTCATACTGCTTGAGCAGCCGGCGGCGGATGGTCTCGCCCGCCCCGCCCTCGAAGAGCACGTTGTCCGGCAGGACGACGGCGGCCCGGCCGTCGATCTCCAACAACGACGCGATGTGCTGGACGAAGTTGAGCTGCTTGTTGGCGGTGGCGGCCCAGAAGTCGGTCCGCTCGATCTCCCGTTCCTCGCGGGACGCCTTACCGGTCTCGGTCACCGACCGGATCGTGGAGCTGCGGCCGAACGGCGGGTTGGCCAGGACCAGGGTGTACCGGTGGGCCGGCGGCTTGCCGAGAGCATCGCCGATGGTGATCAGCGACTCGCCGCCGGGGGTGCCGATGCCATGCAGCAGCATGTTCATGGCGGCCAGCCGGGCCGTGCCCTCGACCAGCTCGGTGCCGGTGATCGCGCCAGCGGCGAGACGACGGCGCTGGTCCGGGGTCAGGCTGCTGCCGTGCTGCCGCTGGATGTGCTCGAACGCGGCGAGCAGGAACCCGCCGGTGCCGCAGGCCGGATCGGTGATCGTGTCGTCCGGGGTGGGCAGGGTGCAGTCGACCATCGCGGCGGTCAGCGCGCGGGGCGTAAAGTATTGCCCAGCCCCCGACTTGGTGTCCTCCGCGCCCCGGGCCAGCAGTTCTTCATATGCGTCGCCTTTGACGTCGACACCGGTCCCCGACCAGTTCTCTTTGTCGATCAGGTCGACGATCAGCCGCTTCAGCTTCGCCGGGTCCTGGATCTTGTTCTGCGCCTTGCGGAAGATCGTGCCGAGCGTGCCACCTTCCTTGGCCAGCCCGGTCAGGATGTGCCGGTACTGCACTTCCAGCGCATCGCCCTCGGCGTCCAGCAGCGTCTGCCAGCTCAGCTCATCCGGCACGATCTGCTCCGGTCGCATCGACCGCCGCGCCCGCTCGTCAGCCATCTTGAGGAACAGCAGGAACGTCAACTGCTCCACATAATCGATGGTCGACACGCCGTCGTCGCGCAGCACGTCACAGTAGTTCCAGAGCTTCTGCACCAGCCGGCGCGAATCCACGGTGCTCACAATGCCATCCTTCGTTCACGACTGCGGGGCTCGCTTCGCTCACTCCTCGCGCTCACAGTGGCAGCGCCTCCTGCTGGTAGTCGTCACCGGTCACCCTGGTCGGCGGTGCCGGCAAGTCTTTCTTCGTACGCCGAGAGCGCGCCTTCTGCATCGGCAACGCAGCCTCCCGATCAGCCCGAATCCGCGCCAACAAATCCGACGCCGGCTCATCATCCGGATCCTGCGGCACCAGCCGCCCCGCAAACGCCTCAGCCAGCAGGGACGCTCGCAGTGCAGCGGCCCTGCGCCGCGCCGCAATCAATTCACGGTCTACGCCATTGATCAGAGTTCGAGTCTCAGCCATGCTGGACAGCAAGGCCCGCTGCTCGTTTAACGGAGGCATCGGGATTGGCAAACGCGCAAGAATCTTCGAATTCAGGTTGTACTGGCCAGCCGACGAGGCCGCAGCCTTCTCAATATGCCGCCGCCATGCCGGACTGGACACAACGAACGCCACCCAATCCGGGTCAACCACACCGGGCTTCAAACGGAAGCGAATCAGATAGGAGGCAAACGCGACTGGCATATCCTGCCGCACGACAGCAACACGCCCAATAAGCCGCGGACTCCCGTTCGTTCTTACGAACAGAAGATCTCCCGAATTTACAAAAAATCCATCGAGGCTCTGCGCTACATCAACCGAGTACTTGACATCCGAGAGACTGATCTCTCCATTCTGCACGTTCGGAATTCGAAGGACTGGGACACCACTCGCCTCGTAAGAACATTTTGCGGACGTTCCGTATCCCCAATCGGAGGAAATCGATCCCAAGGTCGCCACCGACCAGCCATCGGGAAGATAGCCGCCAAGCACCGGCGTGCGCGCGTCAGCCACATCGTGTAGGCGCATAGGGATCGTCTCGCCTAGCGACCGCCCACCACCGACAGCGTGACTGCGTAGATGCCGATCGAGAGCTTGCACCTTAACCTCTGCAGCAGCTAAAGCATCTATCCCTCGCCCCAGGGCCGCCAAAGCGTCTTCGAGAAAATCGACAATTCGATACTGCTCGGCAAGCGGCGGGATTGGTAGGTCAATGCCAAGTAAAGCCCCTTGCGAGATGTTTCGCATCGAGTCCTGCTGCCCGCTGGCGCGCGACGATATTTGACGGCGCACAAACGGCGAGGCCAGCGCGGCGAGCAACCACCTGGGATCGACATCTTCTGCAGGCACAAGCCGCAAGCTCTTATCACTGAGAAGGAGCTGGGGCCGGCAATTCTGAACCAATACGGGTGCGCCAACATACTGCTCTGTGTTGGCTCTACTTATAAGTAGATCCCCTGGTCGGATCTCGTGTCGAGGGTCAATGTCACGATCTGTTGGGACGGCCTTGTTCTCCTGCT
The DNA here is from genome assembly GCF_003236305.1 of Micromonospora endophytica. Taxonomy (GTDB): domain Bacteria; phylum Actinomycetota; class Actinomycetes; order Mycobacteriales; family Micromonosporaceae; genus Micromonospora; species Micromonospora endophytica. Next base: position 8,095 of record NZ_POTX01000200.1, on the reverse strand, counting down.
CGCGGAACTCCCCCCAGGTCATCGCGCTGACCTTGATGACTCCCCACTCGTCGGCACGAGCGCGTCGGGGATGACATGTGAATGACTTACCCGCCTCAATCCGGCTTACCACGTCGCTCAACTTGCCCCAGGACCAGGAAGCGGGAATAGCGAAGGGCACGGTCATGCGGTGAGTTCCTGGTTCAGTTCGGTGAGGAGGGGTTCGGCGCGGGGGCCGAAGGTGGTGGCGTAGCCGTCGATGCCGCCGCGTTCGGTGAAGGGGGCGCCGTCGAGGTCGTCGGGGCTGATCTCCACGCTTGTTGCTATCACGTCTTTGATCCTCTCCAGCCACCACACCTGGTCGGCTGTGAAGGTAGCTCCCGCCTGTTCCTGGCGCAGCAACCACCCTCGGAAGCGTTCCTCGATCACGCTGCGGTACGGGCGCAGCTCGGCATCCAGCCCCAGTTCGTACCGGATCAGGCTGACCAGGTCGGTGACGCCTCGGGTGCCGGGCGCGTCGGCGGTGCGGCCCAGCAGGACGTACGCCTTCCAGAGCGATTCTGCTGTCCAGGCTTGCGGCGGGCGGGCGATGCGCCGGGCGAGGTCGGCCAGGTCGGCGTACCCGATCCGGCCGCGTCCCTCGAAGAAGACCTGGAGGGCGGTGATCTCCGCGCGATGCTCCTCCAGGTAGGCGTGCCAGTCCTTGAGCATGCCCTGCGCCAGCTCTTCGGCGGGCACGCCGCGCGCGGACAGCAGGGTGTCGACGTTCACCTCGTCGATGGTGATGTCGTGGGCCCGCCGGATGGCGAGGATGCGTTCGCGCAGCTCCGGGTTGGCGGCGAGCGGGCGCAGCGCGCCGGCCAGCAGGTCGCGTACGGCGGTGGGGCCGGCGGCCTTGGCGGGGTTGAGCTGTTCGGGGGCGACGGCGTCGACCAGGCCCCGGGCGATGCTGGTGAGCGGCTGCCCGGCCAGTTCGGCGAGTTCGGCCCGTTCGGCGTCGGTGATCTGCTGGTTGAGCCGGGACAGCCGGGCCGACAGGGTGGCCACCTCGTCCGGGTTGGCGGTCAGCGTGCCGGCTTTGCGCAGCAGGTCACGCAGGGAGATCTGTTTCTCGGAGTGGCGGTGCAGCGGCACCGCCTCGTCCAACTCGGCTTCGGTGACACCAACCGCGTCGACGATGACGAACCGTTCCTTGACCTGGGCGTCGGGGGTGACGGCCTGGAACTCGGCGGGGTCGATGGTGCGCGCGCCGCGCCCCTTCATCTGCTCGAAGTAGGTGGCGCTGCGCACCGGCCGGAGGAAGAAGACGCACTCCAGGGGGCGTACGTCGGTGCCGGTGGCGATCATGTCGACGGTCACCGCGATGCGCAGCTCCGGGCTGTTGCGGAACGCCTGGAGCAGGGTGTCCGGGTTGGTGCCGTCCCGCCGGGACGCGTACGTGATCTTCGCGGCGAAGTCGTTGCCGCGCCCGAAGACCTGCCGGACCATGGTGACGATCTCCTCGGCGTGGTTGTCGTCCCGCGCGAAGATCAGCGTCTTGGGCACGGTGTTGCGGCCCGGGAAGATCTCGGTGAACAGCCGGTCGCGGAAGGTCTCCAGCACCAACCGCAACTGCCCCTTGGAGATCACCGACCGGCCGACCTCGCTGCCGCCGTACCGGAAATCGTCCTCCAGTTCCTGATAGCGCTCGGCGCGGGTACGCCGGTCGCGCAGCGGCACCACCGTCCCGGCGTCGATGGTGTGTCCCGCCTCGGTGATCTGCGTCTTGATCCGGTACACGTCGAAACCCACGTTGACGCCGTCGGCGACAGCCTCCTCGTAGGTGTACGACGACACGATGCGCTGCTGGAAGAAGCCGAGCGTCTGGGCGACCGGGGTGGCGGTGAGACCGACCACGAACGCGTCGAAATATTCGATCACCGCCCGCCAGCGGCCGTAGATCGAGCGGTGACACTCGTCCACGATGATCAGGTCGAACGTCTCCGGCGGCAGGCGCGGCTGATAGCCGACCTCCGCCGGAGCGTCCAGCTCATAGTCGTCGTACGCCCGGTCGTCGGTGTCCGGGTCGGGCAGGTTCTCACCGCGCAGCGCCGCGTAGAGCCGCTGGATCGTGGAGATGACCACGACCGACGAGTCGAGCAGCCCGGCACCGGAGAGCCGGTCCACGTTGTACAGCTCGGTGAACTTCCGCCCGTCGCCGGGAGTCTGGTAGCCCGCGTACTCCTGGAGGGTCTGCCGGCCCAGGTTGTTGCGGTCGACGAGGAAGAGAATCCGGCTGGCGCGGGCATGCTTGAGCAACCGGTGGCTCGCGGTGACCGCGGTGAACGTCTTGCCCGCACCGGTGGCCATCTGGATCAGGGAGCGGGGATGGTCCTCGGCCAGTGCGCGTTCCAGCCCGACGATCGCGTCGATCTGCGCCGGCCGCAGGCCCGACGGGTCCAGTTCCGGCATCCGTCGCAGCCGGGCCCGAAGCGTCGGCGCGGCCGGGTCGTCGTCGGCCTCCCGCATCCACCGCGCCACCGTCTCCGGCCGGTGAAAGGCAAAGATCTCCCGGGTACGCGGATGCGGGTCGAGCCCGTTCACGAACGCGGTCTGGGTGCCGGTGGCGACGTAACCGAAGGGCAACGGGGCGTCCCGCCGCCAGGCGCTCAGCTTCTGCTCCGGGGTCAGCCCACGCCGGTACCTGTCGAGTTGCGCCTCCACACCACGCGGGGCGGTGCCTTCGCGCTTGGCCTCGATGACCCCTACCAGCTTCTGGTCGACGTAGAGCAGATAGTCGGCGCGGCCATTGGCCAGGGTCACCTCGCGGACCGCGACGCCGTGGCCCGCGTACAGGTTGATCTGGTTCTCGTTCTGAACCTGCCAGCCGGCCTCGCCGAGCTGCCGATCGATCTCGACGCGGGTCTGTGCCTCGTTGAGCGGCTCACGGGAGGCGCGGCGGGCACGGGCGATGAACTCCTCGCGCCGCGCCGCCGAGACCTTGCCGGGTCGGCTGGCGTCGCGCCGCTCCTGCTCGGCATGTGCCGCCCGCTCCAGGCTGCTGACCAGCGTGGCGGCCTCGTCGCGGCCAGCGGCGGCGTCCCGCACCGCCCGGTCGGCGGCCTGCTCGGCGTCGGCCCGCGCCTGGTCGACCGACCGTGCCCCGGTGAGCAGCAGCTTCGCCTCAGCCAACTCGGCGCGGTAACGGTCCACCTGGGCGGAGAGCGCATCGGCGACGCTGCGCGGCACCTGCTGCGGCGGCGGCGTGGGCGGGACAAACCCGATCGGCGTACGGTCACCGGTCGTCGCCCGGTGGAACCACAGGCCCAACTCGAAGCAGGTACGCAGCATCTCCAACGCGGCGCGTACCTCGGCGAGATGGTCGTGCACCGCCTTGTTGCCCTGGTCCCGCAGGCTGTGGAAGGCACTGTGGATCTCGCGGGTCAGCGTCCCGTCCGCGTGCAGCGCCTCCACCCGGTGAAAGAAGTCGCTGCGTGGCGGCAGCCCGGTGCGCCGCAGCAGATCTTTGGCCAACTCGTCACCGAACGCACGGATCTTGAACATCGCCGCTTGCGCGTCGACATAGACCAGCAGCTCAGCGCCGGCGCCGTACCAGACCAGCAGCGGATGATCTTTCAGAAACCCGAAGTTGGCCGACCGTTCCGCCAAGCGTCGTACCTGTCGAGGATCCACGTTTCCCCACGTCCATAGGCCCCGATGAACACGTCAGGATACGGGCGAATGATCGCCTTGGACACCGGGAAGACTTGCCTATCGCGTATCCGACATTCGTTCACTTTCCCGCTGTGGCGTGACGGCGCGGGCGACCGTCTGGAGGGTTACCGCGTCGAACCGTTCCGGATCGACAAGGACGTTCACCGCGGCCCCTGGCGCCGGAAGCCAGAACGCCTGAGCCTCGCCCAGCAGGCCCGGACCATCGTCGTGCGGAAAGTCGGTCAGGTGCCACAGCGCAAGGTCCCGCTCGTGATACTCGGCGAGGAAGGTACGCAGCGCGTCAAGATCGGTCAGCCGTTCCCCGCGCAACACATGCACCCGCAGGTCCACCCGATATCCGTCGGCCGTCTGCCGCTCCCACACCCGGGTGGTGAACTGGACGTCCTCCCATTCGCTGGCGAAGTCCGAGACCGCGTCCCCGGTCCCCTCCGGCACCCACCCGACGTGGAACCCGTCCAGCACCCCACCGTCACGGCTCACGCCACTCATCCCGCCGCCTCGATCGCCGCCTCGACCTTGTCCAGATAGTTGAACCACCACTCCCCCTCTTCAGGGGCACTGCTGGTAGCCAAGAGGTTGGCTGCTACCACAAACGGCAGTACGACGGCCGAGTCTCGCGGCAGGACCTCGCTTAGGGGGCGACGATCGACCAGGGCCGTCAGGAACGCGACGACCTCGGCCTTCTCCACCTCCAGCCAACGCTCCTGCGACTCCAGGTCACCCGCGATCTCATCAATGTCAACAGGTTCCGGTGCTCCGTCGTGTGTCTCAAAGAGAACGAACCCGCAGATCGCCACGGACAACTCTAGTGCCGCCTGCAACTGCCGGCCCGCCGCGATGTTGGACATAGCACGGTCGAGGCGGTCGGGGTCACGATGGACAAGAGCGTCGAGGACCGCCCGCACCTGCTTCTCCACCTTGTCGTCAATCTTCACTGCTAGCCCCTCCGTTGGCGGCGATTTTCTCGCCATGCTTTGAACGCTCCGCTTGCCCCAGCCACCGCGAGCACCGTGCCGACGATAGTTTTCGGCACAGCGGGCAAGAACTCCTGGAAAGTCGCGTAGCCCGCTGCGGATGCGGAGGTCCACCATCCGATCGCCTCCGAGCTGATCCCACCGCGAGGCTCGGTTGGAGGAGTCTCATGGTCGCGCCGCTCGCGACGACGTTTGCGATCTGGCCGCCGAGAAGGTGCGGCGACCTGGTTGGGCGCTGCCGGCCTGATCATGGGTGGCTGGTGGGTTGCGCTACCAGCACCCGCTGTCAGTTTCCCAGCGCGCGGACCTTGGTGATCGTTTCCTGGACCTGCTGCTTGGCGGGCTCACTGCCCTGAGCGGCCTGCGCGAGTGCCTGCCGATAAGAATCGATCATGCTGATCAGCGGTCCAGCGGCGGCACCCTGCAACGCGCCCGCGACGAGTTGGCGCGCCTCGGTAGCGTCCTGGGCGGCGGCGGCCGTCTTCGCCTTCGCCTCTTCCAACTTCTGCGCGGCTGCCGCCAGTCTGGCGATCATCTCCGCTGCACTCACAGGCCCTCCCCCGACTCATTCGCACGCAAAGTCCCCACCCCCGCACGGGCAGCGACCACACAGGAGCGTACTGAGATCCGCTCACCGACGCGACTGCCTCCAAGCCGTAGATCTTGTTACGAAAGCGCCCTCAGAGGGGCATGAATCGTCCAAGATCTCCGCCGAACGAGCCACTACGGGCGACAGCTCAGCGCTCGGCGACGAAGACGCCGACTCCGGGCACGCCAACCACAAGCCCTTCGGCCTTCAAGGTCAGCATTGCGTTTCGCACGACGATCGACGACACGCCGTGAATCTGACACAGCTGCGACGTGGAGGGCAGCTTCTCACCCGGTGGCAGGTCACCTGAGGCGATCTGCTTCCGGAGGTGCTCGGCGAGTTCAACCCACTTCGGGCTTGGTGGCATGGCGATACTCCCTGGTCAGCGCCACCATTCGATCACCATTCACCTTGTTATCGCAAGCGATAGCTTGACTGCGATAGCTTGTTATCTTAGGCTCGACGCGATCGGTTCCCTGGTCAGCACCCACGGGACTGGTCGTTCCCACCGCACAGAGCGCCCGGTCGGTCGATCCCCCCGGTCGGCCGGGCGTGCCGTGGACCGCTCGCACCCGACCACGGCCTCCGCACCGGCCCCACACCGACGGACGGGAGACATTCACGTGCGCCACGAACCCGACGACGAGCAGAAACCCTCGACCCCATCCGACGAAACCCCGCCCCCGCCGGTCGACGGCACGCCGACCGGCGATCCGTCGACGCTCTCAGCTCGAAAGCGCCCCGACGCGAACCAGCGAGCGGGCCGCAGCACACCAACCAACCCCGGCAAGACCCGCAACGCAAGCAGGAAATCCGGCGCGACAAGAAGGCCGAACGACCGGCACCCGGCGCTCCGGAACCAGCCACCAGCCGACGATCCCGAAGCATCCGGCTACTGCTGTGAGCATGCTCGCGCGGCAGACGAGATCCCGCTCGGTTCACCGCAGGACCTGGAAGACGCCGACGACATCCTGGTCGCCCACGCACCCCGCACGGTGTCGCGGATGATCTGCGGGTGCGGCGAGGACTACCCGTGCTCCGAGGTGCACTTCGCCCAACTGGTCAAGGCGGCCGTCGTTCGGCCGACTCGATGACCGCCGACGAGCTGCACCGGCAGGTGCCGACGTTGCCGGGTCACGACGGCGCGCTCGACGGGCTGCGGGACGCCTGGTCGGCGACGATTGTGGCGGCTGATCGGGCCGGGTCGCTGCTCCACGGCGCGGGGCCGCTAGGTCGCCGGTTGCCCTGGCAGGACGCGGTGACCGAGTGTTGGCGGGCGTTGGGTCTACTCCATGCCGGGCTCGGCGAGGCTCGGGCCGTCTCCGGTGCCGCTGGTGACCTGATCGCCGGTCTCCGGACGGCCCGCAACGACGCGGACCGGGCCGCCGCCGGAGCAGCCCGAACCCGCTGGTGGCTGGCCGCCGCCGAGGACGGCATCCGCCGTGCCCATCGACCACAGGTCAGCCATCCGGCGTCCGGCGTCGATGGCCGGGCCCGACCCGTCGTCCCGTTGACCGCGACACGGCGCTTCGGGCTGGCCGTGCACCGCCTCGACCTGGTGGCCGTCCGGCTGGCGGTCGGTCAGCGGGCCATCGACCGCTGGGTGGCGGCCCTGCACGGCCATTCGGAGCCCGCGCCAACGCTGCCGATCGCCACGGACACCACTGTCGACAACATCGCCCGAGGTGCGGCGATCGCCCTGCGCAGCGCCCGAGCGAGAGCCAACACAACAAGACGGATGCCACGGAGACGAGCATGCTGAACGATCCGACCACCGCGCTGCGCTGCCTGCTGGAGGGCCGGTTGGGCGGTCACGACCGGCGGCTACGCCGGTTCACCGACGTGCAGTGGCGGCGGTACGCCGATGTGCTGGCCGGGGCGCTGCTGGTCGCCGCGCGGCGGCGATTCGTGGCGGGGCAGGAACGGGCACCACTGATCCGGTTCGTCGCCTCGGCCCGGGAACGGTACGACCTGACCGGCGTCGACGTGGACCCGACGCTGGCGGAGGCGCTGATCGGTGCCGCGTTGGGCGAGCGACCGGCACCGCCACCCAGCACCGACGCCGTGGCGGCCGGCACCGTACTGCTGCTCGCCCTGCTGGAGGACGAGGGTTTCACCGCCAGCGAGTTGGACCTCTTCCTCACCGCCGCCGAGGCTGCGGCACAGTCCCGCGAGGCGACCCCGTCGGTGACAGCCTCAGCGGAGGGTGCGGAAGAGGAGGAGGTAGCCGCAGTAGGCGAGGGGGACGGCGAGGAAGCAGAGCAGGAAGCCCAGCACCGGATAGCGGGGCGGGGTGGCGGCGCCGACGGCGGGACGACCCCAGCGGTTGAGCACCAGCCAGCCGCCGATGAACGAGGCGGCGGGCAGGCCGGCGCACATCCAGGCGTACAGGGTGGTGGTGCCTACCGCACCCATCCCTGAGGCGAGCACCATGACCAGCATGAGCAGCACCGACACGCCGGCGAAGCCGAGGTAGACGGCGACCGCGCGGGCCGCCGGTGACCAGGTGGGCAGCAACGCCGGCTGCTGGGCCAGCAGTTCCGCCTGCTGCGCGTGCCGGTCGGCCTCGTCGGCCCAGCGCCGCGCCAACTCCAGCTCCGTGGCCGGGTCCACCTGCCCGGCGCGGGGGGCCGGCACCCCGGCCGCCGTCGCGCTCACCGCCACCGGCAACGCGCGGTCCGGTTCCGGTCCACCCGGCTGGGCGTACGCCCCGACTTCCGGCCGCCCCGGCGCGGCGGCTGCGCCGCCGGTCGGCCCGGTCCCCGGTTCCGGTCGCGCGCCGGCGTACCCGACCGGCGGACCCGACACCGGCGGGGCGACAGGTGGGGGGCCCTGTCTC
>NZ_POTX01000001.1 GCF_003236305.1 Micromonospora endophytica | reverse complement strand
CCCCGGACCACAAGAGCTCTCCGCCGCGTCACGCCCGCTCCCTCCTCCGCTCCGTCGCCCCGGACCACCGCACCCGTCCGGTCGACGCCGACGCCTTCCGTGTCATCAATATAGAGTTTGGTCACCTGTGCTTGACGTGACCGATCGAGGAGACTGAGTGCGCCCGTCTTCACCCCTGGGCCTGGGCCGTGGCAGGGTTGTCCGGTGGCAGATGGGCCCGGTGGCGTGATCCGCGCGGAGCAGCTGCGGCCGCTCGGCGAGGCCGCCCCGGGCCGGGAGAGCCTGCCGATCCGGATCCTGCAGGTCGGTGCCGGCAACTTCCTGCGCGGTTTCGCCGACTGGATGGTGCACCGGGCCAACGACGCGGGGGTCCTGCGGCACGGCATCGTGGTCATGAAGGCCACGCCGCGGCCCGAGCGGGTGACCGGACGACTCGTGGAGCAGGCCGGGATGTTTCACGTCCTGCTCGATGGTGTCCGGGACGGCCGTCCGTTCACCGAGACGGCTCTGGTGACGGCGGTGCAGTCGGTCGTCGACGCGTACCAGCACTGGGACCGCTGCCGTGACCTGATGCACGAAGAGTCGCTGAGCCTGGTCATCTCCAACACCACCGACGCCGGCATCGTCTACGTCCCCGACGACCTGGACGCCACACCCCCCACGTCGTTCCCCGCCAAGATGACGGCGCTGCTGCACGAACGCTGGGTTCACTTCGCCGGAGACCCCCGGCGGGGCCTGTCCTTCCTGCCCTGTGAACTCATCGAGGACAACGGTGCGACGCTGCGTTCCCTGGTGGTGCGACATGCCACCGAGGCGGCGCTCGCCGCGGAGTTCATCGACTGGGTCACCCGGCACTGCCGCTTCTACGACACCCTCGTCGACCGGATCGTGCCGGGGCTGCCAGAGCACGAGGCGGTCGAACTCCGCGCAGCGCTCGGCTTCGACGACCGGCTGATCGTCCGCGGCGAGCACTACGCCGACTGGGCGATCGCCGGTGGACCGGCGATCCGCGACGAGTTCCCGCTCGACCGGGCTGGTCTGCCGGTGCGGTTCATGCCCGACATCCGGCCCTACCGCGAACGCAAGGTCCGCATCCTGAACGGCTCACACACCGCGATGGCGGCCATCGGCCCGCTGGTGAACTGCCACACCGTGCGCGATGCCGTACAGCACCCGATGGTCGGTGCCTACCTGCGGCACCTGCTCCACGACGAGGTGCTGCCGTCGCTGGCGTCGCTGCCGGACGGCCTGGGGGACGCGACGGAACTGCGTCAGTACGCCACCGCCATCCTCGACCGATTCCGCAATCCCGCACTGCACCACCTCCTCGCCGACATCCGGCTCAACGCGCTCGCAAAATGGCGGACGAGGAACCTGCCGGTGGTTCTCGACGCGTGGTCCCACGGGCGGCGGGCCGACCTCGGGGTCTTCGCTCTCGCCTGCCTGCTGACCAGTTACGCGGGCGCCTTCGGGCAGGTGGAGGTCCGCGACGACGAGGCGCTGCTGAGCCGGCTGCGGGCCGGCTTCGACGCCGCTCATCCCGGCCCGTGGATCGCGGACGTCATGGCGGCGCTCAACTGGTCGGAGCTGGGTGACGCCGCGACGGCGACGCGTCTGGCCGCAGAGACCACTGCCCACGTACGCGCGCTGCTCGGAAACGAGCCGGCCGGTGTGCTGTCCGCGCTGCTCGGCGAGCGAGAAACCGAATCGACCTGACCCGTACGATCGTGGTCATGCCAGACACCTCTTCACTACGGGCTATGCTGGCGACCGCGCGGAGCGGAATTCTCCTGCTCAGCCTTACCCCACCCCGGCGCAGCTCGACCCCGGAGCGGGTCGCGGAGATCGCTCGGGTGACCCGTGGCCGACTCGACCGCCTGGGCCTGGACGGCTGACCGTTACAGGCCGCACTCGAACTCACCGATGCCGGGGTTGGCATCGGCGAGTCTGATCAGGGAGCTGGCCGTGCCGCGCAGCTCGGGTCCAGCGAGATGGTCGGCGAAGAACGTGGACACCACCGCGTCCACTATCGGTTGCGCGGCCGTCAGCAGTTCGCGTCCGGTGGGGGTCAGCTCCGCCCAGGTCGCCCGGCGGTCCGTCGGCGGAGTCGTCCGCACGACCCACCCGTCCTTTTCCATCTTTGTGACCAGCCGGGTCGCGCCGCTGCGGGAGATCATCAACGCGACCGCCAGCGGAGCCATTCGCAGCCGACCACCTGCCTGGTCGAGCGCGGCGAGCACCTCGCGCTCGAAGTAGGTCAGACCGAGCTTCGCCCGCAGATGAGTGTTGATGTGCGCGAACAGCAGCGACTCCGCACGGTGCAGCGCTCGCCAAGCGGCCAGCTGATCATCGCTTGCCCTGGCCCGGATCGTCGCCACGACACGACCCTACCGCAGGCACGGTTGACGCGTGAACTGTCGTCCCCTACCCTCCACGGAAGAACCGTTTACGTGTGAACTATTGAGTGGAGTCGTGGAGTTGAGCCACACCGGTTTCTGCACAGTCCTCGATCACACAGTTGACGGGCAGCACACACAGCAAGCCCTCATCGACGCGCTGATCGACCTCCACGAGCGTTGGCTGAGCCACCGCGCGGGCTATCAGTCCACGCAGTTCCTCGCCAGCATCGACGGCGCCCACGTCCTCAGCATCGTGCGGTGGAACAACGAGTCCGCCTTCCGGGCGTTCGAAGCGTCGCCGGACAACGCGACGGTCATGGCCGACATCCAGCAGACGCTCAGCGGACTGGCAGGTCTGTCCGACACCCGGATCAACCGGTTCCGGCTGCGACACCAGGTCAGCGCCGGCACGTCATGACTGAAACCCCGACGCGATTCGACGCCTACGCCGACATCCTCTGCCCCTGGTGCTACATCGGCCACCGCCGACTGGCCACCGCGCTCGCCGACCGACCCCGCGAGCGGGTCGAGGTGCGCTGGCGCAGCGTCGAGTTGGCACCGAAGCTCAGCCGGACACCCGGTCCGACGGCGGCCGAGCAGATGGCCGCCCCCACCTGGTGGGGCGCTGCGGCGGCCGCGCGAATCGCCGAGATCCGCGCGATGGGCGCCGCCGAGGGGCTGGCGATGAACCTCCACCTCGCCCGCCCAGTCAACTCTTTCGACGGCCATCGGTTGGTCAAGCTCGCCGCGACGCGTGGCCGGGCGTCGGAGGTGCTGGAGAGCCTGCTGCACGGCTACCACACCGAGGGGCTCAACATCGCCGATCACGCGGTCCTGGAAGAGATCGGCGTCGGGGCGGGACTGGACCGACACGACGTCCGCTCCGCACTCGGCAGCGACGCCTTCGCCACCGACGTGCGGACCGACCAGCGGCTTGCCCGCAGCCATGGGGTGACCTCGGTGCCGTCCATGGTCATCGGCGATCGGCCACCCATCAGTCTGGTGGCACCGGCGACCGCCCTGCGGCAACTGATCGACGAGGCACTTCGACCCGTCGATCTCTGAACCGAGACGAGGAACCAATGGAGATCGGAATCGGGCTACCCGGCCATGCCCTCTGGAGCGACGGACGTCAGTTCGTCGAGTGGGCAAGGCGGGCCGAGGCGCGAGGGTTCAGCTCGGTGGCCGTGAGTGACCGGCTGCTGTGGTCGACGCCCGAGCCACTGACGGTGTTGAGCGCCGTCGCTGCCGCCACACATCGGATCCGACTAGTGACCAGCGTGCTGCTGGCACCTTTGCACACTAATCATCTGCTCTTCGCGAAGTCGATTCTCACGCTCGATCACATTGCCGGTCCGCATCGATTGCAACTCGGCCTGGCAGCTGGCTTCCGGCAGGACGACTTCACCACCTCGGGGGTGGAGTACACCAGGCGGGGCGCACAACTCGACGCTCTGGTTGGCGTGCTCCACGACGCCTTCAACGACCGTGCGGGCATCAATCTGCCACCGGCCACACCCGGCGGCCCGCCATTGTTTTTCGGAGGCACGTCGGCGGCCAGCATCCGACGCGTCGCGACTCGCGGCACCGGATGGTTGGCCGGGACCGCTTCCGTCAAGGATCTCATCGAGTTCGTGCCGAGACTGAGTGACGCGTGGACCGCACATGGCCGCGTCGACAGTCCACGAGTCGTTACCGCCGCCATGTTCGCCATCGGCCCCGACGCCAAAGAGGCGGTACGCCGCGCCATCGGCCCCTACTATGCCTTCGCTGGGGAGGAATGGGCACAGTACGGCATCGACAGCGCACTCACCTCGCCCGATCAGATCACCGCAGCCGTCGCCGAGTTTGCGCAGAACGGCTGCGACGAACTCATCCTCACCGGCAACAACACCGATCCCGGCCAGGTTGATCTGCTCGCTGACGCCCTCGGCTGGTGACTGCCGCAGCGAGGTCAGCCCCTTTGTCCCGACACACCACCCCGATCCGGGCTGACCAGAACGCAACGCTAATTGGCCGGCAACTGGATCTTCAGCACCGCCACCCTGGGGGTTCGACAATCATTCTCGCCGCAGCATGGTGTGATGCCGCCCGGAGTCCTGTCTGAGTTTAACGCCAATTTCACAAGTGATCATTTGTCGTGCCGCGCGCCCCCGACGCACGCGGCACTTTCACCTGCGCAAATGACATCGGCCGGCCACCGGCAAGTTATTCCGCAATAGTTCGTTGAGGAATCTTTAATCTGGCGATCCCTGTGGCCGCCAGGCGCGTCGTGAGAGAATTTCGACGGTTCCGAAGGAAGGTTGGAGCGGGAGGGGAACCAACGACGGAGGTGGCGATGAACGTAAATGTCCTTGGTGAACTCAGGGTCACCGAAAATGGGCGCCCTGTGGTTCCGAGCGCCGCCAAACCGCGTCAGGTCCTGGCGTTGCTGACGCTGCGTGGAGACCGAGTGGTGCAGGCAGGCGTCCTCATGGAGGAACTGTGGGGCAGCCGTCTTCCTCGCAGCGCGTCCACCACCCTTCAGACCTATGTGCTGAACATCCGTAACAAACTGGCCGCCGCACTGCCCGCAGGATCCGGCCGTTCGGCAAAGGATGTCCTGGTCACCTGTTACGGCGGGTACCTGCTCAAGCTGGGCGACGGCCGGTTCGATCTACGCGAGTTCGAGGCTCAGGCGGCCGCCGGTGATGCCGCCTACGAGATCGGCGACCTACCGGCCGCCGCCACGCTGTTCAGGCGGGCACTGGGGCAGTGGCAGGGCAGCGCGTTGCTCGATGTCCCACACGGCCGGATCCTGCAACGCGAGGTCATCAGCATGGAGCACCGCCGGATGGCTGTGCTGGAGCAGTGGATCGACGTCTCGCTGCGGCTCGGGCGTCACGCGGCGTTGCTGCCCGAGTTGAGTGTCCTGGTGGACGAACATCCGTTACACGAAGGTTTCCGCGCCCAGTTCATGTTGGCGCTCTACCGCACCGGGCACGTGCGACGCGCACTGCAGGAGTTTCAGGCGTTGCGCTTGATGCTCGTCGATGAGCTAGGCGTCGAACCGTCCGCGCGGCTGCGCCGGCTGCACCACGCCATCCTGTGCGGGAACCCCATCGCGGACCCGGAGGAGGAGTTCCAGCAATTGACCGGTTGACCCGCATGAGAACGGCTCGATCGCGGCTCGAGGCCGATGCGTCAACCTGCACCTGACAGGAGGGTCAACCTGAGGAGCTCGCATGTCTGACACTGCCCGGCCGGTTGCTGTGGTCACCGGCGCCACCAGTGGAATCGGCCTGGAGATCGCCACCCGGCTGGCCCGGCGCGGCGCCGCCGTCTTCGTCGGTGCGCGCGACGCCGACAACGTCTCGGCCGTCGTGAAAGAGTTGAAGGAACAGGACCTTGAGGTGGACGGGACGACCTGCGACGTCTCCCAACCGGAACAGATTCGCGCGTACGTCCGGGCCGCCCGGGATCGTTTCGGGCCGATCTCGATCCTGGTGAACAACGCGGGTCGAAGTGGCGGCGGTGCCACTGCCGACCTCGACGACGAACTGTGGTTCGACGTTATCAACACCAACCTCAACAGTGTCTACCTGATGACCAAGGAGGTACTCAACGTCGGCGGCATGCTGGCCGCCGGAAGCGGCCGCATCATCAACATCGCGTCAACCGGAGGCAAGCAGGGAGTGGTGCATGCCGCGCCGTACTCGGCGTCCAAACACGGGGTGGTGGGCTTCACCAAGGCGCTCGGCCTCGAACTCGCCAAGACCGGCATCACCGTCAACGCGGTCTGCCCGGGGTTCGTCGAGACGCCGATGGCTGAGCGGGTGCGTCATCACTATGCCGCCATCTGGGGCGTGGACGAGACCGAAGCCAAGAACCGCATCACGGCTCGGGTGCCCATCGGCCGCTATGTGGATCCGGTGGAGGTCGCCGCCATGGTGGAGTATCTGACCAGCGACGATGCCCAAGCCGTCACCGCCCAGGCGCTCAATGTCTGCGGCGGCCTCGGTAACTACTGACGACGTGTACGCCGCGGGCGGACCTGCTGCCGCCTGCGGCGTACACGGTCCGCCGCGCCGTGGGATCGCACCGGTAAGGCTCAGGCCCGCTGCCGGCGGACATGGTCCGCGGCGAATTCCATGGTGGCACGGCTGTTCCGGCCCAACGTCAGTCGCACCTGGTCGCGGGCCTCGGCGAGGCTGGTGCCGGGCCCGAGTACGGTGGCCACCCGTTCCCGGTCGAGCGCGACCGTATGGCGGGAGCTGACCAACGCGCCGGCGGACTCCTGCTGCACCGTCCACACCCCGCTGTGCCCGTAGAGCAGGGCGGGGGTGAGCTGCTGTTTGTAGGCAATCCACTCGCCCGGCTGGCAGACCCGAACCGACCGGGTCTCGTGCGTGGCGCCGTCCGCGGTCCGGGTGCTCATCGCCAACACCTGCACACCCCCGGGCCGTTCGTCCAGTCGGACCTGTGCCACGTGCGGTAACCGCTGCGCCCACAGGTCGGCCCGGAACAGGAATTCGTAGGCAGCCGCGGCATCGCCGGGAAAGTGCACCGTGTCGGTGAAGGAGAAGACCACCTCCTCAGCGCTGGTGGTGGAGTCGGCGACGTGTGCCAGCGCGGACAGTTCCTCGGCGCTGTTGCGGTCCAGCGCGGCGTTGATCCATTCCGCGGCGTCCGGACTGCCGTCGGTGACGAAGTCGTGCGCAAGGACGATCTCGGTCCGGTCGTCCGGCAGCGGACGGAACGACCAGCTGCCCCCCATCGCGGCAACCGGCGGCTGACTGTGCTCCTGTTGAAAGGTGATGGTGCGGCGTACCGGATCGAACTCACGCCGGGACGTCCACTGCCGCACCTCGCCGTTCACCAGGGCCCAGAGGTGAAAACGTTCCCATCCCGGACCGTGGGCCAGCGGCCGCGCGTACACGCTGGGTCCGAAGATGGCGGGCCAGACCGTGACGTCGCTGACCAGGTCGTACAGGACAGATACCGGGGCATCCACCGCCAGCGTGTGCACGGTCCAGTGTGCGTTGGTCGAGGCGGTCACCCCTCCACCCGCCGCGTGGCGGCCGCATTGGCCAGGGCCAGCAGCCCGCCGAGGGTCTCGGCCGACAGGACGGCATCGTCTTCGAGATGGATGCCGAAACGCTGCCGCAACTGGGCGGCGGTCTCGATCAGAGCCAGGGAGTCGTATCCCAACTCCTCGAAGGTCCGTCCGGTGACGTCCTCGTCCGGCGCGATGTTCTCGACCTCGCCGGCGGACTCCACCAACACCTGGTGAATGTCGTCGATGCTCAGCTGCGTCATGCTCTCCTCCTTCGGGTCGTCGGCAGGCGGCGGTGGCCGCCGCGCACATCTCTGGGGTGCGGGTTCGTCACTGCGACCAGGCCCGGACGACGACGGCGGCGTTGAATCCGTGCCGCCCACGAGCCAGTACGAGCGCCGCGGGCAGCGGTAGTTCGCGTGGCGCACCCAACACGAGGTCGATCTGGTAGCTCTCCGGAACCGCAGTGGTGTGCGCGGTCGGTGGAATGACCCCGTCGCGCAGTGACAGCACGGCGGTGACCACATCCAGAGGACCGCCGCCGGCGTAGAGCCGGCCGGTCAGCGCCTTGGGCGCGGTCACCGGCACCGCGCCCGGACCGAACAGGGCGCTGATCGTCGCCGCCTCGTCCCGGTCCAGTTCCGGCACCCCGCTGGCGTCTGCGAAGACCACCCCGATGTCGCCTGGCACCAGCCCCGCCCCGGCGATCGCCTGCTCGGCAGCTCGGCGTAGCCCGGAGGGACGCCCGGACCCGGGTGGAGGGTCGAAGGTCGCCGCGTACCCGGCGATCTCGGCGTGGATCTGGGCGGCTCCGCGCGCGTGCGCGCTCGCGGCCGACTCGACGACCAACATGGCTCCGCCCTCACCCGGGACGTACCCGCTGGCGGCGGCATCGAACGGCAGGTACGCCCGAGCGGGGTCCGGCTCGACGCTGACCCGCCCGCCAGCGAACTGGGAGAGGAACCCCCAGGGGTCCAGTGCCGAGTCCACCCCGCCGGTGATCATGAGATCGGTCCCGCCTCTGATGGTCCGGCAGGCGTGCCCGAGCGCGTCCAGTCCACCGGCCTGCTCGGCGACCAGGGCCGCGCTGGACCCGCGCAGCCCGTTGCGGATGGAGATCTGTCCGCTGTTCACCGCGTAGAACCACGCGAACGATTCATACACGCTGACGTACGGGCTGCCCTGCCGCCACAGCTTGCGGAACTCGCGATGGGTGAACTCGAACCCGCCGAGAGCATTCGCGGTGACCACGCCCATCCGGTCGCTGGCCAGGCCGTCGAGTCCACTCGCATCGGCGATCGCCCAGTCCGCGGCAGCGAGCGCGAGTCGGGTGGAGACGTCGGTCTGTGGCAGGAGTCGCCGACCTATGTGCTCCTCGGCCACGAAGTCGACGATCTGTCCCGCCAGTCGGTAGGGATAGCCCGACGTGTCGAACCGGCTCAGCTCCCGGATACCGCTGCGACCGTCGCGCGCCGCCTGCCAGTACCGCTCGGTGCCGATCCCATTGGGCGCCACCACTCCCATGCCGGTGATCACGGTACGAACCGAACCGGTCATCGCTGCATCTCCGCTTCGTTGGCGCCGTTCCACGTCCGGGTGCTTCGCCGATCGTCGGAATTCATGCCGGGGCCCGCAGCACCATCGCGCTCTGGAACCCGCCAAACCCACTGCCCACCGTGAGTACGTTGTGCACGGGCAGCTCCCGGGCGGTCAGCGGGACGTAGTCCAGATCGCATTCGGGATCGGGTTCGTGCAGGTTCGCCGTCGGCGGCACGACGTCGTGCTCGATGGCGAGGGCGCAGGCGGCGATCTCGATCGCGCCGATGGCACCGAGGGAGTGCCCGACCATGGACTTCACGGAACTGATCGGTACCTGGTAGGCGTGTTTCCCGAGCGCGTGTTTGAACGCGGCGGTCTCGTGCCTGTCGTTCTGCCGCGTCCCCGACCCGTGCGCGTTGATGTAGGACACCTGCTCCGGGCTCACCCGCGCCTCGTCGAGCGCGACGGTGATGGCCTGCGCCATCTCTCGACCGTGCGTGGTCAGCCCGGTCATGTGGTACGCGTTGCAGCGGGTCGCGAAGCCGCCGATCTCGGCGTAGATGTGCGCCCCCCGGGCACGAGCCGACTCGTACTCCTCGAGCACGAACATGGCGGCACCCTCGGCCAGGACGAATCCGTCCCGGGTGCGATCGAAAGGTCGCGACGCGTGCTCGGGATCGTCGTTGCGTGCGGTGCTCGCCTTGATCGCGTCGAAGCAGGCCACGACGATCGGTGAGATCGGGGCGTCGGTGGCACCGGTCAGCATGACATCGACGGTGCCCTCGCGGATGAGTTGAGCGGCGTGCCCCACGGCGTCGATACCTGAGGTGCATCCGTCGGAGATCATGGTCACCGGCCCCTGGGCGCCCACGGTCCAGGCCACCTCGGCGGGCATGGCACCCGGGCTGAGGTAGTCGAACATGTGTGGAGACAGGTAGGCGGGATCGACAGTCCAGTCCCGGCCCCGGTCCGACATGACGAGGTATTCGTTCTCCAGGCTGGTGGCCGAGGCCACCGCGCTGCCCAGGCTCACCCCGATCCGGAACGGGTCGAGCGCGGTGAAGTCCAGGCCACTGTCGGTGGCCGCGTCGCGGGCACAGACCATGGCAAACTGCGTGGCGCGGTCCATCCTGCGGATCTCGCGTGGGGTCAGGCCCTCAGCCAGCGCGTCGAACGCGACCTCCGCGGCCACCTGGGACCGGAACTGGGCGGCGTCGAAGAACGAGATTCTTCGGGTTGCCGTGCGCCCCGACGTGAGCAGATCCCAGAACTCCTTGACCCCGACACCGCCGGGGCTGCGTACGCCCATTCCCGTCATGGCGACTCGGCGGCCACGGCTCGACGTGTCCATCGCGTACCTCCGGAGGGGTGTGACCGCAGCGGGCATGCGGCGCGGTAGAAGTTGTCAGCAGACTCCGGCACGCCGCTCGAGACCCACTCGAAGCCGACTCGCGGCGCGGCTCGGGCCGACTCGACCGCGCCTCGAGCAGCTGCCTCGACACTCGGCACGTTCAGCCAGTCGCAGGACCTGTTGGCGAAGGGAGCCCGACGATGCCGGACGACAGGCCGGGCGCGGCACCGGAC
This sequence comes from Micromonospora endophytica, assembly GCF_003236305.1. Classification (GTDB taxonomy): domain Bacteria; phylum Actinomycetota; class Actinomycetes; order Mycobacteriales; family Micromonosporaceae; genus Micromonospora; species Micromonospora endophytica. The sequence continues at coordinate 112,061 of NZ_POTX01000001.1, read as the reverse complement.
GACACGACACACCACGTCTCCGAGGAGACGGTCCGCCACTATCGGGAACAGGGTTTCGTCCGTGTCCCTGGGGTGTTGAGCCGGAAGGAGGTCGACCACCTGCTGGCCGCGGCGCAGCGGGAGCTCGACCAGGCCGAGAAGGTGACCTGGGACCGCCCAGACGGGCGGGTCATGGACTGGGTCCCACATGTCGACCGCAGAAGCGGCGACCTGCGCGCCCTGGCCCTGCACCCGCGGGTCACCGCGATCGCGGAGCGGCTGGCCGGCGTACCGCTGCGCATGTTCAAGTCCGAACTGCTGCGCAAGGCGATCAGCGGGTCGGCACCGACACCTTTGCACGCTGACGCTCCGGCGATTCCCTTCAGTGGCCGTCCCGTCGGCCTGACCGCCTGGGTGGCACTCACCGATGTCCCGGTCGAGCGGGGCTGCATGACCTTCATTCCCGGGTCGCACCTGGTGCCCCACGAGCGCGATCCGTCCCCCACGGAGCGCTCCGATCCGTTCGGCTGCCCCAGGAACCTGATCTGGGAGCCGCGGGTCACTGTGCCGTTGCGGGCCGGCGACTGCACCTTCCACCACGAGCGGGTTCTGCACCTGGCCGGCCGCAACGAAACCGCGCAGCTACGGGTGTCGCTGGCCACCGTCTACATGGACGCCGAGTCGGTCTTCGAGCCGAGCGCCCTGGTCCCGGACGACCTGGGCGGGATGCTGCCCGGCCAGCCTCTCGACGATGATCGCCTCTTCCCGCTCATCGGCGCCGCCCGATGAGCCTGCGGCAACAGCCAGGTATCTCGACGACCACGCGGGTCTGGGCATATCTCGACGAGTACGAGGCCGAACGCGCCGACATCCTGGACGCCGTCGACCAGGTGTTCCGGTCCGGGCAGCTCGTCCTCGGTGCGAGCGTGCGCGGGTTCGAGCAGGAGTTCGCCGCCTACCACGGTGCGGCGCACTGCGTGGGTGTCGACAACGGCACCAACGCGGTCAAGCTGGGACTGGAGGCGCTCGGGATCGGCCCCGGAGACGAGGTCATCACCGTGTCCAACACGGCCGCCCCGACCGTCGTGGCGATCGACGGCGCCGGTGCGACGCCGGTCTTCGTCGACGTCCGTGACGAGGACTTCCTCATGGACACCAGCCAGGTGGCCGCCGCGATCACCGAACGCACCGCGGCACTGCTGCCCGTGCATCTGTACGGACAGTGCGTGGACATGGCGCCGTTGCGTGACCTGGCGGCGCAGCGCGGTCTGCGGGTTCTCGAGGACTGCGCGCAGGCGCACGGTGCCCGCCAGCACGGACGACTCGCCGGCACGCACGGCGACGCGGCCGCGTTCTCCTTCTACCCCACCAAGGTGCTGGGCGCATACGGCGACGGCGGTGCCGTCGTCACCTCCGACGACGAGGTGGACCGGAACCTCCGACGCCTGCGCTACTACGGCATGGAGGAGGTCTACTACGTCGTCCAGACCCCTGGGCACAACTCGCGACTCGATGAGGTGCAGGCCGAGATCCTGCGCCGCAAGCTCCGCCGGCTGGACACCTATGTCGCCGCACGCCGTGCCGTCGCCCGCCGCTACGAGCAGGGGCTGGCCGAGTTCGTCGGCGACGGTGGGCTGCGTCTGCCGACGACCACCGCCGGTAACGAACACGTCTACTACGTCTACGTGGTCCGGCATCCGCAGCGCGACCAGATCATCGACCGGCTCACGTCGTACGGGATCTCGTTGAACATCAGCTATCCCTGGCCGGTGCACACGATGACCGGGTTCGCTCATCTCGGCTATCCCGCGGGCGCGCTCCCCGTCACGGAGCGGCTGTCCAAGGAGATCTTCTCGCTGCCGATGTACCCGTCCCTCCCGACCGACGTCCAGGACCGGGTGATCGAAGCGCTGCGCCACGTGCTGACGACCCTGTGATCGCCCGTACGCACCGATGGAGAACACGTGATGAATCATTCCGAGGTCCTCGACGTGTACCAGCGGGCCGAACTGTACGACGCCTCGTACCGGGGCCGTGGCAAGGACTACGCCGGCGAGGCCGAGATCGCGATCGGCTTGGTCCGCGAGCGTGCCCGCGACGCGGACCAGGTGCTCGATGTCGCGTGCGGCACCGGAGCGCACCTGCGGCACTTCGCGGCAGCGTTCGGCGAGGTGGCCGGGTTGGACCTGTCCGAGGAGATGTTGCGGCTGGCTCGCCAGCGGCTGCCCGGCACGCAGCTGTGGCAGGGCGACATGCGCAAGTTCGACCTCGGCCGTACGTTCGACGCGATCACCTGCATGTTCAGCTCGGTCGGCTACCTGGCCGACGCAGCGGAGCTGAACGCGACGCTGGAGAGTTTCGCCAGGCATCTGAACTCCGGCGGCGTCGTGGTCATCGAACCCTGGTGGTCGCCGGAGACGTTCCTGTCCGGCCACGTCCAGGCAGACGTGGTGGTGGTCGACGGGCGAACCATCTCCCGCGTCTCGCATTCGGTGCGGGATCCCGATCGGTCCGCCAGTCGGATGGAGATCCACTGGGTGGTCGCCGAACCTGCGGCCGGCATCAGACACCACACCGAGACCCACGTCATGACGCTGTTCACCCGGCAGGAGTACCTTACCGCGTTCGCGCGGGCGGGGTTCACCGCCGAGCACGTCGTACACCCTCTCGGCGGGCCGGGGATGTACGTCGGCGTCCTGGAGCGGGACTGAGGTGCAGTGGTGCAGATCCGCGAGCTGAAGGTCGAGGGCGCGTACGAACTCACGCCCCAGTCCTTCCACGACCATCGAGGTCTGTTCCTGTCGCCGTATCAACAGGAGCTTTTCCTCGATCACACCGGCCACCGGTTGTTCCCGGTGGCGCAGTGCAGCCTCAGCAGGTCACACCGGGCGGTGGCCCGGGGGATCCACTTCACCGCCACGCCGCCGGGCATGGCGAAGTTCGTCTACAGCGCGCAGGGACGGGCGCTCGACATCATCGTCGACACCCGGGTGGGCGCGCCGACCTATGGCCAGTGGGACAGCGTGCTCCTCGACCAGCGGGATTTCCGGGCGCTCTATCTGCCGGTGGGCGTCGGGCACCTGTTCGTGTCGCTGGCCGATGACACAGTCGTCTGCTACCTGCTGTCCACGGAGTACGTGCCCGCCAACGAGCTGGCGATATCGCCGACCGATCCCCGGCTACGGCTGCCGCTGCCGACCGAGTTCGACCTGGTCCTCTCCGAGCGGGATCGGACAGCCCCCACCCTGGATGAGGCCGAGCGCGCGGGGATCTTGCCTGACTACGCCGCCTGCCGGCAGCTCTCACTGGCGTGGGAGGCGGCGTGATGGACCGTGGAGCAGGCGGCGGCAACGGCCGGCGGGTCGACCTCCGCGACGCCGGGGTGGTGGTCACGGGCGCCGGTCGCGGCATCGGGGCAGCCCTGGCGCGGAGGTTCGCTGCCGCCGGGGCCCGGGTGGTGGTCAACGACCGCAACCCCGACCGCGCCGCGACGGTGGCCGCCGAGGTCGGCGGCCTGCCCCTGCCCGGGAACGCGGCGGAGAGCCTCGTTCCGGCCGCCCGTCGACTGCTCGGCGGGCCGGTCGACGTGTTCTGCGCCAACGCGGGAGCGGTCCACACGGGGGGTCCTGAAGCCGCCGACGAGGACTGGCAGACAGCCTGGGACGTCAACCTCATGGCACACGTACGGGCCGCCCGTGACCTGTTGCCGGAGTGGCTGGAGCGCGGCCGTGGACGGTTCGTGTCCGTGGTGTCCTCGGCTGGCCTGCTCACCATGATCGACGCGGCGCCCTACGCGGTGTCCAAGCATGCCGCGCTCGCTTTCGCCGAGTGGCTCTCGCTGACCTACCGGCACCGCGGCGTCAGCGTCCACGCCATCTGTCCACGTGGCGTACGTACCGAGACACATCGAATGGCGGGCGTCGCCGGGCTGCGGCTCACCTCGACCGCGATCGGCCCGGAAGAGGTGGCCGAGGCGCTGTTCACGGGCATCGCCGAGGAGCGGTTCCTGGTCCTTCCGCACCCGGAGGTAGTCCAGCAGATGACTGCCCGCATCGCCGATCTCGATCGCTGGCTCGAGAACCTCAATCGGATGGCGGCAGAGCAGTCGGTCGTGGCAGCCCGGCGACGACCACCGCTGCGGTCCGACAGCCAGGAGGAACAATGAACGCTGCACTCGGGCCCGCCGGGGCCGGTCTGCGCCTGCGGCCCCGGGCAGACGCGGGGCCTGCCTCCAGGTTCGCGAGATCGCTGGCGGAGTCCTCGGCGGGCGTGCAGATGAGCACCGCCGAGTTTCCCGGGTGGCTGGCCGAACGTCGCCGCGCCCACCGGTTCGGCGTCGAGCTGATCGACTTCGCCGATCTGGACCAGTGGTCCTTCGAGCGGGTCACCGGCAACCTGGTCCACCACACCGGCAGGTTCTTCAGCATCGAAGGGCTGCGCTGCCGTACCGACGAGGGGCCGTTCCGGCGCTGGGAACAGCCGATCATCACGCAGCCCGAGGTGGGCATGCTCGGCCTTCTCGTCAAGGAATTCGACGGCGTACTGCACGCCCTGATGCAGGCGAAGATGGAGCCGGGAAATCCCAATCTGCTCCAGCTATCCCCCACCGTCCAGGCGACCCGAAGCAACTTCACCGGGGTGCACCGCGGCGCCAAGGTGCGATATCTGGACTACTTCGTCGGGCCGCGGCGCGGCCGGGTGCTCGCCGACGTGCTCCAGTCCGAGCACGGCGCGTGGTTCCATCACAAGGCGAACCGGAACATGATCGTCGAGGCCACCGGCCCGGTGCCGGTCGGCGCCGACTTCTGCTGGCTCACGCTGGGCCAGCTCGGCGAGTTGCTGCGCCTGGACAATGTCGTCAACATGGATGCCCGCACCGTGCTCGCCTGTGCGCCGGTGGGGTCCGACGAGTCGGGGGCGTTGCACTCCGACACCGAGCTGCTGTCCTGGTTCACCGCCGAACGCGCCCGGCGGGACGTACGCGCCGATCTCAAACCCTTGACCGAGGTGACCGGGTGGCGCCGCGGCAGACGCTCGATCGACCACGAGGAGGGCCGCTACTTCCGGGTGGTCGCCGCCTCGGTCACGGCCGACAACCGCGAGGTCAGCCACTGGACCCAGCCACTGATCGAGCAGTGCGGCATCGGTGTGGCCGCCTTCCTGACCCGCCATATCGATGGGGTGCCGCATCTGCTGGCGCAGGCCCGCGCGGAGAGCGGAACCCGAAACTGCGTGGAGCTGGCGCCGACCGTCCAGTGTGTTCCGGACAACTACCGGCATCTCGATCGCCGAGATCACCCACGGTTTCTGCATCTCGTGCTGGGGGCGGATCCGGGTCGCGTTCGCTACTCAGTGATCCACTCTGAGGAGGGCGGCCGGTTCCGGAACGCCGAGAGCCGCTACATGATCATTGAGGTGGATGCGACGCAGGTCCCGCTGGACCCTCCCCCGGGCTTCTGCTGGATCAGCATCGATCAGCTCCGCCACCTGGTGCGGCACCCGCACTACCTGAACGTGCAGGCGCGCACCCTGCTCGCCTGCCTCAACACCGGCGCGGTCTCGGCCGAACCCTGCTGAGGTGCACGCGAACTCCGGCAGGCGACGCGACGGCTAGGGCCGCCGGATGACTCGGGAGCAGGGCGCAGCGGGACGTTTCGGGAAAGGAAGGCAGCGCAGATGAGTGCGGGACGACCAACCAGAGTGACGGTGATCGGCGCGGGAACCATCGGCCTGGGCTGGATAGCGCTGTTCGCCGCGCACGGGCTCGACGTCATCGTCAACAGCAGGCGGCCCGAGGCCGAACGGATAGTCGTCGACCAGCTACGGCTGTTCGCGGAGACCATGCCGGGCGGACCCCGCGACCCGGCGGAACTCGCCGCCCGGCTGCGGTTCGTGCCCGACCTGGCGACGGCCGTCGCCGACGCCGAGGTGGTACAGGAGAACGCTCCCGAGGACCGCGATCTCAAGCGGGACCTCTACCTGGCGATCGCGGCCGCGGCGCCGCCCGGAGCGCTGCTGCTCTCCTCGACCTCCACGATGCCGCCGGACGAGATCGCCTCCGACCTCGACGACCCGGGACGGGTCGTCGTCGGCCACCCGTTCAACCCTCCGCACGTCATTCCGCTGGTGGAGGTGGTCGGTGGTACGAGAACCCAGCCACAGGCCATCGCCGAGGCGGTCGCCTTCTATCGGTCGGTGGGAAAGGTTCCCGTGGTGCTCCGCAAGCCCGTACCGCGGTTCGTCGCCAACCGGCTGCAGTCGGCGTTGCTCCAGGAGTGCATCCACCTGGTGCGCGAAGGCGTGGTCACAATGGAAGAACTGGACCGCGTCGTGACCCATTCGATCGGTCTGCGCTGGGCGACGGTAGGCCCGTTCGAGGCGTTTCACCTGGGCGGCGGTGCGGGTGGGCTGCGCCGTTGGCTCACGCACCTTGGTCGCGGCCTCGAACAGAGCTGGCAGGAGCTGGGGCATCCGAGACTGACCGAGGAGTGCATCGACTTCCTCGGCGCCGAGGCCGATCGAACCTACGGCTCGGGGAATCACGACAGATTGTCTGTGGAACGGGACCTCAAACAAAACGCCGTGATCGACGCGCTGTCCGGCATCGAGTCTCAGCGCCGCCAGTCGTAGCCCACCGACGAACCCGAGCGACAGATATCGATGCAATTCGGGAAATCCGCATCCCGGGTTTCGGCGGGCGGCAGACGGCGCCGTTCGAGCGGGCTCAGCAATTCGAGCGGCATTCGAGTACGAGGTCCTAGCATCTGCCTCGGTTGACCCACTGGAATCGCCGGTTGAGAGGTGCCATGACACCGCCACATTCGTTGTCCGAGTTGTATCCCCGGGTGCAACAGTTCTACGCGGATCAGGTGCATGCGCTGGACAGCCGCCAGTTCGACGTCTACGCCGGCACCTTCACCGAGGACGGCGAATTTCGGCACACACCGGGACGCCCCCCGGCCCGTACGCGCCGAGGAATCGCCGACGAGCTGAGCGCCTTCCACCGCGAGCGATTCGGCGACGAGCCCGTGCAGCGGCGCCACTGGTTCGGGATGCTCCGGTTGGATCAGCGCCCCGACGGTGAGATCCACTCCACCTTCTACGCCTTGGTGGTGACCACCCGCCCAGGCGTACGTGTGCCGGAGATCGCGCCAAGCTGTGTCGTTCACGACGTGCTGGTGGAGAACGCTGGCCGCCTGCTGCTCCGGTCCCGCTGGGTGGAGCACGACTGGCAACCCGAAGGGGCCGCAGCACCGGCGGGCGGTGCGTCCGCACACACCACAGACGAGCGGGAGGTCGAGGTCGGGGCCCCGCTCCGGTGACCTCTCGACGTTCCCGCACGACCATCCGAATTCGAGGAACCAAGTGAAGGGACACCCAACCATGCGGTATCGATTCTTTCGCGCGATCACCATTGCTGCGGGGACGTTCGGTCTTGTCGCGGCAAGCGCCGCCGTACAGGCTTCCCCGGCAGCGGCCCGGGGCGGCGCGACCGCCGGCCACGCCACGGTGCAGAGCGTGACCGTCAACGTCGAGTACGAATCGCGGACCCGACTCAACGGCGAATGGCTTCCCATCGAGTACGCGCGGAACTTCACCGTCACCGCGCCCGTCACCGTGCAACCGGAAAAGAAACTTACCGTACGGTTCGACTCAGCCCCGATCCTGGCGGTGGCCGCGTTCAACAAGCAGCTCACCGACCTCCGGGTGGCTTACCGGATCACCGGCGGCACCATCCTCGGATATCGACTTGAGGGTGGCAGCGGTATCAGCGGGGCCAATTTCTGGGTGCAGCGTAACGGCGCGGATCTGATCGTCCGATCGAACAGCTACTTCCCAGGGGGCGTGGAGTTCGATATCCCCGACCTCGTCGTCAGGGTACGCGCCGCCGGATCGGGTGCCGTTGTCACCTCGCCCGGCGGTTCGAGCTTCGCGGATCCCGCCTTCTACTGGTTCCGGGAGCAGACCACGACCGGCTCCTGGGACCCCTTCGAGAACTACGTGGACCCGGCCAACCCGGTGACCTTCACCACGACCACCATCGGGTGATTCGGAATGCCCCGCCCGTCGCCCGACGCCGTTCAGGAAATCGCCACGCTGGCCGCCAAGCGCGCGGCTGACTCCGAGGCCCGGCGCAACCTTGACCCCGACGTGGTCAGACTGGTCGTCCAAGGGGGCTTCGCGCGGCATTTCGTGCCCGTCGCCCAGGGCGGCGTGGCGGGAAGCTTCTCCGAACTGCTGTCCGCAGTCGCCCTACTGGGAGAGACCTGCGCGTCCACCGCGTGGTTCGCCTCACTGGCTGCGGCAACTGGTCGGATGGCGGCTTTCCTGCCGGTCGAGGGCCAGCGGGAGGTCTGGGCCCAGGGTCCCGATGTCGTGGTGGTGGGGGCCCTGGGCCAGAGCGGAACCGCCGAACCGGTCCCGGGCGGCTGGCGGGTACGCGGTCAGTGGCCGTACGTCAGTGGTGTCGCCTACGCCGACTGGGCGCTGGTCTGCGCCAGGACGCCTGTCGACGGCGGGCACGAGCCGTGGTTCTTCGCGGTGCCGCGAGCCGCCTTCGGGATCGCCGACACCTGGTTCAACGCGGGGATGCGCGCGACGGGCAGCAACACCCTGGTCCTCGCTGAGGTCGTCGTGCCCCGCTCCCGTTCCGTCGCCCTCGCCGATCTGTTCGCCGGGCGGGCGCCCGACGCCCAGGCAGCCTGCCACCAGGTGCCGATGAAGGCGGCCAACGGTCTGACTCTGGTGGCCCCCCTGCTCGGCGCCGCTCGCGGCGCGGTGAGCCGGTGGGTGGAGCTGGTCGCCGGCAAGCTCAAAGGCCCCGCCGCGGCGATCAGCGGTGGCATCAACCGTTCCGTGTACGAGCTGACACTGGCACGTGCCGACGGGGAACTCGACGCTGTGGAGCTGCTGCTGCGACGGGTTGCCGAGGTCGCTGACCGTGGCGATCCCGGCCCCGTACTCACCGTCCGCAACGGCCGGGACTGCGCCCTCGCCGCCGACCTGCTGGCCGGCGTGGTCGACCGGTTGATCCGCAGCTCGGGCAGCCGGGGGCAGGCCGAGAACGAGCCACTGCAGCGGTTCTGGCGGGACGTCACCACCGGTGCCGGTCATGCCGGCCTTCAACTCCCCGCGATCGCCGGGGCCTACGCGAGCCGGCCGGACCTGCTGCCGGCCGCCCCGACGAGGAGGTAGCAGTAGGTGCCCGGTTCCGATCGCACCGGCCCGCCCGCCGCAGCCCGGATAACGGAGGTGGCCGACCGGGTCTACGCGTACCTCCAGCCGGACGGTGGCTGGTGTCTGAACAACGCAGGCGTGGTGACCGCGCCCGGCTTCGGGGCGGTCGTGGTGGACACCGCCGCCACCGAGCGCCGGGCCAGAGCCCTGCGTACCGCCGTCGACGCGGTCGCCGACGGTCCCCGCCGGATCATCGTCAACACCCACTTCCACGGCGATCACACCTTCGGCAACGCGGTGTTCGGACCGGCCGCGACGGTGGTGAGCCACGCGGGGACTCGCGCCGAGATCGCCGAGACCGGGCTCGCGTTGACCGGGCTCTGGCCGAACGTGGACTGGGGTGAGGTGCGGACCGTGCTGCCCCACCTCACCTACACGAATCGGTTGACAGTGCACGCGGGCGAACGGCGAGTCGAACTCATCTCCGTGGGACCGGCGCACACCCGCCACGACACAGTCGTATGGCTGCCCGCCGAACGGGTGCTGTTCGCCGGGGACGTGGTGATGCCGGGGTGTACCCCATTCGTGCTGATGGGCACGGTGCGCGGCATGCTGGCGGCGCTCGACGTACTGCGTGCGCTCGATCCGTTGGTGGTGGTGGGCGGGCACGGGCCGGTCGCCGGGCCGGAGGCGTTCGACGAGACCACCGCGTACCTGCGTTGGCTTCAGTCCGTCGCGACAACGGCCGCCGAGCGCGGGATGTCGGCCCTACAGATGGCCCGGGACTGTGCCCGCGAAGGGTACGGCGGGTTCGACGGCCTACGCGACCGCGAGCGGCTCGTCGGCAATCTGCGCCGGGCCCTGGTGGAGCGGGCCGGCGGTGAACTCGCCCAGCCGCTGGATGTCGCGGCGGCGTTTGAGGAAATCGTCGAGTTCAACGGCGGGCGGCTGCCCGCCTGCCATGCCTGAGCCGTGGCCGTCGGGAGCGTCGGCCCTGGCCGGCAGGACGCCGCATCGGGAGGGTTGGAATGAGGGTGCTGTTCGTGACCGGGCCCACGCGCGAGTCCTGGTACCAGTTGGTTCCGCTCTGTCAGGCGGTCCGGCTCGCCGGGCACCAGGTGATCGTGGCGGGGCACGAGGACGTGCTGCCCGTGGTGGTCAGCTCGGGCCTGCCCGCGGTGGCGGTCTCCGCCACCACCCTGCACGCCGGCCTGGTGGACCGCAGTGGGGAGCAGGTCGAGATTCCCTCGGACGCAGCGGAGCGGGATCTCGCCATCGGCCGGATCATCGGCCGGTTCGCCGCGCGTTCTCTCGACGGGCTGTCGTCCATTGTCGAGCAGTGGCGGCCGGACCGGGTGGTCGGTGACGCCTGGGCGGTCGCCGCCCACCTCGTCGCCGACCGGTACGGCATTCCCTACGTCCGGTTCGGCGTGGACATCGCCACGCCGGTGGCACAGACGCTCGCGGCCATCATGGAGCTCGGACCCGAGCTGGAGAAGTGGGGTCGGCACGACCTGTCGACGCCGTGGCTGTCGATCAGCGCCGCCCCGCCGGCCCTGCGCCCGGCCGACGCACCGCCGTCGGAACCGATGCGTTGCCTTCCGGTTGAGACGCAGGTGGCCCTCGAACCCTGGATGTACCTGCGGGACAGCCGCCCACGCGTGGTGGTGAGCGTGCATGATCCGAGTCTGCCGTGGGCGTTGTTCGGCCCCGCGAGGCTCGCGGAGCTGACCGTCGGGCTGCCCGGACTGGGCGCCGAGGTCGTGGTGGCCGGGTCGCCGGCCGCACTGGAGCAGACGCCGCCGCTGCCGGCCGGCGTACGGGTCGGGCAGGCGCCCCTGGCGGTACTCGCCGCCGACTGCGACCTGGTGGTCCACCAGGGCTATCCGGACACCATCCTGACCTGCCTGGACAAGGGGGTGCCGCAGGTCTTCCTGCCCGCGCACCCCGGTTTCGTGGAGCCCGCCGAGCAACTGACCGAACTGGGGGCCGCCCGGGTGACCTGCGCGGCCAGCAGCGCGCCGGAGCACGTGACCGACCTGTGCGGGCAGGTGCTCGCGGACTCGGCACTTCGCGAGACGGCCCGTCGGATGCACGGCACGTACGACCTGCCGGATCCCCGCCGGCTCGTCGATCTGATCACCGCGGAAATCGACGGGGACGGTCAGGGCGAGGTGGCGGAGTGAGAATCCTCTTCGTGGCCGGAGGCACCTCCGGGGTCATCTTCTCGATCGTCCCGTTGGCCCAGGCCGCCCGCGACGCCGGGCACGAGGTGGTGATGGCCGGCCCGGAGAACGTGATGGCCACCGTCACCACGGCCGGCCTGGCGGGCCTGCCGGTGACCGCACGGAAGATGCTGGACACCCTCCGGTACGACGACGGGTCGTACCGAACCATTCCGACCGACCTGCACGAGCGGTACATCTTCAACGGGCGCTGCTTCGGCCGGTACGCCAGTTGGTGTCTGGAGGCGCTGCTCACCTTCGCTGACCAGTGGCGGCCCGACATCGTGGTGGGTGGCTCCCTGGTCTTCGCCGCGCCGTTGGTGGCCCGATACGCGGGTGTGCCGTACGTCAGGCAGGCGGTGGACATGGGAGAGCCGCGCACCATCGACCTGGCCGCCGCCGCGGAGTTGGGTACCTGGCTGGGCCGGCTCGGCTACCACGAGATGCCCAGGGCGGACCTGTTCATCGACGTGTGCCCACCCAGCCTCCGCGAGACCGACGCCCCACCCGCCGAACTCATGAGCTACGTCCCCTTCGCCACGAAGGGCCCGATCGAGCCGTGGATGTACACCCGAGGGAGTCGGCCCCGACTGCTGGTGTCGGCCGGCAGCCGGGTCAGCCGCGACCGCGACTTCGAGGTGCTCAGCGGCCTGGTCACCAAGGCCAGCGCGCTCGACGTGGAGCTGTTCGTGGCGGCTCCACCCGCCGTGGCCGAGGCACTGCGGCCCCTGCCGGACAACGCCTGGGCGGGCTGGGTACCGCTGGACGTGGTGGCACCCACCTGCGATGTGGTGCTCAGCCACGCGGGTGGCACGACGGTTCTGGGCAACCTGCACTACGGCGTGCCGCAGGTGCTCATTCCCTATCTGCCGTACGCCCTCGGCTTCACCCGTCGGGTCGTCGAGTACGGGGCCGCGGTGATGGTGCCCCCCGAGGACGACTCTCCCGAGAACGTCGTCGAGGCATGCCGGGCGGTGCTCGACGACTCCTCGTACCGGCGGCGGGCGCGCGACGTCGCAGCAGAGATGTCCCGCCTTCCGGGGCCCGCGGAGGTGCTCGCCACCGTCGAACGTCTGGCGCTCGCGCACGGGCCACGAGGACGCGGTTGAGGAGATCGACATGAGCATTTCGCCGCGGACGGGCGGCAGGAAAAGCCGAATCCGCCTAGTGGTTCGTTGAGGGAGGAGATCCAGATGCGTGCTGTTCGCATTCACGAGTACGGGCCGCCGGACGTGTTGCAGGTCGAGGATGTTCCGGCGCCGCGGCCGGGACCGGATCAGGTGTTGATTTCCGTCGAGGCGATCGGTGTCGGATTCGCACAGACGCAGATGCGGCGGGACATCTTCGCGGCCCCGATGTGGCAGCCCTCCTTTCCCATCGTGCTCGGCGGTGACCTCATCGGCGTGGTGGCAGAGGTAGGCGCCCGGGTGACCGGGATCGCGGTCGGTGACCGGGTGGGGGCCTACACGTTGCACGGCGCGTACGCCGAACAAGCAGTGGTGAACGCGGACACGCTCCTGCCGGTCCCGAGCGGACTGGACGCCGCGCAGGCGACGGTGTTGCCCTCGTCGGGGCCGATCGCGGCCGGGACGATCGGCACCGCCCCGCTGGCCCAGGGGGAAAGCGTCCTGGTGCATGCGGCGTCCGGCGGGATCGGGCACATCAGTGTCCAACTGGCGCGCCTGGCCGGCGCCGGCCTGGTGATCGCGACGGCCGGCGGGCCGGAGAAGGCCGCCTTCGTCGAAGGTCTGGGCGCCGACGTGGTGGTCGACTACACCAGTGCCGACTGGGCCGACCAGGTGCGCGCCGCGACGGACGGCCGGGGCGTGGACGTCATCCTCGACAGCGTCGGGGGCGAGACGTTGCGTCGGGGCATCGGACTGCTCGCGCCGTTCGGGCGCCTGGTCTTCTACGGTTCGGCGCAGGGCGGCCGGGAGATCCCCCTCATCTCGCCGATGGAACTCATCGGTCTGCGGAAGGTGACCGGATTCGCGCTCTCCGCGTGGAGAAACGCCCGCCCGGCCCAATATCTGGCCGATCATGAGGCGCTTGTCGAGAATTTGCGCTCCGGGGGCGTTCGGCATCACATCCACACGATCCTGCCGCTGGCGGATGTCGCGGAGGCGCACAAGATCATCGAGTCGCGCGCCCATCGGGGGCGCATCGTTCTGACCGTCTAATCCGAATCAGCACACACTCGTTCACATTCATCGAGGAGTCACCATGGGAAAATACGTCGAACTGGATGTCTACGCGGACATTCTTTGCCCTTGGAGTTACATCGGCAAGCGTCGTCTCGAAGCCGCCCTGGAAGATCTGCCAGGGCGTGATCGCCTGAGGTTTCGGTGGCGCAGTTACGAGCTGGCACCCGACGCGGAGCGGACCCCAGCACTCAGCGCGGCCGCGTCGATGGCGCAGTGGTGGGGGGACGCCGGCGCCGCGCGGGTGGACCTGATCCACTCGCTGGGGCGCGCCGAGGGTTTGGACATCGACCTGCACAAGGCCCATCCGGTGAACACCTTCGACGCTCACCGACTGACTCATCTGGGCGCCGAGCAAGGCCGAGCCGATGCGGTGGTGGAGCGGCTGCTCCACGGCTACCTGTGTGAGGGGCTCAACGTCAGCGACCCGCAGGTGCTGACGCGGCTCGGCACCGAAGCGGGTCTTCCTGTCGCGGACGTACGCAGCCTGCTCTCCGGCGACGCATACGCCGACCGGGTGCGGGCCGATGAACGCAGCGCCCGGGATCGTGGGGTGAGCGGAGTGCCCACCCTCGTACTCGACGGCGGATCGCCGACCGATGCCATTCAGACTCCCGCCGACCTGCGACGCCTGATCGAGGAGGGACTGCGCGTGGCGACCGCACACCGATGACGGGCGATGGGTCACCCGGGCGGAGGGGGCAGCGTTGATGGCCGTCGCCGCACCGCCGCGCGCCACCGCTCGGCAGTGGTGGGGTCTGGCAGTGCTGACGCTGCCCACGGCGGTGATCGCGATCAGCATGACGGTGTTGCACCTTGCGGTGCCCAAGCTGAGCGCCGACCTGCGTCCGGGAAGCACGCAGCTGCTATGGATCATCGACGTCTACGGCTTCGTGATCGCCGGCTTGCTGATCACGATGGGCAACGTGGGCGATCGGTTCGGTCGCCGCAGGCTGCTCACCTGGGGTGCCGCCGCCTTCGGCGCGGCCAGTGCGGCAGCGGCCTTCGCGCCCACAGCTGAGCTGCTGATCCTGGCCCGGGCACTGATGGGTGCGACCGCGGCCACGCTGATGCCCTCGACCATGTCGCTGATCCGCACCATGTTCACCGACGCCCGGGAACGGTCCGTGGCGATCAGTGTCTGGATCTCCAGTTTCACCGCCGGTTCCGCCCTGGGGCCGGTGGTCGGCGGCGCGCTGCTTGAGCGGTTCTGGTGGGGCTCGGTGTTCCTGCTGGCGGTGCCGGTGGCGGCGCTGGTGGTGGTACTCAGCCCGGTGCTGCTGCCCGAGCAGCGCGCCACCGACCCCGGTCGACTCGATCTGCTCGGTGCCGGGATGCTGTTGGCGGCCGTGCTCGCCCTGGTCTACGGCCTCAAGCAGGCTGCGGCGGGAGCATCGACCCTCTTCGTGGTCGCCGTCATGCTGGCCGGGTTGGTCATCGGTGCCGTTTTTGTCCATCGGCAGCGGACCGGGCCCGATCCATTGTTGGACCTGCGGCTGTTCGCCAACCGGTCGTTCACTGTGACACTGGGCGTGCTCGCCCTCGTGATCGCCGCCGCCTCCGGTATGCAGTTCTTCATCAGCCAGTATCTACAGACGGTGGTGGGGCTGTCGCCCCTGCAGGCGGGGCTGGTGGTCGTTCCGGCCGCGCTGGCCAGCATCGGGGGCACCATGCTCGCCCCGCTGCTGGCTCGGCGGATCCCGCAGCCGCGCCTGATGGCCGGCGGGCTGGTGCTGGCCGCTGCCGGCCTGGCCACGCTCACCCAGGTGACGCCGGAGTCCGGTGCCACCCTGGTGATCGCCGGTGGTTCGTTGATGTCGCTCGGATTCGGCCCGACGCTGGCGCTGGGCAACGGACTGCTCCTCACCACGGTGCCGGCGGCGCAGGCGGGGGCGGCAGCGGCGATCTCCGAGACCGGCGCCGACCTCGGCATCGGTCTCGGCATCGCACTGATCGGCAGCGCCGGGATGGCCGTCTACCGGGCGGAGGTCCACGACGCTCTGCCCCCCGGAATACCTGACGATGTCGTCGCCTCGGCCACAGACACCGTAGGCGCCGCCTTCGCCGTCGCGGAGCAGCTGACCGACGGCCTGGGCCCGGCCCTGCGCGATGTCGCCGGGCAGGCCTTCAGTCACGGGATGCAACTCGCCGCGGGGGTGGGCGCGGTGGTCGTCCTTCTCCTCGCCGTGGTCGTGGTGTCCGCGCTGCGCGCAGCGCGGACCGTCCCGACCGCAGCAGATCAATAGCCACCAGTCGACCGCAGCCAAGCCCAACCTGATAACACAACCAAGGAGATCACATGCACCGCGCACTGCCCAGCAGCCGATGGATACGCGGGATCCGGAGACCCACTTCACGCATCGTGCTGCCCACCGTCCTGACGCTGGCGGCCGGACTCGGACTGACGGCGTGCAGCAGCAGCGCGGACAGCGAGGCCAAGGCGTCCGCCCCGGTCCAGGGTGGCACCCTGCGCTTCGCGGTGCACACCCAGCCGACCAACCTCGACCCACACAGCAGCCCATCCGACGTGACCGCCCTGCTCACCCGGCACGTGGTCGACTCCCTGGTCGCGATAGACGCCGAAGGCAAGATCAAACCCTGGCTGGCGACGTCCTGGACGGTCTCGCCCGATCAGCGAAGCTACACCTTCACCCTCCGCGACGGGGTGCGGTTCAGCGATGGCACGTCGTTCGACGCGGCCGCGGTCAAGGCCAACCTCGACCACGTCGTCGATCCCAAGACCAAGTCCGCACTGGCCGCCGGCCTGATTCCCGCGTACGAACGGACCGAGGTGCTCGACCCGCTGACGGCCAAGGTGACGTTCTCCCGTCCGCACGCACCGTTCCTGGCCTCGCTGTCGACGCCGTATCTCGGAATCCAGTCGCCCGCCGCACTTGCGCGAGGGCAGGAGGCACTGGCCCGCAACGTGGTGGGCAGCGGTCCGTTCGTGATGGAGTCCTTCGAGCCGGGCAAGCTCGTCACCTACCGCCGGAACCCGGACTACGCCTGGCCGCCGCAGGACGCGGAGCTGAAAGGTCCCGCTTACCTGGATCGACTCGAGATCTCCATCATCCCTGAGGACTCGATCCGGGTCGGCGCACTCTCCAGCGGCCAGGTCGACGCCATCGGCGGTGTCCCATCGGTGAGTGTCAAGCAGCTCGAGGCCAACCCGAACATCACGGTGCAGCGCCAGCAGGCATCCGGCGGCAACTACAACTACTATCCGAACACCTCCGCCGGGCCATTCGCAGACGTACGGGTCCGGCAGGCGTTTCGCGTCGGCATCGATTTCGCCACCATCGTGAAGAGCCTCTACTTCGGTGTCTACGAACCCGCGACGAGCCCGATCGCGGCCGTCACCGTGGGCTACGACCCCGGCACCCGCGATCTGCAACGGCACGACCCGCAGGCGGCAGCGGCGCTCCTCGATCAGGCTGGCTGGACCGGCCGCGATGACGAGGGCTACCGGACCAGGGACGGCCAGCGGTTGGTGGTCAGGTGGATGTTCGTCCGGGCCATCGCCCGGGAGCAGCGGCCGGTGCTCGCCGAGCAGGTCCAGGCGGCGGCCAGAAAGATCGGGATCGACGTGCAGTTCCTCGACGTCACCTTGAGCACCTACCCGGGGATCGCCGCTCGCGGTGACTACGATCTGGCCGACTTCAGCTGGCAGCGGATCGACGCTGACGCCCTGCGGGACCTTTTCCACAGCACGAACGTCCCGACCGAGACCGGATCCGGCGCCAACGCCGCCCGCTATCAGGACAAGCAGGTCGACGCCTGGCTGGACCGTACGCTCGAGACCGGCGATCCGGCTGAACGGGCCGAGCTCTACGCGAGCATCCAGCGGAAGGTCCTCGAGGATGCCGCCGTCTTCCCGGTCTACTCGCCCAGCTATGTGTTTGCCACGAGCAAGCGAGCCAACGGCATCAGTTGGGAACAGCCGGCGTATCCCGCCTTCTACGGTGCCTGGACCACCGGAGAATGAGGGCACCCCGATGAGAAGCAGGAGAGCCGCGATCGGTGGCCGCCTACTGGTCCGGCTCGCCACCTCCGTCATGGTGTTGTGGGGAGCGGTCACCGTGTCGTTCTGCGCCCTGCACCTGACGCCCGGCAGCGTGGAGGATGCCCTGGTCGGGACCACCATCGTCACGCCTGAGGTGCGGGCACAGATCGCCGTGGACTACGGACTGGACCGGCCGCTCCTGGTCCAGTACGGCGCCTACCTGGGGCGGGTCGTCAGCGGCGACCTCGGCTACTCCTATCAACGGCACGAGTCGGTCGTGTCGGCGATCGGCGCCGGGATCGGCCCGTCACTCCAACTGGCCGGAGCCGGGATGGCGCTGGCGCTGGTGGTGGCGACGGTGAGCGCGTTGACGACCGCCGGTCGGGCCCGCTGGATTCGCGGGCTGGCCTCGGGCGCGGAACTGGTCGGTACCTCGGTGCCGATGTTCTGGGTGGGGATCCTGTTGCTGACGGTCTTCTCCTTTCAACTGGGTTGGATGCCGGCGGTGGGTGGCGACGGGCTGACCGGTCTGGTGCTGCCGGCCATCTCCATGGCCATACCGGTGGGCGCCCTGCTCAGTCAGGTGATGCGGGAGGGGCTGGAGCGGGTGTTGCAGCAGCCGTTCGCGCTGACGGCTCGAGCTCGCGGCATGTCCGACGGTGGTGTCCGGCTGCGCCACGCGTTGCGGCACGCGCTGCTTCCGGTGATCACCCTGGCCGGGTGGCTCTTCGGGATGCTGCTGGGCGCGATGGTCGTGACGGAGAAGGTCTTCTCGCGGCCGGGTCTGGGCGTGCTGATGCTCGACGCGGTCCACGGCAAGGATCTGCCGGTGGTCATGGGCGTCGTCCTGGTCAGCGCCACCGTCTACGTCGTGGTGAACACCGGGCTGGACCTGATCTATCCAGTTATCGATCCCCGGCTACGGGAGGCGACATGAGGGTTCGGCCAGTCCCTGCTGGCAGCGGGCGATTGCGACGGTCGACATGACGCAACCCACAAGCCTGCTGCGACACCAGGTCGCGAGGTCGGCGCTGCTTCGACAGCGCCCGGGGCAGGTGATTGCCGCAGTCGTGCTGTCGATGATCGTGCTCGCGGCGATCGTGCCCGGTCTGTTCACGGACGGCCTGCCCTACGAGGCAGATCCGCTCGCGACGCTGCAACCGCCCAGCCTCACGCACCCCTTCGGCACGGACGCCAACGGCCGCGACGTCTTCACCCGGGTCGTGTACGGCGCTCGGCACTCCTTGCTGGCCGGGCTCGGCGCGGTGGCCCTGGCGGTCACCGTCGGCACCCTGCTCGGGTTGATCGCCGGGCTGGGCGGCCGCATCGCGGACGAGATCATCATGCGGTTGGTGGACGTCACGATGTCCCTGCCCAACCTGCTGCTGGCAATGCTCGTCCTCACCCTCGCCGGGCCGGGCGCGCTCAACTCGATCTACGCGATCGCCATCTACATCGCACCGGGGTACGCCCGGCTGGTCCGCGTGCAGACCATGGTGATCCGCCGCTCCGAGTACGTGCAGGCGGCCACCGCGCTGGGTCTGCGCCGGGCACGGGTGGTGCTGGCCCACATCGTGCCGAACGCGTTCGTCCCGTTGCTGGTCCTGGCCACCATAGAGGTCGGGACCGCACTGGTGGCCGCAGCGTCGCTGAGCTTCCTGGGTCTGGGCGCGCGTCCGCCCGCCCCGGAGTGGGGCGCGATGTTGGCGGCCGGGCGTGACTACTTCTCGGTGGCCTGGTGGACGGCGGTCTTCCCGGGCCTGGCGATCACGTTCACCGTGCTCGCCATCACGGTGGTCGGTGGCGCGCTACAACGGCGGTTGGAGGGGCTCGACGGCCCCGAGGGAGGCAACTGATGGCAGTGTCCGACGGGGGCGGTGCCGGGCCGGGTCTTCCCGACAACCGTCCGATCATCGAGGTGGAGAATCTGACCGTGACGTTCGGCGCGATCCGGGCGGTTCGAGGGGTCTCCTTCACCGTACGATCCGGCGAGTGCGTGGCCATCGTCGGTGAGTCCGGATCGGGTAAGAGCGTCACCGCTCGTACCCTGTTCGGGCTCCCCGGCAGCGGGGCCACGGTGGATGCCACGACGCTACGGATCAATGGCCGTGACGCGCTCACGCTGCGGGAGAAGCAGTGGCGGGCCGTGCGTGCCCGCCTCGGCTACGTGCTGCAGGACGCCCTCGTCTCGCTGGACCCGCTGCGCCGGGTAGGGGCCGAGATAGCCGAGCCGCTCCGGCTGCACGGTGTCCTCGCCCGGGACCGCGTTCCGGCGCGGGTGATCGAGCTGCTGCGTGCGGTCGGCGTTCCGGAGCCCCAGGCACGTGCTGCGCAGTTTCCGCACGAGCTCTCCGGCGGGCTGCGCCAGCGGGCGTTGATCGCGTCCGCCATCGCCTGCGACCCCGACCTGCTCGTCGCCGACGAGCCCACCACCGCGTTGGACGTCAGCGTCCAGGCGCAGATCCTGCGGTTGCTGGCTGAGCGGCGCCGCGAGGGGACGGCGTTGTTGCTGATCAGCCACGATCTGGCAGTGGTGGCAACGCTGGCCGATCGGGTGCTGGTGATGAAGGATGGCGTCTTCGTCGAGGACGGCCCCGTCGCACAGGTGCTGGAAGCACCGTCGCACCCCTACACCCGGGCGTTGCTGGCCGCGATACCCGGGGCGCAGAGCAAGGGCAAGTGGCTCTCGCTGCCGACCGGGTCGGCGCAGGCAGATCCGGTTCCGGCACCGTCGACCCCCGGTCCGGGCGAGGTGGTGATCGAGGCCCGCGGGCTGGTGAAGCGGTATGGCACCCGCATTGCCGTGAATGACGTGTCGTTCCAGTTACGGGCAGGACAGACCCTGGGCCTGGTGGGTGAGTCCGGCTCGGGCAAAACCACAATCGGACGGCTGGTGCTCGGATTGCTGACGCCGGACCACGGCGAAGCGCTTGTCGACGGCGTCGCCTGGAGCCGGATGTCCGGCCGCCGACGCCGCGAGGTACGCCGGCACATCCAGGTGGTGCACCAGGATCCGTTGAGCTCGTTCGATCCCCGTTTCGACGTTCGACAGATTCTCGACGAGGCACTGCTGGTGGGTGGTGTCCCCCGGGCCCAGCGCCGGGCCCGGGCGGTGGAGCTGCTGGAGCAGGTCGGCCTGGACGAGACCATGTTGCACCGCCGGCCCGCTCGCCTCTCCGGCGGCCAGCGCCAGCGCCTCGCGATCGCCCGTGCGCTGGCTCCCGGACCCCGGGTGTTGGTCTGCGACGAACCCGTGTCCAGCCTGGACGTCTCGGTACAGGCGCAGGTGCTGGATCTGCTCGTTCGCCTTCAGCGGGAGACCGGACTGGCATATCTGTTCATCTCGCATCATCTGGGCGTCATCTATCACATGAGTGATGAGGTCGTGGTGCTCAACGACGGCCGGGTCGTGGAGAGCGGTGAGGTGGGGCAGGTCTTCACCGCACCACGTGCCGAGTACACCAGAGAGCTGCTGGCCGCGATCCCCACGATCCGGGTGCCGGCCGGCGCCGGCATCGGCGGCAGTCACGCCGAGTTCCCCCAGGAGGCGACATCGTGACCATCGACCTGAAACAACGAAGCGTCACCGCCGACGGTGCCAGCGGCCTACGTGCCGATCCCGAGCGATACCACCTGTACCTGTCCTGGTCGTGCCCCTGGGCGCAGCGGACGGCCATCATTCGGTCGCTCAAGGGCCTGCACGATGTCGTGTCGCTGTCGTACGTCGACGACGAACGTGACGCCCGCGGCTGGGTCTTCCGGGAACGCCGCGGCCTTGACCCGGTGAACGGCTTCACCCACCTGGCGGAGGCGTACGAGGCCACCGTGCCCGGCTACCCCGGGCCGTATCCGGTGCCCGTCCTCTGGGACCGCGAGACTCACCAGATCGTCAGCAACGACGACGCGAGCATCGGATACGACCTCGCCACTGCGTTCGACGCCTGGGGAGATCCGGCAGTCGAGCTGTATCCCCAGCAACTGCGAACTGACGTCGCCCGGCTCACTGCTCTGCTCGAAACCAACCTCAGCGGCTGCGCGTACACGGTGGCGCAGACCACCACCCAGCCCGGGTACGAGGCAGCCCGCCGTAGGGTCATCGGCGTCCTTGACCGGTTGGACGAGCGGCTCACCGACCGCAGATTCCTCTTCGGAGACTCGATCACCGGGGCGGACGTCTGCCTGTGGCCCACGCTCGTCCGGTTCGACCTGCTCGACAATCCGCTCGGCAAGATCAGTGAACGGGGACTGACCGGCTTTCCGAATCTGTGGGCCTACGCCCGTGACCTCTACCAACTGCCCGCATTCCGGGACACCACGGACTTCGACAGCTACCGCCGTGACCGGTCCGCCATCCGAGCGCACGGGCCCGAGCGGATCGTCGTGGATCCGGTGGACCTGGACTGGTCGCAGCCGCATGACCGGGACCGACTCACGGCCGCGTGACCGGGTAGCGCTTGCTCGCCTGGGCGTCACGTCATCGGAGCCGGCGACGTCACGATCTCCCGCAGCCCGCGCAGAAGCCGGTCGATGTGCTCGGCGGTCGTGCCGATGCCGATGCTGGCCCGGACCGCATACCTGTCGGTCGGGCGGTCGAGCCGCTCGGCTGCGTCGGCCAGCAACGTGCGGGCGAGCGGGTGGGCGCAGAACAACCCGTCACGCACGCCGATACCGTGGTCAGCGGCGAGCCGGTAGGCGACGTCCGCTGCTCGCTGGTCGGCGACCGCGAAGCTGACGATGCCGACCCGGTCGTGGTCGACGTCGAACGTTCGCAGTTCCGCCACCTGAGGCAGGGCGGCGAGCCCGTCACGCAACCGCGTCAGCAGATCCTGTTCGTGGTGAGCCAGCACCGCCGGTGAGGTGGCGAGCGTGGCGCAGGCGGCGGCGAGCGCAACCGCGCCCAGCAGATTCGGTGTGCCGGCCTCATGCCGAGCGGGACCAGACTGCCATTGCACCTCGGCCGCCTCGTCACCGACGTGCCTGGTCGCCCCGCCGCCGGCGAGATACGGGGCGGCGTCGTCGAGCCAGTCGGCCCGGCCGGCCAGCACTCCCGCGCCGAACGGCGCGTACAGCTTGTGCCCGGAGAGCGCCAGGTAATCGATGCCGGCGGCGGTCATCGAGACCGGACGGTGCGGGGCCAACTGGGCGGCATCGACGGCGATCCGCGCACCGTGCCGGTGCGCGACCTCGGCGAGTTCGGCTATCGGCCAGACCTCTCCGGTGACGTTTGATGCGCCGGTGACCGCCACCAGCACGGGGCCTGCGCTGCCCAGGTCGGCCAGTGCCCGGGTCAGCCCGGACACCACCGCCGGCAGGTCCGCGGGCACCGGCAGGCAGTGAACCCGCGGCCAGGGCAGGAGGTTCGCGTGGTGCTCGCCCGCCCAGGTCACCACGGTGGCGTGGGGTGGCAGTGCCCGGGCGAGCAGATTCATCGCGTCGGTAGTGTTCCGGGTGAAGATCACATGGTCGTCGGGCCGGGTGTCGAGGAAATCCGCGATGGTCTGGCGGGACTGCTCGTACGCCAGTGTGCACCGACGCGACGCCGCGCCGGCGCCCCGGTGCACACTGGCGTACCAGGGCAGGAGTTCGTTCACCGCATCGGCGGCGGCAGCGAGGCAGGGTGCGGTAGCGGCGTAGTCGAGGTTGGCGTATGCGACGGTGGTGCCGTCGGAAAGACGGACTGGCAGATCCGCGCCGAGCACCACGGGAGCGATCGTGGGCACACTGGTCCTTCGTGACGGTGGACCCATACGGGTCCGCGCTTGCCTATCCGGCGGTCGCCGGCGGCCTGGTCCTCACCCGGAGGCACCCCACCGCGGACGCACGAGGGTTGCCGGCCAGCAGGCCGGGGCCTTGACGCTGACACTCATGACCGCAGCCGATGTTGCCACACCTGCTGGCCTCACCGCCAGTGACTCTGCGCATCACCGTCGTCCACGACGCACGCTGGCACCCGCGTCGGTCCATTGTGGTGCCCTGTCGGGCCCGCCGGATGGTGCTGATGCACGACCGATGACACCCTCGGCGGTGAGCCGAGCAGGCGAAACGTCCGCGCCGATTATCGGCGCGGACGCTCGTGCTGCCGGTCGTCGTGCGAATCAGCTCCCGAAGGTGCCGATGTAGAGCAGGCGGTTCGGTGATCCGGCTCCGGGGTTGATGACCACGTTCGGGGTCGCTGCGGCGACGATCGCCGCGTTCACCGCCGCCGGTGCCGCCGAGGGGTTGTTCCGCAGGTAGATCGCGGCGGCGCCGGCCACGTGCGGGGCGGCGAACGAGGTGCCACTGCCGGTGTACGTGGCGGTGTCGCTGGTCCGCCAGGCGGCGGTGATCGACACACCCGGGGCGAACAGGTCCAGTGCGGTGCCGTAGTTCGACCAGGTGGGACGGGTGTCGGTGCGGTCGGTGGCACCGACGGTCAGCGCCTCGGTGACCCGGGCCGGTGAGGTTCCGGTGGCCGGGACGCCCGAGTTGCCCGCGGCGATGGTGTAGGTGATGCCCGCGTTGATCGAGCGACGGACCGCGGCGTCGAGGGTGGTGCTGGCGCCGCCGCCGAGGCTCAGGTTGGCCACGGCCGGCCGGGTGGCGTTCGCGGTCACCCAGTCGACACCGGCGATGACTCCGGCCGTGGTGCCGGAGCCGCTGTTGTTGAGCACCCGCACCCCGACGATTGTGGCGTTCTTGGCCACCCCGTAGGCGCTACCTGCGGCGACAGAGGCCACGAAGGTGCCGTGCCCGTTGCCGTCGTCGGTGTTGAAGTCGTTGTCGACCGCGTCGTAGCCGTGCACCGCGCGGCCACCGAAGTCCTGGTGGGTGATCCGGACCCCGGTGTCCACCACGTAGATCCGCACGCCGTTGCTCGGACCGTAGGTGAACGACTGGTTCAGCGGCAGGTTCCGCTGGTCGATGCGGTCAAGGCCCCAGGACGGCGGGTTGGTCTGGGTGGCCAGGGCCTGCACCCGCTGGTCCTGCTCGACGTAGGCGACCGCCGGGTCGGCGGCCAGCCGGCGGGCGGCCCGCTCGGTGAGGGTGGCCGAGTAGCCGTTGACCGTCCGCCCGTAGATCCGGTCGACCCGGCCGCTGTGCCGGGTGGTGAGACCCTCCGCACGGGAGCGGGTGAGCTGCTGCCCGTCCTTGAGCACGACGATGTAGCTGCCCGCGACGGCGGTCGACAGGTCGGCGCCAAGGACGGTGCCGGTGGGCGTCGCCGCCGCCGGGTTGACCCCGGCGGTGGCGAGTAGCGCACCCGCGAGAGCCGCGGTGCCCAGAGTGCCGAGCCGGCGACGGGTGACGAGGTGGGTGAGCCTCACGTGGTTGCTCCTTCCTGAGCCGACCGTGGCAGCGGCCGGCGCGCTCCGCACTCTCATCCTTTGAGGATGGTGATGTGCGGAAACCCTTGTGGTGCACCGTGTTCGGTGCGCCACCAAAGCTAGGGCGAAGCAGCCGATCGATGGTTGCCGTTGCTTTAGGCTTCTGTTGCCGGGTTGCTCCAGTCGTAACAAAAAACAACCTCGTGCGACGATCTCGCGACCGTCCCGTCCTTTGATCTCCGCTTGCCTATTCCCTACTGTCGCTATAGGAAAAGTGGGTGACCACCACAGTCCCCGTGCCACCCGCCACGGAAACCTCGACCGGTGCGTTGACGGTCACCCGAGGGGCTCTGACGCCCCGTGGCGGACGACGCCGCCGGATCCTGCTCCGGCTACTCGCCCTCGTCGTGCTCTACGGGCTCTGGGAAGTCGCCGCCCGGGTCACCAGAAACCCGACTTTCATCCCCTCCCCCGGCGCGGTGTGGCACCAGTTGGTCCAGACGTCGACCACCCACGACGGCATCCGCGGCTACAGCGGACACCTGCTCATCGAGCACCTCGGCGTCAGCCTGCGGCGCATCCTGATCGGGTCCGTGATCGGCGTCGCCGGTGGGGTGCTCCTCGGCGTCGTGATGGGCACCGTCAGTTGGATCCGGGTGGTGATCGAGCCGGTCGTCACCTTCGTCCGGGCCCTTCCCCCGCTCGCCTACTTCAGCCTCTTCATCATCTGGTTCGGCATCGACGAGACCCCGAAGCTCTGGTTGCTCTCCATCGCCGCGATGCCGCCGGTGGCGGTCGCGACCGCGGCAGCCGTCTACGCCGCACCGACCGGTCTGGTGGAGGCCGCCCGGGCGCTCGGTGCCAGTCGTGCTCAGGTGATCCGCGACGTGGTGCTACCCCACGCGCTACCGGAGATCTTCACCGGAATCCGGATCGCGGTCGGGGTGGCGTACTCCTCGGTGGTCGCCGCGGAGACGATCAACGGCGTGCCCGGCATCGGCGGCATGGTCCGCGACGCCCAGCGCTACTCCCAGACCGACGTCGTCGTCCTCGGCCTCTTCGCCATCGGCCTGTCCGGCCTCATCATCGATGCCCTGCTACGGAGCGCCGAGAACCGGCTCATTCCGTGGCGGGGCCAGATCTAGGAGAACACCAGATGCGCAAGACAGTCAGTCTGCTGGCAGCCGTGTCCCTGCTCCTGACCGCCTGCGGAGACGGTGCCGCCAGCGGCGGCGACCCGGCCCGCAAGACCATCCGGATCGCCTACCAGGCATTCCCGAGCGGCGACCTGATCGTGAAGAACCAAGGGCTGCTGGAGGATGCCCTACCCGACTACCAGATCACCTGGACCAAGTTCGACTCCGGTGCGAGCATCAACACCGCCTTCGTCGCCGGAAGCATCGACATCGCGGCAATCGGGTCGAGTCCGGTCGCCCGCGGACTCTCCGCACCACTGAACATTCCGTATCAGGTCGCCTTCGTGCTCGACGTGGCCGGCGACAACGAGGCACTGGTGGCCCGCAACGGCGCCGGGATCACGGATGTGGCCGGACTGCGCGGCAAGAAGGTCGGGACCCCGTTCGCCTCCACCGCCCACTACAGCCTGCTGGCCGCGTTGGATCGGGCCGGCATCAAGGAATCAGAGGTCACCATCGTCGACCTGGAGCCCCAGGACATCCTGGCCGCCTGGACCCGAGGCGACCTGGACGCGGCCTACTCCTGGTTGCCGTCGCTGGACGAACTCAGAAAGACCGGTACGGTGCTGGTCACCAGTCGCGAGCTCGCCGCCGACGGCAAGCCCACGCTGGACCTCGGCGTCGTCGCCACCGACTTCATCCAGGCGCACCCGGCGGCAGTGGACGCCTGGCGCAAAGCGCAGTCCCAGGCCCTGAACCTGATCCACGACAACCCCGCGGCGGCAGCGAAGTCGGTCGGCGCCGAACTCAACCTCAGCCCCGAGGAAGCGCAGCAGCAGCTCTCGCAAGGTGTCTTCCTCAAACCGGCGGATCTGGCCGGCGCCGAATGGCTCGGCAACTCCGTGGCCAAGGGCAAGCTCGCCGAAAACCTGGTCAGCGCGGCACAGTTCCTCAAGGACCAGCAGAAGATCGACGCCGTACCGGACCTGGCAACCGTGCAGGCCGCCATCTACACCGAAGGACTACCCGATGCCCTCGGCTGAGTCCGGTGGCACCCCGGCGATCGCCGTCACCGACGTCGAGCACAGGTACGGCGACACCGTCGCCCTCGGTCCCCTCAACCTGGCGGTGCCGCCGGGCGAGTTCCTCGTCCTGGTCGGCGCGTCCGGGTGCGGTAAGAGCACACTGCTGCGGCTGATCGCCGGTTTCGAACGGCCCACCACCGGCACGGTCCTGACCGGCGGGGTGCCACCGATCCCAGGGCGCGGCGCGGGCCTGGTCTTCCAGCAGCCCCGGCTCTTTCCCTGGAAAACTGTCGGCGGCAACATCGAGCTGGCTCTGCGTTACGCCGGGCAGTCCACCGATGGCGTCGACGCGTTACTTCAGCGGGTCGGGCTGCCCGACGTGGCGAAGCGCCGCACCTGGCAGATCTCCGGCGGCCAACAGCAGCGAGTCGCGATCGCCCGCGCCCTCGCCGCCGACCGCCCACTACTGCTGCTCGACGAACCATTCGCCGCGCTCGACGCGCTCACCCGCGAGCGCCTCCAGGAAGACCTGCGCTCGGTCAGCGCCGCGACCGGGCGTACCTCGATCTTCGTCACGCACAGCGTGGACGAGGCGGTCTTCCTCGGCAGCAGGGTCGTGGTGCTCAGCCCTCGCCCCGGTCGGATCGTCCTGGACCTGCCCATCCCGCTACCCCGCGCCGGCATCACCCCGGACGACCTGCGGGGCCTGCCCGATTATGCCGCCCTGCGAGCCGAGATCGGACACGCCGTCCGAAGCGAAGGAGCATCCGCATGACAAAGGTCGCCACGCAGCTCGACCTCGAGCCGCTCGGACCGCACTTCGGCGCCCTGATCCACGGTCTGGATCTGGCCACCGCCACCGACGAGGAGATCGTCGCGTTACGTGCCGCTCTGGTCGAGCGTAAGGTGCTCTTCCTCCGCGGCCAGCGCCTCGACGACGACGGCCAGGTTCGCCTGGGCCGCCGGCTCGGCGAACTGACCGCCTCGCACCCGGTGATCGGCGGCGTCGATGACGCTCACCCCGAGATATACGCCCTCGACAGCACCGACAACGGCTTCGCCGACGTATGGCACACCGACGTCACCTTCATGAAGCGACCGCCGCTCGGCTCGATCCTGCGCCCCGTCGTCCTTCCGCCGACCGGCGGCGACACCAACTGGGCCGACGCACAACTGGCGTACGAGTCGCTCAGCGAACCGGTACGACGGCTTGTCGATCAACTCACCGCCATCCACGACGGCACCCGCGAGTTCGGCTACTACCTGGCGCAACGTGGCGGCAACGTGTGGGAGGGCCGACAGGTGTCCCGGCTGGACCCGGTCGAGCACCCGGTGGTCCGGGTCCATCCCGAGACCGGTCGTCGCGGGATCTTCGTGAACCCGGGTTTCACCTCGCACATCGTCGGCGTGTTCGGACTTCGAGAGCCGAGCCATCCTGGACCTGCTCTACGCCCACCTCACCAAGCCCGAGCACATCGTGCGGCACCGCTGGCAAGCCGGGGACGTGGCGCTCTGGGACAACCGCAGTACCGCTCACTACGCCAACCGTGACTACGGATCCGATCGGCGGGTCATGCACCGCATCACGCTGCGCGGTGACATTCCCCGCGGCGTCAGTGCGAGAACGGCTCCAGGCACCCGAACTCGGCAGCCGAGCCGGTGACCTCGACCATGACTCGGTCGGGCCGCACGTCCCCGATCACACAGCCCACGTCCGCGAAGCGAACCGCGTACACCGCGCCCGGCGGGGATGCCTCCTGACCGATCGGCGGCCGCATGGCCGTGACCTCGATCGCGTCTGCCTTGATGCCCAGGTCGAGCAGCGCTCGCTGGGTGGACGCCGGTGCGAAATCCCCCGCCGCGCGTAGTTCGTCAAGCCTGGGCCGGATCTGCGCGGCAAGTCTCTGGCCGGTTCGCTGGTCCGCGGCGGAGAGTTCGTGCCGTTGCTTCCAGCCGTTGTTGTCGGCGTGGTTGGGGGGTGCGTCCGCCTGCGGACCGGTCGGCTCCGCCGCCACCGCGGGCGACGCCGACGGACTTGTGGGTATCGCCTGCGCGTCGCCGACCCGGGTGTCTGGGGCCGCACAGCCGAGCGCCAGCAAGGCGAGCGAGGCAGCACCCGTCGACCAGCTGATCTTCGCTGCCCGCATCACCGACCCCCGTCGTCTGGACTTCGAGGACCTGATTCTACGAGGCAGCGGGGAGCTGTCATCGACCTGAGACCGGACCGTTGTCGCAGTTCGACGCGGCCTCACCGGCCACCGTCCACCTGCCGGCCGGTCTGGCTCACCTCCGACCGCAGGTGAAGGCCCACCGTCTAACGTTCGAGTATGTCGATCGACGATCGCGATCTGGTCATCAAAGCGGCAGAGGCGGGCGCGACGGTGGTGCGCTCCTACTACGGGTTGTCGCTGAGCCGGTGGAAGAAGTCTGGCGAGGACTTCGCCACGACGGCCGACATCGAAGCAGAGAGAGCCATCCTCGACGTCCTGCACGCCGCCCGGCCGGACGACCTCGTCGTGGCGGAGGAGAGTGGGCGCACCGGGTCCGACGGAAACGGACGCACCTGGCTGGTCGACCCGCTGTGCGGGACGCTGAACTTCGCCGTACACAACATGCTGGTCTCGGTCAACGTGGCCCTGCAAACCGGGACGCGGGCTCTCGTGGCAGCCTCGGCAGATCCGTTCACCGGCGAGGTGTTCTGGACCGACGGCGCTGGGGCCCACGTGCGACGCGATGGCGTGGACGAACCACTGGCCCCGTCAGCCGAGTCGGGGCTGGTGGACGTCAACCTCGACGCACCGTTTCCCAACGAACGGGTTTTCCGGGCCGCCCGGTTACTTTCCGACCCCCGATTCATCGCGCGGTTCCGCCCACGCGTCGTCTCCACCACCCTGGCGGTGGCCTGGGTCGCCGCCGGCCGTCGTGCCGCCTACGTCACCGACGGCCCCCTATCGGGGAATGTCCACTTCACCGCCGGCATCGCCCTCTGCCACGCAGCCGGCTGTGTGGTCAGCGGGATCCACGGTCAACCCCTCCACACCGGTGCGGGCGGCCTCGTCGTGGCCGCCGACGAACAGACCCACACCACGCTGCTCACCCTGATCCGAAACCAACGCGCAGAAGGAGACTGAACGGCTGTCGCCTTCCCGGCACGGCCCAACCCTGGACCCGCCTCCCGCACGTGGTCTACCGGGGACCGGCCCGGAGGTGGTGCTCTGGATGGGCGCACTCGCCGCCGCCAACACCTACTTCACGCGGCGGAACGCCGGTTAGGAATCGGATGGGCAATACTGGGCCGGCAGGGTGCCGGCTTCGACCAGAGGACGTGGGAGCAGGCCAGTCCTCTGGACCGGGTCTGGGGCATCGGCACCTCGACCTTGACGATATCCGTCGATAGGATGACGCCATCCACGTGGTACGGAGGCGAGGGTCGGGTGCGGGCGGGCGAGGGCACCAGCCTGGGGCGGCTGCTGCGGCACCATCGAGCGGCCGCCGGGCTGACGATCGAGGAACTCGCCGACCGGTCCGGCGTGAGTAGCCGGGCGCTGAGCAACCTCGAGCGCGACCTGGTTCGCCGGCCACAGCGCCGTACCCTGACCGCAGTCCTCGACGTGCTGGCGCCGCCCGCCGGCGACCGCGCCCTGATCGAGGAGACCGCCCGCGCCGGCCGGCCGCCGCTCGGGCCGTGCCCGATGCCTGCGCCGCCCGCCGACTTCACCGGCCGGGCCGAGTCGCTCGGCAGGCTCGGCGAACTCGTCGAGTCGGCGGAACCGCCGGCCGTCGTCGCCGTACTCACCGGGCAGCCTGGCGTCGGCAAGACGGCGCTGGCGCTGCGCGCGGCCCACGACCTCACCGAGCGGTACCCGGACGGGCGGTTCTTCGTCGATCTGCGCGGCACCCACCAGCACCCGGCGAGCGCCGGTGAGGTGCTGCAACGGCTGCTGCTGGCGCTCGGCTTGAGCGAGTCACGGATACCGGCCGACGTCGACGAGCGGGCTCGGATCTACCGTGGGCTGCTGCGGCACCGGCGAGCGCTGCTGGTGCTGGACAATGCGGCCTCCGAGGAGCAGGTGCGGCCGTTGCTGCCCGGCGACGGCCCAGCCCTGGTGCTGCTCACCTGCCGGCGCTGGTTGAGCGGGCTGGAGGCGGTGCACTGGCTGCCGCAGGAGCCGCTGTCACCGGCCGAGTCGACGGCGCTGCTGCGGGCCGTCGGCCGGGTCGAGGACGTCGCGCCGGAGCGGATCACCGCACTCGCCACGCACTGCGGGCACCTGCCGCTCGCGCTGCGGATCGCCGGGCAGCGGCTGCGCGACGACCCGGCACTCACCGTCGCCGACCTAAACGCGCGCCTCGCGCAGGCCCGGAATCGGGTCGCTGCCATCGACGGTGACAACTCCGGCCTGTCCGCGGCGCTCGCGCTGTCATACCGCTGGCTTTCGGTGACCGGGCGCACGACGCTGCGGCGACTGGCGCTGATCCCGGGGCCGGACTTCACCGCGGACGCCGCAGCCGTGCTGTGTGGAGTCGATGTGACCGAGGCTGAGGACCGGCTCGACGGGCTGGTCGAGTCCGGGCTGCTCGGGCTCCGGCCACCGGACCGCTACGGGCTGCACGACCTGGTCCGCGACTTCGCCATGACCTGCCTGGAGCGGGACGAGCCGTCGGCCGCGCCAGCGCTGCGGGAGAGCCTGGTGACGTGGCTGCTGGAGGCGACCGTCCGGGCCGGGCGGCACTTCGAGCCGGGTGGGCCGGCGCCGGACGACGAATCGGATGCCGACCAGGCCCGCGACTGGCTCGACGCCGAGCGGGAGAACTGGCTCCCGGCGCTGCGGATCGCGGCCGAGACCGGGCGGGACGACCTGGTCGTCGCGGTCTCCGATGCGCTGCACTGGTTCTCCGACCAGCGAATCTACCTGGACATCTGGCCGGAGGTCTTCCGGCTGGCTGCCGAGGCGGCGACCCGCACCGGCGACTTGGCCCGGCAGGCCACGCACCTGAACTATCTTTCCTGGGCGCAGACGCTCTGTCTGAACGACGCGTCCGCGGGCCTGGCCACCGCCCGGGCGGCGCTGCGGTCGGCCCGGCGTGCTGGCGACCGTGCTCAGCAGGGCTGGGCGCTGCTCTACGCCGCGTCCGCGCAGCTGCGGCTCCGCGAGTTTGACGCCGCCCTGCGGCTGCTACGACGGGGAAGCGGCGTGCTGAGCGCGGCCGGAGATCACGAGGGCACGGTGCAGGCCGTGTCGATGACCGGCATAGCGTTGCGGGCGCTCGGCCGCACGCCCGACGCGCTGCGGGCGCACCGGCGTACGCTGCGGTTACTGCGCGACGCGGAGTTTCCGATCGCGGCAGTTCCGCGCGCCTACTCGGACGCGATCACCTGCCGGTGGATCGGGTCGAACCTGGCGGATCTGGGACGCTGGGACGAGGCGGTCGGCGCCCTTCGCGAGGCGGTGACGGGCTCACGCGCCTGCGGGCTGCGAACCCAGGAGTTGGCCGCGCTGATCGGGCTGGCCGAGGCTCTGCGGCGCACCGGCCGCGCCGCGGAAGCGGGTGAGTATCTGGCAGCGGCGGTCGAGCTGGCCGACTCGCTCGGTGACGCCGAGAGCGTCGCTCGCGCCCGTGCGGCGCTGGCCGAGCTGAACTCCGGGGCGGTGAGTGGCTGAGCTGCGGCGGATCGCGTCGCGTAGGGATGAGCACCGCGGTGCGCCCGCATCGGCGGGCCGCCGCGAACTCAGGCTGCGGTGAGCGGCACCGTCGCCCGTGCGCCCCCGGCGCGGGCTACCGCGAACGCGTACAAAATCGGATTGACCCCGTGATCGCGGGCGATCCACCCGCAACCGTCCAGGTCGGCGACCGCCGCCGCCGGCGGCACCGGCGCGGCCAGCGCGCGGACCGCCGCGCGCAGCGACTCCGGCAACTGCCGGTAACCGCGGTCGAGGGCCGCGCCCACCGACAGGTCACCGGCGGTGAGCGCCGCCAGCTGCCGCCCCGGCCGGTCGAGCTGTGCCCTGAGACGCTCGATCGACCACGCGTGCCGGGTCCGCACCCGGTTTGCCACGGTACGCAGCGCCAACGGAAGACCGTGGCAGTGTTGCGCCAGCTCGGCCGCCCCCGCGTCCGGGACCGCCGGACCGATCATTCGATACAGGGCCAGCTCGGCGTCGGGCGCGGGCAACGGTGTGAGCACCCGCCGCGCGCGCCCCAGTGGCAGGCGCAACCGCCCGGACGTGGTCACCACCGCTACCGATGCCCCTCGGTCCGGCAGCAGCGGTGCCAGCCGGACCGCGTCGGCCGCATCGTCGAAGACCAGGAGCAACCGCCGCTCGTCGAGCAGTCGCCGCCACGCCGCGACCGCGAAGGCGTCATCACCCGGCACGTCGACACCCAGCGAACGCGCCAGCTCCCGGGCCAGCGCGGCGGGGTGCGGGGCGGGCGAGCCGGTCAGCCCCACGAACCGCACCCCGTCCGGGAAGTCACCGCTCAGCCTGGCGGCGGCCTGCGCCGCCAGCGCGCTCTTGCCGATGCCGGGCAGGCCGGCCAGCTCGATCACCCGGTGCCGGGCCACGGCGTCGGCCAGCCAGTCGAGGTCGTCGTCGCGCCCGGTGAAACAGGGCGTCAGCCTGGGCAGCCCGGTCGCCGCCGGCTCGATCCGGACCGCGGCCCGCAGCCGGGTGCCGTCGTCCGGCCCGAGGCGCAGGGCCTCCGCCAGCGCGGCGAGGGTGCCTTCGTGTGGACGCCGGATCCGGCCCCGCTCGATGCCGCCGATGGTGCGCGGGCTCACGCCCGATCGTTTGGCCAGGTCGTCAATGGTCAGTCCGGCGGCGGTGCGCAGCACCCTCAGCGCGGAACCGCCCGCGAGTCGTCCACAATCACTCACAGCCCGCCCCCCCCCGATGGGTGTGCTCAGCCCCTCAGAGGGACGCTAGTGACTACGCTCCGGTAGCATCACCCCTGCCGCTGTGTTACTGAACACATGCTCACGGTGAAGTTGCCGATTCTTCTGCATGGATCCGCGCCGTCACTCTCGGTTGACTCTGGGCCATGCAGACTTTCCGAACCGCCCTGCGGGTGGCCACGGCCGCCCTGCTCACGCTCTCCGCTGTCGGACTGACCACGGCCGGGGCCGCCGCCGCCTCGCCGGCCGCACCGTCCGGCGTACCCGCCGCGAATCTCTTTGACAGGCTGTCACCCACGGTGCAGAAGCGCATGGCCGGGCAGGTGGCCCTCGTCGACGCTGCCAGCGTCATCCGATCCGCTGTGGAGGCAGGTGAGCCGCGCGGCTACGCCGGCCTCGGCCTGGTCGACGGGCACGTCACACTCTGGTGGAAGGGGTCGGTGCCGGCCGACATCGCCACCGCCGTGCGAAGCGTCGGGAAACTCGCCGAGGTACGGGTCGAGCCGGCCCGGTACAGCGGCAGAGAGCTACAGGCCGCGGCAGCGAAGCTGCGCCGAGTCGTGGCGAAGGACCACGCGGATGCCGCGCACACCGTGCGGATCAAGACCGACGGCAGTGGGCTGGAGGTCGCCGTCGACACCACCGGCGGCGCGAAGGTCCCGGCGCTGCCCGCCACCGGCGTGAAGACCAGCACCGTCGCGGCGGAGAAGCTGGAGCAGCACGCCACCCGCTTCGACGACGCGGCCCCATGGAACGGTGGCGCGCGCATCTGGAACGGCGGCGGTGACCTCTGCACGTCCGGCTTCGGGGTACGCGATCTCGCCGATGACACCCCGTATGTGCTGACCGCCGCGCACTGCGGACCGCTCGGCGGCGAGTGGTTCGACGGCGTCGGCGACCCGATCGGGTTCATCGTCGAGCGCCACGGCCCGCACGACATCGCTCTGCTCAGCGCAGCGTCGGCCGGCAGTG
Source organism: Micromonospora endophytica (assembly GCF_003236305.1). Lineage (GTDB taxonomy): Bacteria > Actinomycetota > Actinomycetes > Mycobacteriales > Micromonosporaceae > Micromonospora > Micromonospora endophytica. Next base: position 77,144 of record NZ_POTX01000001.1, on the reverse strand, counting down.
ACGTGTACGTCGGCGGCCTGCACGAGTCGACGACGGTGCCGGTGGCCGGCTGGACTCAGGTCTTCCCCGGCCAGATCCTCTGCCAGTCCGGACAGACCACCGCCGAGATCCACGGCGAGCCGATCTGCAACCTTGAGGTGCAGTTCCACTACACCGACGAGCAGGACCTGGTCGAGGCCACCCAGCTGGACGGCGGGGAGACCGGCTACGGCGGCGACAGCGGCGGCCCGCTCTACCAGGTGAACCCGAACGGATCGGTGCTGGCCGCCGGCACCCACACCAGCGGTGCCGGCACCGGCATCGGCTTCCAGGACTTCGCCACCGTACGCGACGACTTCGGCGACATCGTCCCGGTGACCGCCACCGCGGGCCCGGCGACCTGTCAGGTGTCCTACCAGGTCACCACCTGGTCGGGCGGCTACACCGCGAACGTGACCATCTACAACTCTGCCGCCGCCGTCAACGGTTGGCAGCTGGCCTGGAATCTGCCGGCCGGCAGCACCATCACCACCCCGTGGAACGCCGCGATCACCCAGAACGGCACCGCAGTGACCGCCTCGAACCTGGCCTACAACGCCAGCATCCCGAACGGCGGGGCCGTCACCTTCGGCTTCAACGCCACCGGCACGCCGCACACGCCAGCGCCGATCACCCTGAACGGCAAAACCTGCGCCTGATCATTCACCCACCAGGGCCTGGCAGCGGAAGCTGCCAGGCCCTGGTGGCCTGCTGCACCACAACGCCGTTGCCGATCGTCATGACGCACCTGAGCAGCAGCGCCAGATCGGTCTCCGCAGGCAGGTCGCCCTCGTCGACAGCCCGCCGGAAGCGCGCACTCGACATCGTGCTGCCGTCCAGGGCCGGGCCGGGGCTCACCGGGCGGTCGGAGCGGCGCCGATGGTGACCACGCGCGCCCACTCGGGCGAGGAATCCGGCCGGTAGTCCGGGTCGTCCTCGTCCCACCTGACGGCGCGGTGGAACAGCCCTACGACGGTGCGGCAGGGCGGCCGTGAGGCCGGCCAGGGCGTTTGCCCGTCGGTCAGCACGACGACAACGTCCGGGCATGGGCCCTGCCGAAGCGCGCGGGCGAAACCCGTACGCAGATCCGTACCCCCACCACCGATCAGCGGGATGTCCTCGGCCCGGCACAGTGGGCGGACGACCTGGGCCGACGCGTCGCAGGGAAGGACGGTCACCAGGTCGCGACGGCCACCCACGGCCCGGGAGATCGCGGCAACCTCGAGCAGGGCACTGCCCAGTTCGGCGTCGCTGACCGAGCCGGACGTGTCGATGATGACGCAGACCCGCGGGGGCCGGCGTCGCAGCGCCGGCAGAACGACGCCGGGTATGCCGGCGGAGCGCCGCGACAGCCGGCCGTAGGTGTAGTCCTCGCCCACCCCGGGCGTCGAGACCGCCGAACGGACCGCCGCTCCCAGGAGTTCCCGCCACGGCTGCGGTGGCTGGAATGCCTGCTCCGCCCACCGGCGCCAGCCCTGGGGGACGTTTCCCGGTCGGCCGGTGATGCCCTCGGCCACCCGGAACCGCACCGCGTCCCGTTCCTGAGGGCTGAGCGCGTGTGCGCCGTCGGGTCCGAGGTCCCATTCCCGCGGCAACCCGTCGACGCCGCTGCCGCAGTCCAGCCAGGCCAGGTGCTGGGTACGCGGTCCGAGCCGGAACTGACGCAGGTAGTCCTCCATCAGTTGCCCCTCGGGCAGCAGCAGAGAGCTGGGCTCGACCGCGCCTTCGGGGCGGGCCAGCCCCTCCCCGAACACGTCGTCGTTGATTTCACAGTCCGCGGCGATGTTCATCCGCAGCCGCTCCCCCGGCCCAGTCAGCCCGCGTTCCCGGGCGACCCGGTCACTGCGCCCATGGTGGTCACGGAGCAGGTGCGAGACCTCGTGCACCCACACTCCGGCGAGCTCCTCCACCGAGGTCCGGTATACGAAGGCGGGCGAGACGTAGCAACGCCAGTGCGCGTCCACTGCCATCGTCGGCACCCTCCGGGACTCGACCACGTGCAGGGCGAACAGCGCCGTCGCCAGGTAGGGCCGGACCCGGGCGGCGTGCAGCCGGGCGGTGAAGAGCTTGTCCCGGTCCAGCGTCAACGTCCTGGCATGGTCGATGCTCATCGGCCGGTCCCCGCGCCCGCCGCGGCCCGGGCCGCCGTCTGATCTGCTCGCTGGGACAGGGACACCGCCCCGGCGAGCCGCTCGATCGACGCCGGCACGTCCCAGTCTTGCTGGCGCAGTCGGGCGAGGGTGGACGCGGGTACGACCACGAGGTCCGGAGCACCCGTCTCCAGTGCCCGGACCAGCAGTGCCCAGGCGGCGTCCCAGCGGGACCGCTCCGGACGCCGGCGCACCGCCTCCACCACGCCGTCCAACACGGCCTGGCGCAGATCGCCCCGCTCGGGCAGAACGGCCGTGGCCGGGTCGGCCAGCAGCGCCTCGGGGTCGGGAAGGTCCATCCGGTCCAGGCTGGCCAGTAGCTCCAGTCCCGGGCCATCGCCCACGGTGCCTCTGACCAGATTCGACAGGACCTCCCGGGAGGTGTCGGCCGCAGTGGCGAAGGCGATCAGGCGCAGGGTCATCTCCCAGCTGCGGGGTGACGGCCACGGGCCACCGCGACCAGCCTCACTCGTGGGTAGCCGGTGAACGAGCCCCGGGCGGGCCGACAGGAGCCCACACACCGCGCGACGAGCGAAGGTGACAGCGTCCGGCAGCCGTTCCGGGTCGAGCCGGGGCAGCGTGGCCCGGGGCCAGGTCCCGCTCAGGCCGCGTACGACGACTTCGTGGTCGTGGGTCCAGCGCAAGTGCACGAAGCGGTTGGCCAGCGGTGGGCTCAGCTCCCAGCCGTCGGCCGCCGAGGATCGCGGGTTGGCGGCGGCCACGATCCGGACCCCGGCCGGCAGGCGCAGGCTGCCGACCTGCCGCTCGAGCACGAGCCTAAGCAGGGACGCCTGCACGGCCGGCGGGGCGGTGGAGAGTTCGTCCAGGAACAACAGTCCCCGACCGGCGCGTACCAGGCGCACGGCCCAGTCCGGCGGCGCCATCGGAACGCCCTGGGTCGCCGGGTCGTCGCCGACCACGGGCAGTCCCGAGAAGTCGGACGGCTCGTGGACGCTGGCGATCACCGTGGTGAGCGGTAGGTCCAGGGCTGCGGCGAGCTGCGTCAGCGCGGCGGTCTTGCCGATTCCCGGCTCGCCCCACAGCAGCACCGGCAGGTCGGCGGCCACGGCCAGGGTGAGTGCCTCCAGTTGCGGGTCGGACCGGGTCTCGGTGGTGGTGTCGTGGAGCAGCACGAGCAGGTCGGCGGCGACGTCGAGCTGCGACATCGGGGTGGGGTCGGTCAAGGTGCGGGTAGGAAGCATCTGTGATCACCTGTGAGGTCGTGGTGGACCGGCCTGGAGCCGGGCGAGGAAAGAGGCCCGCTGGTCAGCGGGGAATCGCGTGGCGCGGGTGAGAGCGGCGGTCACGCTTGGGCCGCAGGTCCGAGAAGGAAGGAGCAGGTCCAGGTCCGATCAGCCCGGCCCGGAACAGCCCGTACGAGATTCGCCGCAGCGCGGCGTTCTCCAGTTCCTCCCGCAGGTTCCCGTCGCGCAGGAGCGCTTCGGGTCCGAGCAGGGCCTCGACGGTGGCCAGCGCACCGGCGGTGTCGCCGTGGTCCAGGCGGGCGCGGATGTCGGGAAGGCACTCCGGTCGGCGGTGCGCTTCGTCGATCGCCTGCAGGCAGGGCAACGGGGTGCCGGTCAGCGCGGCCAACAGTTCCTCCCGGCGGATTTCTGCCGGGTGGTGGTCGAGGGGTGTGAGCGCACCGTTCACCGGGCCGATGCGGTGCCAGGCTCCCCGGCAGGCCACGAGACGTGGCGCTGTTGCCGGCTCTGGGGACGCCGGCACGCCGGCTGATGGATGACCGGGCGCGAGCGCGGCGGCCACCAGCGGGTGGAGCCGGTCGACCTCGATCAGCCCGTGGCGCAGCAACTCCAGGTCAGGCGTCACCCAGGTCGCCACGTCGGGCAGCACCGGCAGCCCGGCGACACGAAAAGCCCGCGCCGCCCCGGCGATCCGCGCCGCAGGTGGCCGGAGGTCCGGTCCCGCCGGAGCGATGTCCAGGAGCAGACGGCGTCGTGGGCCGATGCGTACCGCCACGGTGCCGCCGGCCTGCCCCTCGGCGTGGAGCAGCAGCGCCGCCTCGGCCGCCCACCGGTGCACCGCGTACCCGCACTCTCGCAGCCCGTCCCAGATCGGATCAGGGCTGGTCGCGGAGGCGGTATCGGATGTCATCTGCTGGATGCCCGACCGGCTCCGTAGCTCATCGGCTCTGCGTACGTCCCACAGATGACGATGCAGGTCGAGGCGGAACCGACGGTCAGGATGGGTCTCGGCGGGAGATCCGGTCCACAATGCCAGGCTGATCCGTTGGCCCGCATCCGCCCAGGCCGGTGGTGTCCGGGCGACGAGGTGCACCGGCTCGGCACCATCGTGTTCCGCCGGACCGTACCGGGCCAGCGAGACGGTCAGGCCCGGCCGCAGCAGTCCGTCAGGCGCGATCCTCGGCATGTGCCAGCGCAGCAGGTCAGGCGCGAGGTGCCGGAGATCAGCCCGAAGCCAGGTGGCCACCGCACGACCGTGCCGTTGGATTACGGCGCGCAGGTCGAAGTCGACATCGACGCGGGCGGCGGCGCAAGCGCCAGCCCAGTCACCCACCTGACGACGAGCGGTCGCAGCTTCGATCATGGGGGGCGGCACGGCGTACTCGCGTACCCGCCGCCAGAGGGAAAGACGAGAATCCGCATTCGCGGCCAGGGAGCGCATCAGCACTCACCTTGCACGAACCGGACCCCCAATCTGAGAGGAGGATTCATCGCGGCGGAGCATAGCGCCCCGCCGTGAGCTCCGCCAAGCCCCAAGGGGGCGACGCGGCACCTTCATCCGCGCCGGTGCGATCATGACCGGCGTCGAGACCAATGCGGCCCCAGACTTGGGCGGCACTCGGATCACCGGTCCGACGGTGCTCCGGCGGTCGCCGGGTCGCTGTGGAGAAGCGCGCGGGTCAACGGGTGGTCTGCGTGGGTGAGCAGGGCGTCGGCCGGGCCACGGTCGACGACGACTCCGTTGTCGAGAACGACGATCTGGTCGGCGAGGTGAGCGACCACGTCGCGGTCGTGGCTGATCACGACGACGGTCAGGTGCAGGCTGCGCCGCAGCTCGTCGAGGAGCGTGAGGATGCCGTGCTGCGTGACGCTGTCGAGCCCGGCGGTCGTCTCGTCGCAGATGAGGACGCGGGGTTCGCCGGCGAGCGCGCGGGCGAACGCGGCGCGGTGCAGTTCGCCGCCGGAGAGCCGATCTGGACGCTGGATCACGGCATGTTCGGCGAGGCCCACCCGTTCGAGCAGGCGGAGGGCGGTGCGGCGGGCCTGCTCCGGCGTGGCGTTCCGCAGCTGACGCGCGGGACCGGCGGTCTGGTCCAGGACCGGCAGGTACGGGTTGAAGCTGGCTCGTGCGTCTTGGAACACGTACTGGATGGCACCGAGTTCGTGCCGCTGGCGTCGGTCGAGGTCAGTGGCGAGGTGATGCCCACCGAGGGTCACGTCGCCGGTGCGGGCGGGATGCAGACCGGCGATGCAGCGGGCGAGGGTTGTCTTGCCGCTTCCGGATCGGCCGACCACGGCGAGGCACTGTCCGGCGGGGACGGCCAGGCTGACGTCGCGGAGCACCTCGCGCTGGCGACCGCCGTCGCGGTGGGTCGCGCTCAGGCCGGTGACCTGCAACAGCGGCCTGTCCTCGGGTACCACCGCCGTCGGCCGGGCCGGCGGCGCCGCGAGCAACTGCCGAGTGTCCCGGTGTCGTGGCGTGGCTAGCACCTCGGCCGCCGGGCCGTATTCGATGGCGGCGCCTCGGTGCAACACGAGGATCTGGTCGGCGACGGCTCGTACGAGGTGCAGGTCGTGGCTGAGCAGGATGACGGCGATGCCCTCCCGGGCGAGTTTTGTCAGTTCTCGGGCTACGTCGTTGCGGGTGAGCGCGTCCTGTCCGGTGGTGGGTTCGTCGGCGATGAGCAGGACGGCGTGCGCCAGCAGGGCGTGCGCGATCACTAGGCGTTGTTGCTGACCGCCGGAGAGCTGGTGGGGAAAGCGGCGCAGGAAGCGGCGGTCGGCGGGCAGGCTGACGCGTTCGAGTACGGCCGCCACGGTGCGCTGGTGGGCGCTGCGGCTGCCGTCGGGTGCCTGGTGCCTGGCGATCTCGTGGAGCACAGCACCGATCCGGCGTACGGGGTTGAGCGCGGCGACGGGTTGCTGGGGCACGTAGCCGACGGTGCCGGGCTTGGGCGGGGTGGCGGTGGTGACGGGCTGGCCGGCCAGGGTGATGGTGCCGGTGCGGGTGACGCCAGGGGTGCCCTCGCCGAGCAGCGCCCGGGCGGTGGTGGTCTTGCCGCTGCCGGAGGCGCCGATGACGGCGAGGATCTCGCCGGCAGGCAGCCTGAAGGAGATACCGTCAAGCAACGTCCGGTCGACGGTCCTGGCCGCCAGTTCCTGCACCTGGAGAAGTGCTTCGTTCCCTTGCGGACGGTCCCCCGTCCTGGCCTGCGCGGGTGCTGGTGCCGGGCTGGGAATGGCGCGGGTGGTCAGCATCCGGTCGGTGACCAGGTTGAGACCGACGGCCAGGGAGATGATCAGCGCGGCCGGCACGGCGACGGCCCAGGGCTGGAGGAACAGCCCGGTGCGGTTGCGGTCCACCATGACGGCCCAGTCCGCGGCGCCGGGTGCCACGCCGATGCCCAGGAAGCTGGCGGTGGCCACCAGATACATGGCGCCGATGAACCTGACTCCGGCGTCGGCGAGCAGGATCCGGCGGATGCCGGTGCCGACGTAGCCGGGGCCACGCCGCCACCAGGTCTCGCGGTACAGACGCATCGCCTCCATCGCCGGTCCGTGGGCCAGCGGCAACGCGGCGGCGCGGGTGATCCGGGCGATCTCCGGCAGTCCGACCAGCGCGACTATCCCGACGAGGGTGAGCTGTCCGGGCGGCGCGGTGGCGGCCAGCAGGATCAGCACCAGCAGCGACGGCACCGCCAGAGTCAGGTCGAGCGGACGCATGAGCAGTTCGTCGACCCACCGGCGGCGGGTGGCGGCGGCCAGCAGGCCGACCGGCACGCCGACGAGGTACGCCAGCATCGTCGCGCACACGGCGACCACGACGACGGACCGACCGCCGAGTAGGACCTGCTGTCCGACGTCGCGGCCGACGAAGTCGGTGCCCAGCACCCCGTCGCCGGAGAACGGGAACGTGCGGTCGGCCGGCTCGCCTGCCAGCAGCGGGCCGAACGCGGCCAGCGCGAGCGGCACGGCGAGCAGCACTGCCCCGGTCAGGGTACGCAGCCGCCTCATCGCACCGCCCCGGTGCGGGGTGCGAGGCGGAACGCCACCAGATCGGCGGCCAGGTTCACCACCACTGTGGTGACGGCAACCAGGACACAGAGCGCCTGCACGGTGGGGATGTCGCGGGTGGACACGGCATCGACGAGGGCGGTGCCGAGGCCGGGGATGACGAACACCGCCTCGACGACGATGACGCCGCCGAGCAGCCAGTCGGTGGTGCGGGCGAGTTGCTGCACGATCGGCGCCAGAGCGCCGGGCAGGGCATGGCGAAGCCAGAGCCGGCTGCCGGTGATGCCGAGCCGTCGGGCGTGGCTCACGTACTCGCCGCGCAGGGCGTCGAGCATGCCGGCGCGGGTGAGTCTGCTGATGGTGCAGATCGGCCGGGCGAGCAGCACGAGCAACGGCAGCACGAGCACGGACGGCTGGGTGAGCAGGTCGGCGCCGAACGCGGTGGGAGGTAGCCAGCCGAGTCGGACGCCGAAGACGGCGATGAGCAGGATCGCCAGGGCGAACTCGGGCACCGCGTACAGCGCGACCGACACCGCGGACACCACCCGATCCAGCCGTCCCCCTTCTCGGCGGGCCGCCAGCATGCCCAGCGCGATGGCGAGTGGTATCAGCACGAGGAGGGTCACCGCCGCCAACAGCAGGGTGGCGCCCGCGCTGTCGGCGAGCCGGTCGACGATCGGCCGCTGTGAGATCAGCGAGACGCCGAGGTCGCCGCGGATCAGGTCGGCCAGCCAGTCGAGGTACCGCTGCCAGGCCGGTCGGTCGAGGTCCAGTTGCGCCCGGATCGCGGCGATGCGGGCCGGGTCGGGGTGGTCGCCGGCGATCACCACGGCGGCGTCACCGGGCAGCGCCTCGGTGAGCACGAACACGATGGTGGTGATCCCGGCGACCTGCCCGAGGCCGAGCAACAACCGCCCGGCGGCGTAGCGGGGCAGATTCACCCCAGCCAGACCTTGTCGAAGCGGGCCCAGTCGAGGGTGTTGGCAGGGGCGTTGGCGGACACTCCGCCGACGCCGGGGGCGGTGGCGACGAGGAAGTCGGCGAAGCCCCAGATCAGGAATCCACCCTCAGCGTGCAGGGTGCGCTGCATGTCGCCGTACGCCTGGCGGCGGGTCGCGTCGTCGGCGCTGGCGACGGCCTTGGCGTAAAGGGCGTCGAACTCGGGACGGGCCCACCGGGTGGCGTTGGTGGTGGAGTTGGTCAGTAGCCGCTGCGAGATGTGGGTTTCGATGGGCATGGCACCGGAGCGGTACGAGGCCAGCACGCCGGAGTCGAGAATGTCCCTCCAGTAGGTGTCCTTGTTGCCCATCGCGGTTTCGATCACGAGGCCGGCCTGCTTGGCCTGTTCGGCGAAGACGCTGGCGGCCTCGACGAACCCGCTGGCCACCGACGCGGTGTCGAGTGTGATGCGCAGGCCCTTGGCATCGGCCTTGTCGATGAGGAACCGGGCGCGGTCGAGGTCGCGGGTGCGCTGGGCGATGTCGTCGGCGTAGTACTGGTAGCCCTTGCCGAAGAGGTCGTTGCCGACCTGCCCGGCTCCGGCGAGGACGGTGTCGACCAACTGTTGGCGGTCGGTGAGCAGGAACATGGCTTCCCGCAGGTCACGGTTGTCGAACGGCGGCCGGTCGACCTTCATGGCGAACGACTGCATGGTGCTGTTCGGCATCCGGATGACTGTCATGCGGCCGCCGTCGGCGTGGGTACGCGCGGTGGTGGGAGTGATGTCGTGCGCGTAGTCCACCTGGCCGGCGAGCAGGGCGTTGACCCGGGCCGACTCCTCGTTGCTGATCAGATACTCCAGCTCGTCGAGGTGCGCGCCGCCCTCCCAGTAGCCGTCGTACCGGGTGAGCAGCAGCGACCGGCCGGGCTGCCAGGAGTCGAAGGTGAACGGCCCGGATCCGACGGGCCGTTCGAAGCTGTCGGCGCCCTCGGGGACGATGTACGCGCCGAACGCGGCCAGCGCGTTGGGAAACTCGGCGAAGGGCCGCTTGAGGGCCAGCTCCAGGGTGCGGTCGTCGACGGCGCGGCTGTTGGGCAGGTCGAGTAGTTCGAGGCTGGCCTTGGCGCGGAAGGCCCGCTTCGGATCGGTGATCCGGGCGTAGCTGTAGAGCACGTCGGCGGCCCGGACCGGCTTGCCGTCGTGGAACGTGGCCGGGCGCAGGGTGATCCGCCAGCGGGTCAGGTCGCGGTTGGGTTCCCAGCGTTCGGCGAGGCGGGGTTGGATGGAGACGTCCGGGCCGTAGTCGGCGAGCTTGTCGAACATCGCCTTGGCCCGCGACGCCTCGTTGAACAGGTTCGCCTGGTGCGGGTCCAGCGTCTCGTTGACGCCGCCGCCGGCGAACGCCGCCCGCAGCCGACCGCCGCGCCGGGGTTGCCCGGCCGAGCTGGCGGCCGGGTCGCCGCCCGGGCCGCAGCCGGTCAGCAGGGCGGCGGAGATCGCGGCGGCTCCGCCGAGCAGGCCGCGGCGAGACACTCTCGACGCGGTGACGGGCGAGTGAATCATGGTGGGTGTCCTTTCGCTAAGGGTGCGGGTCACGTCGCGTCGTTGCGGCGGCGGGCGACCAGGTGCAGGCGGTCACCGGAGAGGACGCGCGACAGCACGGCTCCCGGATGCCAGGGCGGGTCGGTTCGTGGGCCGGGGCTGTCGAACAGGGCCACGACGTCGAACCCGGCGGTGTCGAGCAGGTGCCGTAGCTCGGCGGGAAACAGCAGCCGCCATGCCGAGGTCTGCACCAGCGGTTCCGGGCAGGCCGGCCAGGTCCAGACACGTTCCCGGCGCAGCAGCTGCTCGCGGTGGTCGATCCACAGCCGCGTCCTGGAGGTGTACGTCAGGCCGCGCCAGGTCACGGTGCGGGTACGGGCGCCGTCGAGCAGTTCGGTGTTGCCGAGGAAGAACGCACCGTTGCGCATCTCCGCCAGCAGTAGCCCACCGGGGCGCAGGTGCCGGTGGCAGCGTTGCAGGAAGGCGGTCAGGTCGGCGTTGCGGTGGCAGTAGAGCAGCGCGCTGTCCAGGCAGGTGACGACGTCGAAGCGTTCGGTCAGCTCGAAGGCGCGCAGGTCGGCGCGGACGAACCGCACCCGGGGGTGGCGGTGCCGCGCGTAGGTCAGCATCGGCACCGACGTGTCCAGCCCGGTGGCGGTGTAGCCGAGCGTGGCGAGGTGCCCGGCGTCGCGGCCGGTGCCACAACCGACGTCGAGCAGTCGGGGCCCGGCGACGGTCCGGTCGGCGAATCGGCGCACGACGTCGTCGACGAACCGGGCAGCGACGTGACCCGGGTCGGGAAACTGCTGTTCGTACAGCTCCGGGTTGTCGGTGAGGAGGTTCTCTCCGCTCATGAGACGCTCACCGGAGCCGATGCGGGAGTGAGCAGGCCGCCGCGGCGCAGCAGCCATACCGCGCCCGCCGACGCCATCCCGACGCCTGCGGTGAGCAGCCACGCCGATCCGGGCACGCCCGCGTCGGCGGAGGCACCCACCGCCGCGCCGACGGCGGCCGTGCAGCCGGCGGCGAGGATCCCTGACACCAGGTAGAACAGGCCGAAGTAGGTGCCGGTCAGCCCGCGCCCGGCGAAGGCGGGGATCAGCTCCAGCACGAAGGGTTGGGCGATCATCACCCCGACGGTGAGCAGGACAGCAGCGGCCAGCACGGGCACCATCCGCAGCACCGGTGGCGCCGATTCCACGCGCAGCAGCGGCAGCAGGAACCCGGCTCCCATGACGGCCATCCCCGCGGTGATGCTCGTGCCGCGGCTCCAGCGGCCCTGCAGCCAGCCGGTCAGGGGCAGTTGCAGAGCGAGCGTCACCACGGTGGAGACGACGAACAACACGGCGACCGCCACGGGCTGCCCGGTGACGTGTTCCGCCTGCATCGGCAGGATCAGGTACAGCTGTGTCTGCAACGCGAACATGCCGGCCAGCGCCACGCTGAAGGCCAGGAACCGGCGGTCGGCGATGCCGGTACGCCAGTCCTGCCAGACGGTTGCCGCGCTGGGTTCGACCGGTTGGGCGGGCAGCCAGATCGCCTGCGCCACGGTGAGCGCGGCGAACACGGCTGCGGCGGCCAGCGCGGCGACCCGGAAGTCGACAACCAGCAGGGCGGAGCCGAGCAGTGGCCCGAGCAGCGCGCCGGCACTGGCGAACACGTTGAACAACGCGAACGCCTCGGCCCGCCGGTCGGCGGCGGCCTGCGCCACGTAGGTGCGCACGGCCGGGTTGAACAGCGCCCCGGCCAGCCCGGACAGGATCGACGCAGCCAGCAGGAACAGCAGTGACGTGCTGATGGCGAAGAGTCCGAAGCCGACGGCACGCAGGGCGCAGCCGGCGATGATGACGCCACGGGCGCCGATCCGGTCGGCGGCCGAGCCGCCCAGCAGGAACATGCCCTGCTGGCTGAGGTTCCGTACGCCCAGCACGATGCCGATCACGGCGGCGGACAGGCCGACGTCGTCGGCCAGGTAGCCGGCGAGGTAGGGCAACAGCAGGTAGAAGCCGACGTTGACGCCGAACTGGTTGACCACCAGCAGCCGGATGGACAGCGGGAAGCTGCGCAGGGTGACCCACGTCCTCATCGGGCCACCCGCACGCCGAGTCCGGGTTCGTCGGTCAGCCGCAGGACGCCGTCGTGGCCACCGATGCCGGTCCACGGATCGTCGGCGAGCAGCAGGTGCCCGTCCAGGTCGAGCCAACGGGCACCGCCGGTGAGGTGCACCGCTGGCGCGATGCCCAGCGAGCTGGCCACCAGGCAGCCCAGCATGAGTTCCATGCCGTAGGTGCTGGCCGCGGCCGCGATCTGCTGCGCGGCGTGGATACCCCCACACTTCGCGATCTTGATATTGATACCGGCGACCGCGCCCGCGAGGGGGTCGAGGTGCGCCACCGTGGCGGCATCCTCGTCGGCGATGACCGGCACGTCGGTACGCGCGCTGATCCAGGCGAGCAGCCGCGGTGTTCCGGGCGCGATGGGTTGTTCGACGGCGTCGATGCCGTGCGGACGCACCGCGTCGAGCAGCCGTACGGTCTGCTCGGGCGTCCAGGCGCCGTTGGGGTCGATGACGAGCCGGGCATGCGGCATGGCGGCGCGTACTGCGGCGATCCGGGCCGCATCCGCGAGATCCCCGCACTTGACCTTGATGAGCCGGAAGCCACGCCGGGCCAGCGCCCGAGCGGTGGCGGCAGCGTGGTCAGGCGCGACGAGGCCGATGGTGTGGGCCGTGGGCGCCGGCGAGAAGGCGGGCCGGCCAAGCCACCGATACACAGGCATCCCGGCACGACGGCCCAACAGATCGTGAACGGCGGCGTCCAGTGCCGCCAGCACACCGGCGGGCAGCTCAGCAGCGAGCGCAGGCAGCTCCGCAAGCAGCGCCTCGGGTTCGCCGTAGCCGCGTACGCGGTGCCTGAGCCCGGCCAGCAACCCGAGGATGGCAGCCAGGTCGAGGCCGTAGTAGCCGCTCGTGACGACCTCACCGTGGCCGGTGACACCGTCGTGGGACAGGTCGACCTGCACGGCGTCGCGTCCCGACATCGCCGAGCGGGAGATCCGCAGCGGTTCGTGCAGCCGCAGCGGGTAGGTGCGCCAGCCGAGCCTCATGCCGGCACCGCCAGGCTACGCAGCGGATCGAGGACCGTCCGGCAACGACTCCACCGGGTCACCTCGACGGCGTCCGGGTACGGGATCTCGATCGGATGGCCCGGAGCCGGGGCGAGCAGCCCGTGGGTGGCGCAGTACGCGTCGTCGAAGATCGAGTCGAGGTAGCGGTGCGGACCATCCGGGAAGATCGTGACCACCCGGGCACCGGGCTGCATGCGGCTGATCCACGCGGCGACCCGGGCGACGGCGCCGGTGCTCCAGCCGCCGGTGACGAACGCCGAACGCGCCAGCCGGCGGCAGGTGTCCACCGCCTCCACCGGGCCGACCCAGTGCACCTCGTCGAAGGCGGCGTAGTCGACGTTGCGGGGGAAGATGCTGCTGCCCAATCCGCGCATGAGCCGCGGCCTCGCGGGCTGACCGAAGATCGTCGAGCCGACGGTGTCGACACCGACGAGCCGCATCCCGGGCCAGTGCCGCCTGAGCGCTCGGGCCAGGCCGGCACTGTGCCCGCCGGTGCCGACGCTGCACACCAGCACATCAACGGCCTCGACCTGTGCGGTCAACTCCTCGGCGAGGGTGCAGTAGCCGGTGACGTTGTCCGGGTTGTGGTACTGGTCGGGCCAGTAGGCGCCCGGAATGCGCGCCAGCACCTCGTGCAGCCGGTCCAGGCGGGCCTGCTGCCATCCGCCGACCGGATGCGGCTGCTCGACCTTTTCGACCGCCGCCCCGTAGGCGGTCAGCAGCGCCCGCATCGATCGTTCCAGTTCGCGATCCACCACCAGGACGACCGGGTGGCCCAGAGCCTGCCCGGCGAACGCCAGCCCCAGCCCGAGGGTGCCGCTGGTGGACTCCACCACTGTGGCTCCTGGTCGAAGCTCGCCGCGCAGCCGAGCGGCCCGCAGCATGGCCACGGCGGCGCGGGCTTTCATGCCGCCCGGGCTCAGGTACTCCACCTTGGCGTGGAAGCCGCCGTGCGGGTGCGGCAGCGGGACATCGACGAACGCCACCGGGGAGCGCCCCAGCAACCCCAGCAGGTGCGGTACGCACGTGGCCGGGGCGGGGACGGTCAGCACGGCGACCCGGCGGCGACCCGATAGCGGTAGATCGTCGTCGGTCCGCCGTCGAGCCAGAAGAACGGGTACGGCTCGGCCGACACGGCGCTCAGTCCAGAGCCGAGGAAGCACGGTAGGACGGCGCTGCCGGTCTGCGCGAAGGCCACCATCGGCTTGCCGGTCGCGCGGGCGTGCCGCAGCAGCGGCTCGAATGTGCCGTTGCCCAGGGTCATCCCGGACACCAGCAGGGCGTCGCAGCCTTCCAGCAGGGCGGCGGCGTCCGGCAGGCACGGCTCGCCCCATTCAGTGCTGCCGCCCGCCAGATCGCAGGGCAGGTAGCTGACGCCGCGGCGGCGCAACTGTTCGAGCAGGGAATTCACCACACCGACGACCAGGACACGCCGCCCCGGAGCCACCGGTATCAGCTCCGCCACCGCGGTGGCCCGGGCGGTCGATTTGGCCAGCGAGCCACCTGCGGGGATCGTCACCGTGTCGTGGGCGGCCTGCGCATGCGGGCGGGCCGCGGCGAGGTAGGCGTCGAGGGCCGCGACGCGGACCGCCCGTACCGGGTGGGTCAGCAGTTCCGCGACGCCGCGCCCCACACAGTCGTAGGCGACCTCGTCGGTCAGCTCGTCCGGCTCCACCGCGCATGAACCGACGGTGGAACCCACCCGGAGGCTGAGCACGTGGTTGCGGTAGCCCCGGAGACGACCGGCGTGCCGGGCACCTTGCCGGGTGGTGAACGCGACGCTGACCAGTTCATCGGCCGGGTCGGGGCCGAGGTGGGCCGCGCGGACGGCCTCGATCAGATCGGTCACCGACGTGAACGGCTCACCGGTCTCGACCGGCGTCGGCGTCGTCACGCGAGGGCTCCCGCCATGTCGTCGGCGTACCGAACGCCCAGCCCGGCAACCAGTTCCTCGGCCCGGGCCCGGGCGCCGTGGCCTACGGTGTCCACGGTCATGACATGGCCGAGGTAGTTGTTGTTGCTGACCGCGTCAGCGGTGCGGTGCCCGGCGGGTTTCACCGCCCAGTCCACGACATCGGGAGCCGCGGTGAGCGCGGCCGAACCGTCGATCCCGGCAACGGTTCCGGCTCGGGGCGGAAGCAGGAACGAGATGGCTGCGCTGCGTACCCCCGTGTCGGCCACCCCGAGGTCCGGCTGTTCCCCGAGGGCGAGCTGGGCGAACACCATGGGGAGATCCACCCCTGTCGCCCGCCGGACCAACTCGGTGATCTGGTTACCCGCCGGGCGAGGGTTGATCTCCACCACCCGCGGCCCGGCTGCCGTCAGCCGCAGCTCGGTGTGTGCCACGCCGCGGTCGAACCCGACCGCGGCGAGGGCGGCGACCGCCATGTCACACACCGCGGTGGCCGTGGCGGCATCGAGCGCCGCGGGGAACATGTGCCCCGTCTCCACGAACCACGGCTCACCGGCCAGGCTCTTGTCCGTCACGCCGAGCACTGTGGTCGCCCGGTCGATCGTGACGGTCTCGACGCTGACCTCCGGCCCGACCAGAACTTCCTCCAACAGCACCAGCGACGAGCGCTGCTGGCCACGGGCATTGACCGGGAAATCGCCGAGGGCATCGAACGCCTCGCGCAGCTGTGTCCTGTCGGCCACCAGCCGGACGAACATCCCGGCGCACAGGTCGACCGGTTTGACGACCAGAGGGAAGCCCAGCCTGCGTGCGGCGGCCTCGGTGCCCGGCCAGTCCTCGGTGATCGCGAACGCCGGACCAGGCAGGCCGGCCGCCTGCATCCGCTGCCGCGCCAAGTCCTTGCGGTAGGCACACTCGACGGCTTCCGGGCGTGCACCAGGCAGGTCCAGCTGTGCGGCCAACTGAGCCGCGGTGCTGAGGTAGTAGTCACACGACGTGATGACCCCGTCGAACCGCAGCACCTCGTGCAGCCGCTGGACCTGGTGCCGCAGCGTGTCCAGGTCGTTGGTCTCGGCGGTGATCACGTTGTCCGCGGTGAGCAACGGGTGCACATCTTCGCCGACGCCCTGGCGCAGGTAGTGATGCAGGTTCCTGGTCAGGAAGGTGAACCGATGCCCTGCTTCCCGGATCGCCCGGGGCAGCAGGGTGCTCATCGCACCGACCCAGCTCTCGACTAACAACACGTGGCCCACCGCGCGCTCCCGACGTTCAGGGGATCCCGGACCACCAGACGATAACGGTTGTCATTTGCAATTGCTAGTTCGGTCCCTGGGTGTGGCCGGCCCACGGACCGACCACACCGCAGTCAGTGGATGCTCCGGTCGATCACCCCGCTTACCTCCTTGTGGTGGGGAGGCATCAGCAGGTGCCGGGGCAGACTGTGGTCGACGGCAGGGGTGCCCGGACCGGGACGATCGCGTTCACCCGCCGCACGTCAGTGCCGCCGTGTCACATCCGACCTGTGACGTGGCGGCACTGTTCGCGGCCCTCGTCGTCGTCGGGACCGTCACCGCCGGCTACCCGTGGTGGTCGCTGCTCGCCCTCAGCCGCCCCGGGGGCATGGTCAACGGAGCCGCGGCTTGCGAGACTGCTTCAGCGCCGACAATGGAGGTTCGTGACGCATGAGGCAGCCATGATGTCCCGCACACCGCTGTCCCTGCCGCAGCCATCCGCGCGGGCACCCGAGTTCGGCCGGGACGCGCTCATCGTCTGCGAGAACCTGGTGCGGATCTACCAGACCGGCTCGATAGAGGTGCAGGCACTGCAGGGTCTGGACCTGGCCGTGGAGAGCGGTGAGCTGGTCGCCGTCGTCGGTGCCTCCGGGTCGGGCAAGTCGACGCTGCTCGCCATCCTGGCCGGCATCGACGCCCCCACCGCCGGGCGGGTCCGGGTCGACAGGTGGAATCTGCTGGCGATGTCCCCCGCCGACCGGGTGGAATACCGGCGGCAGACCGTCGGGTTCGTACGGCAGCAGACGGCGAGCAACCTGATCCCTTACCTGACCGCACAGGAGATGGTGGACCTGCCGATGACGGCGGCCCGTACCGCGAAGAAGGAGCGCCGGGAGCGCGCGGCGGAGCTGCTGGACAGCCTCGGTGTCGCCGACTGCGCCGACCGGCGCCCCGGGCAACTCTCCGGCGGACAGCAGATGCGGGTGGCGATCGCGGTGGCGCTGGCCAACCGGCCGCGGGTGCTGCTCGCCGACGAGCCGACCGGCGAGCTGGACGCCGCCACCTCCGCTGAGGTCTTCGGTGTGCTGCGGGAGGTCAACCGGCGGTACGGCGTCACCGTTGTCGTGGTGACCCACGACCGGGAGGTCAGCGGCCAGGTCGAACGGACCGTCGCGATCCGGGATGGGCGCACCAGCAGCGAGGTGCTGCGCCGCACCACCACCGACGCGGTGGGCGACACGCACACGATCGCCGAGGAGTACGCCGTGATGGACCGGGCCGGACGGGTACAGGTGCCCCGGGACTTCCGCCAGGCGTTGGCGCTGACCCGACGGGTCCGGCTGGCCCTGGAACCCGACCACATCACGATCCGCCCCTCGGGAAGCGGCGAATGAGCAGCGAGCCGCTGCTGCGGGTGCGCGGCGTGCACCGGAGCTTCCGCACCGGGCCGACCGTCGTACCCGCCCTGCGCGGGGTGTCGTTCGACGTGGCCGCCGGCACCATGGTGGCGCTGGTCGGACGGTCCGGCTCGGGCAAGACCACCCTGCTCAACACCGTCGGCGGCCTGGATCGCCCGGACGCCGGCAGCGTGCACGTCGACGGCACCGAGGTGACCGCGCTCGACGAGGACGGCCTGTCCCGGCTGCGGCGCGAGAAGGTGTCGTACGTCTTCCAGAGCTTCGGGTTGATCCCGGTGCTGTCGGCCGCGGAGAACGTCGCCGCCCCGCTGCGGCTGGCCCGCGTCGCCCCGGCCGAGCGCGAGCGGCGGGTCGAGTTGCTGCTGGAGCTGGTCGGCCTGGCCGACCACGCCCGGCAGCGGCCGGCTGAGCTGTCCGGCGGCCAGCAGCAGCGGGTGGCGATCGCCCGCGCGCTGGCCGCCTCGCCCCGGCTGCTGATCGCCGACGAACCCACCGGGCAACTGGACGCGGAGACCGGCCTGTCGGTGATGGCCCTGCTGCGCGGGGTGGTCGAGTCCGAAGGCGTCACCGTTCTGGTGTCCACCCACGACCCGGTGATGATGGCGTTGGCGGACCGGGTGATCCGCATCCACGACGGGCTACTCGACGAGGCAGCGGCCGGGCAGCCGGACGAGCCCGCGCCGGACGCCGGGTGACGCGCCGATGCTGAGGCTGGTCAGCCGGCGCGCCCGTGCGCAGTGGCCGTTGCTGGCGGCCCTGATCGGGGTGGTCACGGTCGGCGCGACAGTGCTGGGCACCTGCGCCCTGCTGAGTACCCGCACCGCCGAGCGGGCGCTGGAGGTCGCCATGGCCGGCGCGGATCCCACCGACGTCGGCGTGACCGTCTACACCGGCACCGTCGAGGGTCCGGACGCGCGGTCCGTCGCCGCCGACACCCGCACCGTGGTCGCCGCCGCGCTCGCACCGTTCCCGGTGACCACCACCGCGCGGGCGTCGACAGTGCTGCGGGCGCTGCCGCCCGCGCTCGCCCCGGGCACCACCGTCCCGGCCCAGGCGTACCTGTCGGGGCTGGACGACCTGCCGACCCGAGCCGAGCTGGTCACCGGACGCTGGCCGCGCGAGCGTGGTGACGCGGTGGTGCTGGAGTCCACCGCCCACCTGCTCGGCCTCTCCCCCGGTCGCCGGGTGCGCCTCGGCGCCGAGCTGGCCCACGATCCCGTCCCGGCCATCGACGTGACGGTCGTCGGTGTGGTGCGCCCGTTGCCGGGGCGCGGCTGGGACCGCGACCCGCTGGCCGCGGCCGGCTCCACCAGCGGCCACCAGGACGGTCGCTTCCGGCAGCCGGTCAACGCCTACGGCCCGTTCCTCGTCGACCTCGCCGACCTGTTCACCACCGGTGCCACAGTCGACCGGATGGAGGTCACCGCCCATCCGGACCTGTCCAACGCCAACCGCCGCGACCTGGAGGCCGTGGCCGGGGCCGTCCGCGGTGCCGACCGTCGGCTGGCCGGCACCCTCGGCGACCGCGTCCGGCTCGCCCGGGTCGCCTCCGACCTGCCGCTGACCCTGCGCTCCGCCGACGACCAGCGGCAGGCCACCGCCGCCGTCGTGCTCGCCATCGCCGTCCTCGGTGGTGTCCTGGCCGCGACGGCGCTCGTCCTCGCCGGCCGGCTGACCGCGGGCATCCGCGCCGACGAGACGGCCCTGCGGTCCGCCCTCGGCACCAGCCGCCGCCAACTCGCCGCCACCGCGACACTCGAGGCCGGGCTCGTCGCCGCCGTCGCCGTCGCCCTCGCGATACCGGCGTCGTCGGCCCTGCACGCCGGCCTGACCCAGCTGCCGCCGCTGGACGGCGCCGGCCTGGCCGTCCGGCCGGCCATCACCGGCATCCAGGTCCTCGTGGTCGCTGGCGGCGCGCTGGTACTCGCCGCGGTGATCACCCTCCTGGCGATCCGGCCCGGCCCGGCAGCCGGCGACCGGCGCACCCGCCGCGAGCTGCTGACCCGGTCCGGCGCCGACCTGATGCTCGCGGTCTTCGCCGCCGCCGGATGGTGGCAGCTGTACGCGCAGCCCACCGCCGCCAGCCCACGCGCCGACCCGGTCCGGGTGATCGCGCCGGCGCTGCTGCTCACCGCAGGCGCCGCCCTGGCGCTGCGGGTGGTACTGCCCGCCCTGCGCGGCGTCGACCGGCTGGCGTACCGCGCCCGTGGGCTGGCGCTTCCGCTGGCGGTCTCCGAGGCCGCCCGTCGACCCCAGGCGGTCGCCGCCGGGCTGCTCGTCGGGCTGGCCTGCGCAGCCGCAACCTTCGGCCTCGCCTTCGACGCCACGTGGCACCAGTCGCAGCGCGACCAGGCCGCGCTTGCCGTCGGCACCGACCTGGCACTCACCCTCAGCACGGCGCCGGTGGCCGGAGAGGGGACGGTCGTCGGCACGGCCACCTCCGGGGCGGCGAGTCCAGCCCTCAATCGGGGTACGGCCGTCGGTCAGTGGCTCGGCACCGCCGGCGATCCGCCGCGCCTGGTCGCCGTCGACACCACCCGCGCCGACGCGCTGCTACGTGGGCGGCTCGACCATGGCCGCACCTGGGCGGAGGTGGGCGCCCGGCTCGCCCCACCGACCCGCGTCACCGGCCTCGCCATTGCGGCTGGTGCCCCGCTCGTCCTGAGCGGGACCGCGACCGACGACACCTCGATCGCCGTGACGCCCCAGCTGCTGCTGCAGGACGCCGCCGGTCTGCGGATAACCTGCACCGGTCCCCCCGTGCCGCTCGACGGCCGGGAGCACCGGCTGCCCGAGTGCGCCACCGCCGACGGACTGCGTCTCGTCGCGGTCTCCCTGCCGGTCACGGCCGACCCGGATGCCGAGCCCACGGTCGGCGGCCGCACCGCCCTGGCCGTCACCCTCACCATGCCGCCCGCTGGATCGGCCGACGGATCGGATTGGACCGCCACATCCGCGCCGCCGGTGCCGAGCAAGTTGCGTGACCCAACCGTGGTGCTCTCCGCCACGCCGACGGGGACCGCGCTGCGAATGGCGATGACAGTCGACCTCGGCGGTGCCCCGGACGCCGCCCGCACCCTCGCCGCCACCGCCTTCCCGGACCCCGGCCCGGTGCCCGTCGCCGTCTCCGCCCGCTTCGCCAGCGAGGTCGGTGCCGACAGCGGCAGCCAGCTCAGCGTCACGGTCGGCACCACGCCCGTCCCGATCGTCGTCACCGAGGTGGTGCCGACCGTACCGTCCGCTCCTGGCGCCGTCGCCGTCCTGGCCGACCTGGACATGCTGTCGCGCGCCCGCGCCGTCGCCGGTGACCTGACCTTCCCGGTCGACGCCTGGTGGGTCGGCCACCCCGCCGATCCCGGTGCCGCCGAGCGGGCCACCGCCCTGCACCTGGGCACCGTCGCGACCCGCGAGGCGGAGACCGCCCGGCTCACCGGTGGCCCGCTGCACGCCGGGCTGCCGGCCGCGCTCCGGCTCATCGTCCCGGCCTCGGCCCTGCTGCTGCTCGCCGGCGTCGTGCTGCACGTGACCTGCGATCTCCAGGTCCGCGCCGTCGAGGTGGCGCGGCTGCGTGGGCTGGGGATGTCCCGGCGCGGCATCCGGGCGGTACTGCTCGGTCAGCACGCCGGCGTGCTGCTGCCCCTGCTCGCGGCGGGCGCGGCCGTCGGCGCGCTCGCCACCCGCGTCGTCGCTCCCCTGCTCGTACGCTCCGACACCGGCGCCGCGCCGGTCCCGGCCGCCCAGCCACACTGGCCGTGGCCGGCCGAGGCCGCGCTGCTCGCCGTGCTGCTGGCCGGATGCCTGCTGGCGGTCGCCGTGGTGGTCATCGTCCAGGTCCGCCGGGCCGACGCGGCGCACCTGCGGGTGGCACCGTGAACCGGTGGCTGACCCGCCGGTGGCCGGCGCCGCACTGGCCCAGCGTCCGTGGCCGTGGCCGTGCCGACGCCGGTGCGCTGCTGCTCACCGCCGCCGTCATCGCGGCCGTCACGCTGCTCGCCGGGGCCGTGCCGGCGCTGCTCCGGGCCGGCGCCGACAACGCCGTCCAGGACACGGTACGCCGCGCCGGCCAGGGCTCGAACGTCCTCGTACACGCCAACTGGGAACACGACAACGGTCCGACCGGCGGACGGGTACGGATGACCCGCCTCGCCGAGGACATCGACGACTTCCGCGCCCGGGCGACCTACCTGCTCGGGCCCGACCTGGACACCGCGCTGCGCCCGCCCGTCGCCGTTGTCAACGGCCCGATCCTGCGCATCACCGGCGGTGATGTGCCGCGTACCTTCCAGTTCACCTACCTGGCCGGTGACCTCGGCGGCCCGGACGTGACCTGGATCTCCGGCAGCGCACCCGGCCCCGCCGTCCCCGAACAGTTCATCGAGATCCCCTCCCACGGACCGCCCTGGCCGCTGCAGGTCGGCCTCTCCGAGACCGACGCCACCGCCCTCGACCTCGGTCCCGGCGATCGAATCCCGGTCCAGGACGGCCACGGTCAGGACAAGGACGTCCGGATCAGCGGGATCTACCGACCCGCGGACAGCGCCGACCCGGCCTGGCAACTCGCCCCAGCGCTGCTACGCCCCGTGCCTGGTGCCGACGGTGTGGGCACCACCCGGTTCGCCGGCCTGCTGTCGCGCGAGTCGCTGCCGGACGCCCGGCTCGCCATCGACGAGGATCAACTCCGGCGCACCATCCACTTCGCCCCCGAACCCGACGCGCTCACCTGGGACGCCACCGAGACGATCGCCAGCCAGGTGGTGAAGCTCAAGGCAGCCTCCGGCGCATCAGCCGACCGCAGCCAGTCCCTGAAGTGGGAATCGCAGCTCGACACCGTCCTACGCGACGCCCGTACCCAGATCAGCGCCGCTTTCGCACAGGCCGCCGTGCTGCTCGCCGGAGTCCTGACCGTCACGGTACTGGTCCTGCTGCTCGCCGCCGACCTGCTGGTCCGCCGCCGTGCCCCGGCGCTACGCGCCGCCCGGCAGCGTGGTGCGGCGCTACCCGACCTCGGTACGGAACTGATCATCGAGTCCAGTGTGGTGTCCCTGTCTGCCGCCGCCGTCGGGCTCGCGCTCGCCCGCGTGGCCGCACCGGGGGTCTGCTGGACCTGGAGCGTTCCCGTGGTCCTGGCCGGTGCCGTCGCCGGGCCGGCGTTCGGCATCCTCGCCGCCGCCCGCGCCAGCCGCGACCGGCGCCAACCCGCCAACCGGGCGGCTCGGCGCTGGATCCTGGCCACCGGCCAACTGCGCCGCGCCGTCGTGGAGTCCGCCGTTCTGATCACCGCGGTCGCCGCCTTCGTCACGCTGCATCAGCGTGGGCTCCTGCCCGTCGCCTCCGACGGCGACGCCGGTGAGCTGACCGGCGACCTGGTCCTACCGCTCGGCGCCGTCGCGCTGGGCGTGCTCGCCGCAGCGATCGTCCTGCTGCGGCTGCTGCCCGTCGGAGTAGGGTTCACGCTCCGCCAGGCCCTGCGCTCGCGCCGCCCGCTGGCCGTGTTCGGCGCCGCCCGGGCGGCCACCACCGCCGGACGCGCGCTGCCGCTGCTGGTGCTGGTCAGCGCCACGGCGCTCGCGTCGTTCGCGCTCGTCGTCGGCGCCACCGTCACCCGGGGTCTGGCCGACGGCGCGTGGAGCACCGTCGGCGCCGACGCCCGCCTCGACATCGGCGCCGACGCCGACGCCGCGACGCCCGCGCTCGCCGAGCGCATCGTTGCCGCACCCGGGGTAGGGCAGGTCGTCGTCGCGCAGGTGACCGACTCGGCGCGCGTCTTCACCGAATCGACGCTGCTCACTCCACGGCTGGTCATCGTGGACGCCGCCGCGTTCCAGCGCCTGCTGGCCACCACCCCGCTGCCCGACGCGCCGGCACTGGCCCGGCTCACCGCACCCGGTCCTGGCCCCGGGGGCGTCCCCGCGCTGGTCCGATCGAGCAACGGCGACCTGCGGACCGGCACGCGACTACAACTGTCCCGGGACGACGCCCCGGCGATCCACCTCGCTGCGGTCGGTACCGCTCCCTCCGTCGGTGGTGCCGACGACGTCGTCATCGTCGACGCCACGGCCCTCGCCGACGCGGGGCTGCCCGCCGTTCCCAATACCGTCTGGGTGACCGGCCCCGGCGCGGCGCGGGCCGTGTCGAACAGCGGCGTCGCCGCCGACGTCGTGCTGCGCGCAGACGTCCTGCGGGCACAGCGAGTGGCTCCGCTGACCGCCGGGATACTACGACTGGCCTGGACGGCCGCAGCGGCGTTGCTGGCGCTGGGGCTGCTCGGCCTCACACTCTCCGCCGCCGCCGGTGCGTCGGAGCGGTGGCAGACCCTGACCCGGCTGCGGACCCTCGGCCTACGGCCACGCGACGCCCGCTGGGTCGCCGCCGGAGAACTGCTGCCGCCGGTGGTGGTCGCCGCGGTGTGCGGCCCGCTGCTCGGGGCCCTGCTCGCCCGCCTGACACTCGGTCCGATCGAGCTACGGCTGCTCACCGGTCAAGCCGCCGACCCGGCGGCGGTCCTGCCGTGGTGGCTGTTCGGCCTGGTGAGCGTGGCGCTGCTGGCGGCTGCCGCCGTGGTCGTACCTGTCGAGTCGGCGCTGCGGCGACGCGACCGGCTCAGCGAGGTACTCCGCGCCGGTGACCAGTAGCGTTCCGCCAGGTCAGCCGGCGCTGATGCCGACCACCGTGTAGTAGCTGAACAGCCAGGGGTCGGCCGACCCGTGGACCACGGCGAAGCCCAGGCTGGAGACGACGAGCCCGACGACCAGAGCAGGGCGGACCGCGCGCACCCAGGACGCGGCGGCGGGCAGCGTGGCGCTGCGGAACATCAGCTCCTCACCGACGGACTGAATCGGGGTGCTCAGCAGGATGACCGCCAACATGCCGATCGTCGTACCGGTGACACCGAAAGCGGTCCAGCCCGGTGCATCGGGTGCGACCAGCGCCACGACACCAATCCCCGCGCCCACCAGCAGCGCCGCCCCGGCCAGGTAGTACGTCAGGCGGCGGACGTCGAAGGCTCGCGGTGAGCTGATCAGACTTCGCCACGGCACCTTGGCGATCCACACCAGGAGCAGGATCGCCAGGACGCCCGCCGTGCCGACGCTGATGTTGATGGCCAGGAACTTCAAGGGTGTGAAGGTGGCCGACATCGGATCGTCGCTGCCCTCGATGACGCCCACGATCTGGTAGAGCAGAACCTGCAGAACCACCATCACCAGCGGCGGCACGAGGATGACCACGAGCGGCTTCCACCAGCTCATGCGCAGGTGGGCGCCGAACGGTCGGGAGGTGTCGACGGCCGGGCGAGAATGCTCCGGTGTCATCAGGCGCGAGCTTCCCACGTCGGAGTGGCTCGGGCGATCAGTCGTATTCCAGGATCCGTCGGATCGTGGGGCGTTCATCGGGAAGTTCCTCCGAAGATTGTGGACGTCCCATTGCAGCGCGCACCGTGCGCTGCGGGCAGTGCCACCACGTCACCACCTCGCCGTGACATCTCGTGCCACCTGTGAATCACCCCTGGCCGGAGCAGGTGGGCATCGTGGCCGGGAGCTTGAGCTCGACGAGGTAGTCCGAGGTGCCGGTGTCCACGCAGGTGATCCTCCCCCTCACAGCCGTCAGCCGAATGTCATCATTCCGCGGTGGGATCGGACTGGATCTGGGAACTACAGGTGCAGGCGGCGGCAGAGCCGGCTCTCCGCCAGCTGTACGCCCTGGCTGCGGTCCGCGGCCTGGTGCCGCAGCGTTCCGACGGGCTGGTCAACCTGTTCACCAATCCGAACGGCGACGTCCACCCGGTCAAGGACCCGCAGGCGGCACTCGACGCCGTGGCGGCGGGCACCGCGGGTGGCCAACTCTGGACGGACGACGACGTCGATGTCTTCGTGGAGTGGAAGGCGGGGACCCTCACCTGGTCGTTGGACGCGGCGTTCTGTCACCGCCGCCCAGGGCCAGAGGCCAACACCTTCCGTCAATTGCACGCTCGGCTGACCAGCTTGTGGCTTGATGCCGCCGAACGACTACAGGCCGACGTCGGGCGGATTCTCGATGAATGGTCATCCGAGCAGGTGTGGCACCTCGACATCCACCACACGTCTCATCCCGCCGGTGGATGGCCGGCCGAACTCGGCTGGTGGACCTACCTGGGCACCGATCGCCAGCTGCCAGCAGCCCCGCTGCCTGAGATCGCCGTCCAGGCACGCCGGCTCCCGAACGGCGCCCTACTCGTCGAACTCCTCGATGACCCGGCAGCCGTCGACCCGCTCCGTTACCAGGACATCCACACCCGCTGGCTCACCAGAGTAGAGCGGTAGATACGTACCCGAGGGGGCTCTTTCCACACAGGGTGGAGGAGTCCGCTCCTGAGGTGCGCCGTCGGCGCCGCGATGCCGGTTGATCCCTGCGTGGGGATCGTCCATCTGCGGCAGCCGGGAGTGACCAAACCGCACGCGGATCAGACCCCGCGGGCCGGCGAGTAGGTTGGCTCGCATGTCAGGTTGAGATCACCTCGGTGACGAGCGCCTCGCGGCCAGCGGCCGCCGTTACCTTTCGGTGCGGTTTAATGTGCGGCGTGGCTGGGCTGTTGGACGGGGTTTCCGAGATCGACTGGTCGGCGCTGGAGCACGCGTACGGCTCGGCGGATGAGGTGCCGGGTTGGCTGGCGGCGATGACCGACCCGGAAACCTGCGTTGACGCTCTCGGCGATCTCGACGCAGCGGTCTATCACCAGGGCGGTGCGGTGTACTCCGCCGGTGCCGCGGTGGTGCCGTTCCTCATTCGCTTCGCCCTGGACCCGACGGTTCCTCATCGGGTGGACATCCTTGACCTGGTATGCAGCTTCGCCATGCTGCACCACGAGATGAGGCAGCCTTGGCGGTCCCAGCCTTCGGCCCGGACGTGCCGCAAGGGTCTGCTCGGGGCTTTCGACAGCCTGCTGCGCCTGCTCGACGATCCGGATCCCGCCATCCGGCGCGGCGGCGTGGAGATCCTGGTCGGGCTGGTCGAGCGCGCCGACGACCTTGCCGATGAGCTGATCCGCCGCCTTCCCGGCGAGGCGGACCCCGACGTCGCGGCCGACTACATTCTCGCCCTGGCCAGCGCGGCAGCGCGGGACGCCTTGACACCCGGAAAGCGCGCAGCTACCGCCGGCTGGCTGTCCGACCGCATCCCGCCGGCCGGCGATCCACGGCGGCTCACCTTCCTGGTCGCCGCCCGCCGTCTCGGCCACCAAGCCGGGACGGCCGAGAACCTTCTCGCGGCGTACCCGCACTCCGTGCCGAAACGCACCGTCGGCTGGCTGAGCCGGGAACTCGGCGACGACCGCGAAGCCCGGATCGCCCTGGCCCGGATCGCCATCGGCGAAGCAACCCGGGCACCGGACGACCGGCCGCTCGCCGAGGTAGGCACGGTCATGCGGAAGTGGCGCTCGGCCACCGTCGCGCTCACCCCGGACATCGGTGCCGCACTCGACGGGCCACCCCCCATCCGGGCAGCCGCTGTCCATCTGCTCGCCGTGTCGGGAGATGCCGGTCGTGTCTGGTCGGACCGCGTCGCGGAGCTGCTCAGCCAACCGGGTCGCACGGGAGCGCTGGCCGCATGGGCCCTGGCGCGGTGGGGAGACCGCCGAGCGGTTCCGGCCGTCGAGCGGTCGCTACGCCGTGATCCAGAAGTCTTCCGGATGGGTTCGACGCATTACGGCGACGACTTCTACTGGCTGGACCAGGACCCGGGAATCGCCGACGTCTGCCTGTCGCTGGCCGCGTACGCCGACGACCTCGTGCCCGCGATCCGATGGCGACTGCGCAACGATCCCGGCACAGCGACGGCCTACCAGCTCACCGAGGTGCTGAAGGCCTACGGCCCAGCAGCCGCGGCAGCAGTGCCCGAACTGACCGCCATGCTCGACACGCAACTGCCCGTACCGGCCTGCAATGTCCTTGCCGAACTCGGCCCCGCGGCCGCGGCGGCGCGCACCACCCTGACGCGGATGGCCGTCGGTGACGGCCCCGAAGCCTCTGCCGCCGCCTGGACCCTGTTCCGGGTAACCGGCGACCCCGAACCGTTCCTGGCCCGCGACGACGTGCGCGACGCACGACGCATCAATGCCGCAGCTGCCCGCAGGCTGGGCGACCTCGGTCCGCTGGCCGCGCGCTACCTGCCAGACATCGAACGGCAACTCGTGGAGCAACCAGCTGACTGGCCCACCTGGGACGGTGTCGAGCTGGGCTTCGCGCACTACCGCATCACCAGCGACCCGACCCTCTGCCTGAACGTTTTCGACGCGGCCCTCGACCCGCTGCGGCACAGTCAGCAACTGCCGGTCAGCCGCCAGGCACTGCGCTACCTCGTCGCCCTCGGGCCGGCCGCCACCACGTTCACACCTCTGCTGCACCGCGCCGCCGAGCAGGACGAACGACTGCTGTACAGCGGAGGTTGGCGCGGTATCAGCGAAGACGACGAGGCGCGAGACCTGGCGAGGCAAGCACTGGCCGCCGCGGCAATCTAGGGTCAGCGGTCCTGGCGCAGGAAGCACGACAGCAGTTGCCTGAACTCGTACGGGTGCTCGATCGCCGGCACGTGCCCGCATCGGCCGAGCACGTGCAGACGGACATCGGCCAGCTGTTCGAGTAAGGGCTGGGTTGCGGTCCCGAGCGGGGTGATCTTGTCCTCGGCGCCGTGCACGAGCAGCACCGGCGCGCGGATCGCTGCCAGCGTCTGCGTCGAGAGGGTGAGCTCGTCGACCCACCGGGCCCTGGGTGGCGGGAACAACGACGCGTACGCGGCCGCTCCCGCTCGCATCGCGGCGGCCCGGGCATCGACTGCCGAATCGGTCACGAGCGCTTGGTCGAAGACGAGGCGACTCAGCATGTCTCGGGCCCCGTGGGTGCCGGCGGGGGCGGCCCAGAGCGCGTCGAGCTCGGCGGAGAGCGGTGCCCCGGGGGCGCCCATCGTCGAGACCGCCACGACCCGGGTGACCTGTTGGGGGCGGGCGGCCGCCAACGCCAACGCCACGGCACCGCCCATGGAGTGCCCCGCCACGGCGTACTGGTCGATACCGAGCGCATCCATCAGGCCCGCGGCCTGCTCCGTCCACAGCCGGAGCCCGCCCCTTGAGCCCGCCGGGACGGGTGTCCGGCCGAACCCCGCCTGGTCGGGAGCCACCAGGTGCCAGGACGTGCCCAGCGCCTGCGCCGTGGTTGCCCAGGCTCCGGTCCCGGTCGTGCCGGGCCCGGAGCCGTGCAACATCAGCACTGCGGGCCCGGTGCCGCTCTCCAGGACGTGGACGGGAGAGCCGTCGACGGTGATGGTCCGAAGTGTCGTCACCGGGGCAGGCCAGGTGCGCTCATACCGATGCGGGGTTTACCGACTTCGAAAAGACTTCCATCATCGCCCTGCCGAATTGCGGCATGTCGGACCACCCGCGGCAGGAGACGAGGTTGCCGTCCACGACGTCGGGAGCGTCGATGACCGTCGCGCCCGCGTTCTCCATGTCGCCGGTGATGGGTGGGAAGCAGGCCGTCTTTCGACCCTTCAGCAGCCCGTACACCGCTGGCACCTGCGCGCCGTGGCACACCAGCGCGATGGGAAGGTTGCTCGCGAAGAAGTGCTCGGTGATGCGCCTGACGTCGGCGTCGACCCGGATCCACTCAGGGGCACGTCCCCCGGGGATGATGAGGGCGTCATAGCGCTCCACGTCGACCTCGGACCAGGGCACGTCGACCGGCAGCTTCCGGCCGTCCTTCTCCACGTAGGCGTCGGAGTCGGGGTCGAACTCGTGGATGACCAGTTGCACGTCACGCAGCGTCCGTGACGAGACGTCAACGTCCCAGCCGCCCTCCTGCACGCGGTAGTAGGGGTACATGGTGTCGAGTTCCTCGGCGGCGTCGCCGGTCAGGAGCAGCGCTCTCGGCATCTGCTTCTCCTCGCATCTGGGGACGGGCGAGATAGATCCAATACGATCCGATCCGGTAGAGCCAGCATTCCTCGGCCCAGCCCACCCGTCAAGCCTCTACCGCCACACCATTCACGTCCTTGACTTCGTCAAACAACCGTCGAAAACGCTCGCCGGAGCGCAAAATGTGCCGACGCATCGCGTAGGCGGCGGCGTCGGGGTCACGCGCGGCGATCGCGGCCACCACTTCCTCGTGCTCGGCCATGGCCAAGTGCGTGACCTGGGTGTCGTGGTGCAGCCGGAAGAGGTGCACGTGGCTGTGCAGACGAGCGAGCGCTTCCCGGATGACCTGGTTCTCCGCGCTCAGCGCAATGAGATCGTGAAAAGCGGCGTCACGTAGACCGAAGGCACCATAGGCCGCAGCACCGCCGCCGCCCTCCAACTCCGCCATCTCCTCCAGCATTCGCCGCAGGCCGGCCACCTGCTGCAAGGATGCGCGTTCGGCGGATCTGCGCGCCGCTGCCGGCTCGAGGAGCAGGCGGACCTCAAGCATGTCCTCGAATCGGTGACGGGTTATCTGGGGGGGAATGCGGTAGCCGGCATGGGGCACCCGCACGACCAGGCCCTCGGCCTCCATGCGGTTCAGGGCGTCTCGGATCGGCGTCTGCGAGACCCCCAGCTCTCGCGCCAGGACGTCGATCGTGACGCGGGAGCCAGGCTCGATCCGTAGCGACATCAACTGTCCGAGCAGCGTGTCGTACACCTCGTCGGCAAGCCGGCCGCCAGATCTTCCCGGCGGCATTCCGCCCGTCACGGCCCTGCGGCCCCGCGCAATCATCGCATCGTCGTCCATCGTGACCTGAGGTCCTTTCTTGCGTCTTCGGGAACCTGTTGACATCAGTCACAACGCTGCGACATGCTGGCGCCCTCACTAGATCGTATAGGAAATGTGGCGAGCGCCCGCCATCCTGCACCGTCGCGAACCGCCCGCGACCGGCTCCACTTCGATCACCTGAAGCTCCCAGAGCGTGCTCGACATCCTGCTCGGTTCGGCAACTGCTAGGCGAAGCACAAAGCGAGGCCATAGAAGTCCCCACCCAGAAAGCAGGCGAGAAGATGCGGCATCAGAAGCGACCAGGACGATCGTCCGTGCCCGGGCGAAAGGTGCAGCTGGCGACGGCCGCCATGCTGCTGGTGGCCACGACCGTGGCGGCTTGCGGCGACGGCCAGGACGGCGGTACGACGGCAAGCGCCCCCAAGGCGCCCGCGACCATCCCGGAGCTCACCACGGACCCGCTGACTCTCAGCTTCATCTGGTTCGACTGGCCGCCCGCCCGCGCACTGGAAGCCTTCGCGAACGCGGAGTACAAAAAGGAACGACCGAACGCGACCATCAAGGTCAACACCGTGCCGAACGCGAACTGGCACGACGCGATGTTCACCCAGTTCGCCGCGCGCAAGACCGACTTCGACATCGCGATCCTGGACTCGCAACACATCGGCGAGGCCGTGACGAACGGCAACATCCTCGACATCACCGACTTCGTCAAGAACAACATCGACGTCACGGCCTACAACCCGTACCTCCTGGCTGCCTACGGCCAGTACCCCCAGGCGGAGACCGGCAAGCGCGACGAAAACGCCAGCCTGTACGGGCTGCCGCTGCTCGGCGACACCTGGACGATGATCTACCGCAAGGACCTGATCGGCGACAAGCCACCGCAGACCTGGGACGAGATGATCTCAGTCGCCGAGAGGTGCCAGGCGGAACACCCTGGCGTCAGCGGGCTGGCTTTCCACCAGGCCAACGGCTCCGACGCCGCGGCCGTCACCTACAACACGGTCAACGGCGTCTACGGCGGCAACCTCTGGGACGCCAAGGCGCGCAAGATCGAGGGCGTCCTCAACGACGCTGCGGGCCAGGAGGCGATGGACGTCCTGGTCAACAAGATGAAGCCGCTGACCGCCAAGGGCTCCGGCAACTGGTTCATCGACGAGGTCAACGCGGCGGTCGCCCAGGGCAAGGCATGCATCGCGTTCAACTGGATCGCGGCGAGCGGCGGCCTGCTCGATCCGTTGCAGTCGACCCTCGGCGCCACGCGGGAGCAGATTCTCGACAAGCTGGGTTTTGCCACCCTGCCGAGCCAGAAGACGAACCTGGTCCCGCTCGGCGGCATGGGAATGCACGTGTCGGCCTACTCCCCCACGGCGAACCAGGCAGAAGCACTGAACTTCATGAGGTGGTTCGAGCGGGCCGACATCCAGAAGAAGTGGGCCGCGGCGGGTGGGGTGCCATCGCGTACGGACGCCCTGGAGTCGCCCGAGTTCCTCAACGCCGGGCCGTTCAACCAGGTGTACGCCGACTCGGTTCCCCGGATGCGGGACATGTGGAACGTGCCCGAGTACGCGCGCCTCGTCGACATCGAGAACACAGGCGTGAACGCGGCTCTCAACGGCGCGAAGAAGCCGAAGGACGCGCTCGACGACATCGCCAGGCAGCAGCAGGACGTGCTCGACTCCAGCAGCCGCAAGGGCGGCGGCGGACTGTGAGTGACCCCGTACCCCTGACGACCGACCACCCCGGGCAGTTGGCGTCAGCGACGCCACCTGCACCGGTTCGGTCCCGCCGGCTCAGCGACCGCGGGCTCGCCGTGGGCTTCATCTCCCCCGCGCTGCTGCTGTTGCTCGCCATGTCGGTGTTCCCGTTGCTGTGGACGTTGTTCCTGTCGTTCACCGACTACTCGGCCACCCGTGGCGGGCCGGCCCATTTCGTCGGGTTCGGGAACTACACCGCCATCCTGACGTCGGCGCAGGTCCACCAGCGGGCCCTGACGACGTTGATCTACGTGGTCGGCGCGGTCACCCTGCAGACCGTGCTCGGCTTCACCATCGCCTACCTGATCTCCCGGCGCACGCACGGGCGAGGAGTGCTGACCACCCTGTTCCTGGTCCCGATGATGCTGTCGCCGGTGGTGGTCGGGCTGTTCTGGCGATTCATGCTCGACGCGCAGTTCGGCGTGATCAACAGCATGCTCGGCTCGCTCGGCCTGGGGCAGGTGGAGTGGCTCACCCGGCAGCGAACGGCACTGATCTCCCTGATCGTGGTCGACACCTGGCAATGGACGCCGTTCATCATGCTCATCGCACTCGCGGGCCTCACCGCGATCCCCAAGTACCTGTACGAGGCCGCCTCGATCGACCGGGCGTCCGAGTGGTTCCGGTTCCGCACCATCACTCTTCCGCTGGTGTGGCCGCTGCTGCTCATCGCCGTGCTGTTCCGGGCCATCGAGGCGTTCCGGCTGTTCGACCTGGTCTACATCCTCACCAGCGGAGGTCCGGGTGTCTCCACCGAGACGTTGTCGTTCCACGTCTACAAGGTCGCGTTCCTGGGCTTCAACACCGGCACCGCGTCGGCGTACGGGATCCTCATGGTCCTCGTCGTCATCGTCCTCACGCAGATCTACCTGCGCTACCTGAACAAGCTCAAGGAGGGCTGATGGCCGTCTCCGTCGACGAGGCCGTGTCCACCGGCCCGGCCCGGGATCACCCGCCACCCGCGCGCCGCCTCGGCGGCCGGAGCCGCTCCGTGCTGGAGGTCGCGCTGCTGACCGTGCTGGCCGTCGTGATGCTCTTCCCGGTGCTGTGGATGATCGAGACGTCCATCAAGGAGAACCGCGACGTCTACGCCGTCCCCGCCGAGTTCTTCGGCTTCACGGTCACCATGGACCATTTCAAGGACGTGTTCGTCGGCCCCGACGGCGGTCGCTCGGCCCTGTCCGTCGCGTTCCTCAACTCCATCCTGGTCGCCGGGGCCTCCACGGTGCTGGCCACCGTGCTGGGGGTCCCGGCGGCCTGGGCCTACTCGCGCTTCGCTGTGAAGGCCAAGAAGGACCAACTGTTCTTCATCCTGTCCACCCGCTTCATGCCGCCCGTGGTGGTGGTGATCCCGATCTTCCTCATGTACCGCCAGGTCGGACTCATCGACACCAAGCTCGGCCTGATCCTCATCTACGCCGCGTACAACCTTCCGTTCACGATCTGGATGATGAAGGGGTTCGTCGACGAGGTGCCCGCGGAGTACGAGGATGCCGCCATGCTCGACGGCTACACCCGTCTGCAGGCGTTCCGGCGATTCACCCTGCCCCTGCTCGTGCCCGGCATCGCCGCGACGGCGGTCTTCGCGCTCATCTTCTCGTGGAACGAGTTCGTGTTCGCCATCTTCCTCACCTCCAGCGACAGCGTGCGGACGGCCCCACCCGCCATCGCCGGCCTCATCGGTGGCACGACTGTGGACTGGGGTCTCGTGGCCGCCGCCTCCGTGGTGTTCGCCCTACCGGTGCTCGTCTTCGCCTACCTGGTGCGCAAGCATCTCATCGCCGGTGTGACGCTCGGGGCGGTGCGACGCTGATGGCGGGCATCGAGGTGACCGCCCTGCACAAGCGCTACCCGGACGGGACGGTCGCAGTCGACCGCGTGGACCTATCCATCGACGACGGCGAGCTGTTCGTGATGCTCGGCCCTTCGGGTTGCGGCAAGACGACCACGCTGCGGGCCATGGCCGGCCTGGAGCGGCAGACGACGGGCGACATCCGCATCGGCGACACGCTGGTCAACGACCTGCCGCCCGCCGAGCGCGACATCGCCATGGTGTTCCAGTTCTACGCTCTCTACCCGCATCTGAGAACCCGCGACAACCTGGCGTTCCCCCTGCGGGCCGAAGGGCTACCCAAGTCGGAGGTGCACCGGCGGGTCAACCAGGCCGCCCAGCTGATGCGGCTTGGCCCGCTCCTGGACCGGCGACCACGCCAGCTGTCCGGCGGAGAGCAGCAGCGCGTCGCGCTCGCTCGCGCCCTGGTACGACGACCGCGCGCGTTCCTCATGGACGAACCTCTCACCAATCTGGACGCGGAGCTGAGGACGGACATGCGCACGGAGATCAAGCACCTGCAGGGAGAGCTGGGGGCGACGATGGTCTACGTCACCCACGACCAGGTCGAGGCGATGTCGCTCGGGCACCGAATC
Source organism: Micromonospora endophytica (assembly GCF_003236305.1). Taxonomy (GTDB): domain Bacteria; phylum Actinomycetota; class Actinomycetes; order Mycobacteriales; family Micromonosporaceae; genus Micromonospora; species Micromonospora endophytica. The sequence goes on along the minus strand of NZ_POTX01000001.1, from coordinate 42,690 downwards.
GCCATCCTCAACAAGGGCCGCGTCGAGCAGGTAGGCACGCCGCTGGAGGTCTACGACCGTCCGGCGAGCCTTTTCTGCGCCGCATTCATCGGCTCCCCGCCGATGAATTTGATCGAGGTGGAGGTGGCCGACGGGAAGCTGCGCGGTCAGGGCGGACTGGTCCTCCCGCCACCGCCCGGCCTGCCGCGCGACCGGTGCCTGGTCGCAGGCGTCCGGCCGGAGGCGCTGGAAGTCACCGCACCAGGGGCGGAACGCTCGGTCCCGGCCCGCGTGGTTTCGGCGGAGTGGCTGGGCGACGAAATCATCTACGTGGTTGACCACAGCGGCCAGCGCGACGTACGGGTTCGGATGCCACCGACTGTCCGGTTCGCCGCCGACGCACCGGTCGGGCTGCGGCACACCGGCGGGACCCCGGCGGTCTACGACGTACGCACGGAAGAGCTGGTGGCCTGATGGGAACCGTGGCAGCGCACGGGCTGTGCAAGTCCTTCGGCAAGGTCCAGGCCCTGGACGGGGTGACGCTGGACGTGCCGGACGGCTCGTTCTTCGTCGTGCTCGGGCCCTCCGGGGCAGGCAAGACGACGACCCTGCGAGCGATCGCCGGCCTGGAGAAGCTTGACGCCGGGTCGGTGCATCTGGACGGGCGGGACGCGACAGGTGACGCCCCGGCCACACGCGACCTGGCCATGGTCTTCCAGAACTACGCCCTCTACCCGCGACACACCGTGTACGAGAACATCGCGTCGCCGCTGCGGGCACGCCGCTGTTCTTCGCGCGAGATCGCCGCTGCCGTCGAGCGGATGTCGAGCCTGCTGCACATCGAACGGCTGCTGCAGCGTCGTCCCGCGCAGTTGTCAGGCGGTGAGATGCAGCGGGTCGCCCTGGCCCGGGCGCTGGTCCGTCGTCCGCGCGCGTTTCTCATGGACGAGCCGCTGACGAACCTCGACCTCAAGCTTCGCGTCGAGATGCGCACCGAGCTCACCCGCATCCACCGCAGCCTCGGCGCGACAGTCGTCTACGTGACCAACGACCAGGTCGAGGCCCTGTCCATGGCCGACCAGGTCGCGGTCCTCAAGGAGGGGAAGGTGCAACAGGTCGGCACGCCGACCGAGGTGTACGAGCGTCCCGCCAACCGGTGGGTCGCCGGATTCGTCGGGAGCCCCCCGATCAGCCTGCTCGCCTGCCACGCCGAGGGTGACCGGCTGGTCGGTGCGCAAGGCTGGACGCTGCCACGACCCCGCTGGACCACGGCGCAGGGCGGTCGGGCGCTGCTGCTGGGCCTGCGCGCGGAGGACCTGTCCGTCGAGCAGTGTGGGGACGCGTCGTTGTCGGGGGAACTCTACGGGCTCGAGCCGCTCGGTGACCGAACGGTGGTCGACGTCCTGGTGGGGACGGAGATCCTCAAGGTCAAGGCACGACCCACCGTCACCGGTAGGCCGGGCGAGCGGCTGTCTGTCGCGGTCGACCTGGACCGTGCGCACCTGTTCGACGCGGACACCGGGCTGTCGCTGTCCGGGGCCGGGCGATAACCGCGCCGGACGAAGAAGATCACAGGAGGCGACGCGATGAGTGACCCGATGAACGTCCTGGCCCCCGAGCACCGGCGGCTGCGGATCGGCGACGCCTGGCACGCCGCGGCAAGCGGAGCCACCTTTGCCGTCGAGGACCCGGCCACCGGCAAGACCATCGCCGAGGTGGCGGACGCCGACGTGGTCGACGGGCTCGCCGCTCTGGACGTGGCGAGCAAGGCGATGGCGCAGTGGGCGGCGACCCCGCCGCGGAAACGGTCGGAGTTGTTGACCGCGACGTACCGGGCACTGACCGAACGATCCGAGGAGATCGCCCGGCTGATCACGCTCGAGATGGGCAAGCCGCTCGCCGAGGCTCGGGCCGAGGTGGCCTACGGCGCCGAGTTCTTCCGCTGGTTCGCCGAGGAGGCGGTGCGCGTCGAGGGGCGCTACCGCACCGCTCCCGCAGGTGGATATCGCATCCTCACCGTACCGAAGCCGGTCGGACCGTGCGTCTTCGTCACACCCTGGAACTTTCCGTTGGCCATGGGTGCCCGCAAGATCGCTCCGGCGCTGGCTGCCGGCTGCACGACGATCACCAAGCCGGCCGCCCAGACGCCACTGACCATGCTGTTGCTGGCCCGCATCATGCAGGAGGTCGGCGTTCCCCCGGGCGTCGTCAACGTGGTGACCACCAAGCGCTCCGGCAAGGTGGTCTCCGCGCTGCTGGCCGACAGTCGGACCCGCAAGCTCTCGTTCACCGGGTCGACCGAGGTCGGACGGGTGCTGCTCCGACAGGCCGCAGACAACGTGCTGCGTACCTCCATGGAACTGGGTGGCAACGCGGCCCTGATCGTCTGCGCCGACGCTGACCTGGACGTCGCGCTCGACGGTGCCATGGTGGCCAAGATGCGCAACATCGGGGAGTCCTGCATCGCGGCCAACCGGATCTACGTCGAGGAGCCGGTGCGCGAGGAGTTCACGGCGCGCTTCGCCGAGCGGATGGCCACGCTCTCGGTGGGCCATGGTCTCGACGACGGCGTGGACGTCGGGGCGTTGATCGACGAGGCTTCGGTCACCAGGATCGACGAGCTCGTCGCCGACGCGGTCGATCGCGGCGCCCGGGTCCTGGTGGGCGGCGAGCGTCCGGACGGGCCGGGCCACTTCTACCCGCCCACAGTCCTCGTCGACGTGCCCGACGATGCGCGGATGCTGCAGGCGGAGATCTTCGGCCCGGTGGCGCCGATCATCTCGTTCACGTCCGACGACGAGGTGCTGGCGAAGGCCAACGACACCGAACACGGCCTGGTCGGATACGTCTTCACCGGTGACCTTGCGCGGGCGCTCCGGTTCACCGAGGGGCTGGATACGGGGATGATCGGCATCAACCGTGGTCTGATCTCGGACCCGTCGGCCCCGTTCGGCGGCGTGAAGCAGTCCGGGATCGGCAAGGAAGGGTCACACGAGGGCATCCTCGAGTATCTCGACCTCACCTACGCGGCGATCGACCTACCGTGACCAGCCGGCTGTTGCGGGCGCCCGTCGAGAATCACCGCGCCACCCGACTCGCCCGCCCACCAGGGGCGACGTCTTCATCGCGATGGAGCTGACATGCTTGAGACCGTCCGCGGACCACGCCAGCTGATAGTGGGCGAAGGGGTCGCGCAGAACATCCCACGAGTGGTGGCCGAGAGTGGCTCGCGAGTCCTCATCGTGACCGACCAGGTTCTTCTGGGGCAGCCGGGCGTGTCCGAGATCGTGGCCGCCGTGCGGGAGAGGGTCGAGGCCGTCGAGGTGTTCTCCGACGCGACTCCAGACGTGCCACTCACCGATGTCGCCCTGGCCGTCTCGGTTGCCGCCGAGGTGGACGCCGACGTGATCCTCGCCGTCGGGGGTGGCACAGTGATCGACCTTGCCAAAATCGTCGGCGTCATCCGGCGCCACGGTGGGACGCCGCGCGACTTCTACGGCGAGTCGAAGGTGCCGGGGCCGACGATTCCTCTCGTCGCGGTCCCGACGACGTCAGGCACCGGCTCCGAACTCACACCCGTCTCGGTGTTGACCGACCCGGACCGCGAGCTGAAGGTGGGGGTTTCCAGCGTCCACATCGTGCCCGACTTCGCCATCGTCGACCCCGAACTCACGTACAGCTGCCCTGCGACCGTCACCGCCCACTCCGGCATCGACGCGTTCTGTCACGCGGTGGAGAGCTACACCGCACGGCCCCGGGCCCACGGACCGCGCGACCCGGTGGAGCAGGTCTTCCTCGGCCGTAACCCGATCACCGACCACTACGCGCTCCTGGCCGCGGAGCGGATCGCCCGTAGCCTGCGTCGTGCGGTCAGGGACGGAGGCGACACGGACGCGCGCGCGGACATGTCCTACGGGTCCATGCTCGCCGGGCTCGCCTTCTCCCACGCGGGCACCGCGGTCCCGCACGCTCTCCAGTACCCCATCGGCGCAGCCACACACACGCCGCACGGCCTGGGCGTCGGGCTGCTCCTGCCGTACGCGCTGGACGCGGCCAGGGATGCCATCGGCGACCGGTTGGCCGTCCTCGCCGGGGTGTGCGGGCTCGACGTGACCGACGCCTCGGATGCCGAGGCCGCAGACACCTTCCTCACCTGGCTCGACGGGCTCCTTGCCGACATCGGCATCCCGCCCACCTTGGCGGACATCGGCGTGGCACGCGCCGACCTCCCGCGCTTCGCGGAGCTGGCCGGTGGCGTCACCCGCTTGATCCAGAACCATCCCGGCCCGACCGACACCGCCAGCCTGGCCGCGATCCTCGAAGCGGCCTGGACCGGGGATCGGACCCGACACGTCCGGACGCCGAGCAGCGACAGTGACCGGCCTTCCCCCTGACGACGAGTTCCCCTGCGGTTTTGCAATGAGGTGCCGTTAAGCGCCTGCCGGGAAGTCTTGTCGTACATCACCACACCGCTACGCCTATCAACATGAGATCGTCTGCACCGTCATCCAACCGCGCTCCGGCTATCGGCTGCAGGCCCGCCCCGACCACACCGTTGTCGTCGCGTCGGAGCCAGAGCCGTCCCACCGCAGCGTCGCCGTTACGGCGGGCGAGGACAACACGACCTTCGTAGAGATCGAGTTGTCCGGAGGTGACTGGCTCGAATACCTCGCCGGGCGCCTCCGTTACCAGGAATCGGCGAGTCGCGGTAAGTGCGGGCCCGACGTCCGAGAGCGAGACCCGCAGCGCCCCGACGGACGCTTGGTCGCGCTTGCCGAGGAGGCGGCTGAGCACGTCCGCCGCCACACCGCGGCGTAGCTGCTCGTGATAGCGCTCGTTGCGAAACACCCGCAGGCAGCGGTAGCAGCTGGTTTCGGGGCCGCATTCACAGTCGACGACCCGCTGCAGGGCATGGTTGAGTACGTCTCGCAGCTGCTCCGCGATGCGTCGGACGTGGCCGGCTCCTCCGGGCACGGTGTCATACAGCATGATCACGCTGCGGCCGGCGTCGGTCCGGTAGACCGTCGCGTCGATGTCGTCGCGGGAGATCTCGAGCGCGCGCACCGCCCCCTCCACCAGTGCGTAGGCGACGGACCGCCAGGCGTTGTCCTCGACTCCGATCACGACCGCACCGTCGAAGCTCAGGTCGAGGACGTCCGTCTGATATTTGTGGGCCAGCGACAGGTTTTCCATGCGGCCACGGCACTCGCGGCCACTAAGCGGACTCTGGTGATCAAACCGACCCTCGATGGCCGGGCCAGCGAAGCCACAGGTCGCGCAGACGAGAAAGCCCCGCCCCATCGCACCGTCGCTGATTGCCACCAGCTCGCCCCGGGCACCGGCCCGGACGGTGATCGCGCCTCCGGCGAGGTCCAACTTGTCCGCATAGAGTTCGGCGCCGGGCGACACAACATGGGTTGCGCCGTGCCATGCCCGACGCGGCGCACTGGTGGGTCGCCGGCCGGTACCGCGTGCCGCGACGAACCCGAAGACGGGAATGGCGTACTGACGGGGTACGCCGACGAGGGCAGCACCGCAGGCTGGGCACTCCTGGTCGAGGCGGTCGATGGAGTCACGGTAGTGGCCGCACCCGTCGCACACCGCGTAGTAGCGTCGCTCAAGGTCGCGCCCGGGCAGCCGGTACAGGCCAGCCGACTGCCAGACCAGTCCCCCGGCGACGACCTCCGCACCCGGTGCGTACTCGTAGATGGCCGACGAGAGGTCTCTGGCAAGCTCCAATTGCTTGGCGATTGAGGCGTCCGCGAAGGCTAGCCGCAACTCGACGGTGTCAACGGGAAATCCGTACTTTGGCAGGACGTTTCGGTTGGCGAGCAGCCCGAGTAGCTCTCGGCGAGTGATCGTGTTCATCACGCGGCCGTACCGCGCGGCCTTGTCATCCTGGCGAGCGGCGAAGGCCTCCTGTCGCTTCTGCTCGTACGTCTCGACATCCTGCTGCAACTCGGCCCGGACCGATTCCAGCAGGTCGATCAGATGCTCGACCCACCCTTCGGAGTTGACGCCGATGATGTCGTGCACCTCGGCCGGCAGCACCTGCCGCAGCGAGTCGGTGACCTGCGGAGGTACTGGGTTAAGGAAATCCCGGACCAACGTGACCGGGGCGATCCCGTCCTCACCCGGCAGAAAGAAATCTCCTGCCGTACGCCAGATGGTGCCGTGGGTCCGAAACTGGTGCCGAAAGAACGCAGCGAGCGCGACCGAGTGGCCATGCCGCCGATCGATTCGCACGTTGGTCAGGGGCACGTACGGCGCCCGTACCTCCCCGGCGATCATCCGGTCGGGCTCGGCGAAGCGGGAGAGGTCATGCGAGCGGCGCTGGGCATAGGTGAGAACGAGCGCGGCCGAATCGGTTCGGCGGCCGGCCCGGCCAGCCCGCTGGACATAGTTCGCGGTGGTGGGAGGCATGTTGCGCAGCATGACTGCTTGTAGCTCCCCGACGTCGACACCGAGTTCGAACGTGGTGGAGCAGGAGAGGGCGTTGACTTCGCCACGGACGAACTGCTGCTGGATTTCGGCGGCTCGTTCGCTGGTCCACTGGGCGGTGTGTTCGAGTACGCGCAGCGGCACCGGGTTCATGTCCCGGTAGACGTGGCGGTAGTGGTCCGGGTCGGTGTCCACAGCAGGGGGCGTCCAGGATTCGAGGTCGCCGGTGCAGGCCATGGTGGGGCAGGTGGCGCGGACGTTGAACGGGGTGAGCTTGCGGCACCGGGCGCACTGCCACACAGCCAGGCCGTCAGCCGTGGGCGTACAGGTAATCAGGGCGGGGTCGAGTTGATGGACCTGCCCGATGCCCGGCTCGGTGCCAGCGATCAGCCACTCGGCCTGTGGCCCCTTGGTCAATAGGCGCCACACGCCCTCGAGCAGTTGAAGCGGGTCCGCCTGCTGGCCGAGCCTGGTGAGCACTCTGGCTACGAAGTCGGTCCGCCGGTTGGTGCCCTTGGTCGGCAACCAGCTGAGCACCTTGCGGCGCGGGTCGGAGCCAGTGCCGCGTACGTAGATCGGGCCGAGCCGCGGCTGGAACGCCTCGTCGCGCGGGTCCACGCCGTCTAGGGCGGCGACGGCACCCTGGAGCCGGATCGAGCGGATCAGTTCACCGAGCAGCGCCCAGGCTTCCTCGTCGGTGAGGCCGAGGGCGAGCAGTGGCTGGGGTGGCCGCCAGGCGGGATCGCGGGACATGTCCCAGGCAACCAGTCCCCTGCCTTCCAGTGAGTTGCGCTCGTCGACGCCGACGGCTTCCACCTGCGCCCAGAGGGCGACCTGCCGTTCCCGTGCCTGTCGACTCTGCCGCCGTTCAAAGATGCCGTAACGGTCAGCGGCCCGGGAGGTGTGGTAGACAACGTCCTCGAGGCGTACTTCGCCACCGCCTGCTGCGGCGGCGACGGCGCCCTCGTGCAGCAGCCGCCGGCGCTGCACTCGCTCGTAGGAGTCTTCAAGGTAGGGCGCGAAGTACGCCGCAGACTGCCGACTGTCGCTGAACAGCAACAGCTTGCGCCCGCCGCCTCGCAGGCCGCGTTGGACGGGATCGGTGGCCACGGGAAGCTTCTGATAGAGGGCGGTCGCCAGGACCGAGGCGGAGGCTTCGTTGCCGCTGGCGAAGAGCCGGATCAGGCCGGCTCCCCGTCCCCCGCATGCGAGGCATGCCGTGAGCTCGTCGCTGCGCTGCCGTAAGAAACGCACGGCGCGCATGGTGCCGTCCGGGCAACGCGGGCAGGTGGTCGCCTTACCGATCTGGAACACCCCGCACCGGATGCACAGCGCGCCCAGCTCGCCGGCGGTTTGGGCGGTGCCACTGAACATCTCCTCGTCCTCGTCGGTCGCCACTTCGTCGACCAGCGCCATCCACACCTGCTGCTCGTCGCGTGAGCGGCGGGACCGAAACACTGAGAAGGTACCGACCCGCTCCAGCGTGCCCATGAGATAGACGGTCCCGCAGCGGCGGCAGGTGCCGAACTCGAAGGCAGCGTCGCCACACCGTTCGCAACGCTCGTGCCGGGTCAGGCTGACGTGTGGCCCGTTGGCTCCGAGGCAGGCGAAGGCTCCTTCCGTCGCACGGGCGAAGAGGTGATAGCGAGCAGACAGCACCGGAGTGCCGGCCTTGTCGTGCACGCTGTTGGCCAGGGCGACCATCGAGGTGGTCTCGGACGCTCCGCTAACGGGGAACAGTGCCTGCGCGACCTCGTGCAGCGGTATCGGCCCGTGGGCGAGCAGCGCCTTGAGCCGGCGAACGCGCTGCTCGTACGCCAGCGCCTCGGCGGGGTCGTCTCCGGCGTACCCGTGCTCGCGGGCGAGGGCCACGACGGCGTCGGCGGGGTTGGGCGCGTTGAGCAGCTTCTCGTACGCCGTAGCGGGCAGGGGTCCCCACTCGGGCCCGGGCGGCAGCTGGACCCGGTCGGCGGTGATGACGTCCTGCCTCCCCTCATCTGCGGGGTCGTACTCGAAGGGAACGGGGAAGAGGGAGGCAGCGAAGTCGACCACGGCTCCCATGTCGTTCCCGACGGTCGCGCTCGTTGCGATGCACTGCACCGGCCGGCCCGAATCCACCCGGTCGACGAGTCGGCGCAGCAGCATCGCCAGCTCGGCCCCGCGAGCCCCGTCGTAGATGTGCGCCTCGTCGACGACAATGAACCGCCAGTGCCCGGCGTGCTGGCCCTCGAACAGGTCCATGTCCAAGGGCCGCAGCAGCAGGTATTCGAGCATGGCGTAGTTGGTCAGCAGGAAGTGCGGCGGTCGTTGCTGCATCTCCTCCCGGCTGAGCAGTTCGTTGGGCAGCGGCCGGTCGCCAGGGTTTTGCTGCTCGAAGACCTCCGCGGCCTCCCGGCGGCTGCGGCGGGTCTCACCCGTGTAGCGGCCAAAGGTGATGTCCGGCGCCTCGGCCAGCAGGCCACGCAGCCGCTTCATCTGATCGTTGGCCAGCGCGTTCATCGGGTACAGCAGCAGCGCCCGCACGCCGGGCCCGAGGGTGCCCGCCGCACGTTCGGCCATCAACTGGCTCAGGATGGGGATGAGGAAGCTCTCGGTCTTGCCGGATCCGGTGCCGGTGGCGACGACGATGTTGCGTCCTGCGGTCGCCTTCCGGATCGCCCGTTCCTGGTGTTGGTAGAGCGGACGGCCCATGGCCAGTCCGGCACCCAGGCTGGCGATGCCGGGATCGAGCACGCCCGCGTCGATGAGTTGCCGGGGCGTGGCGCTTGTGACGTAGGGCGGGGTCGCCTCGAGCAGCGGGCCCTTGGTGATCTCCTGGTTGATCGCGTCGCCGATCGCGGTCTCGAGCGCGGTTGCGAGCCGGGGATCCTTCGGCTCCACGAGGGTACGCAGATAGCGCCGGTAGGTGGAGACGATCGCGTCGCTGGTGGCGAGGGGGTCGAGGATCATTCGGCTACTCCAGCTCCGGTCAGGAGGAACTCCGCGAGAAGAAGGTCGATGGCGACGAGACGCGGCGCACTGCGGGCGAGCGTCGCGTGCGGGGGCAGGGTTCGTGGTAGCAGCCCGGCCGGGGCTGCGTGCCCTCGGGCGGCCAGCCGCGCCACAAAGGCGAACGCCAGCGACAGCGCGGGGAGAGCGAGCCACCCTCGAGTGGGATTGCGGGCCTGCAGCGCCCCTACCACCCGCGGCCCACCGGACTCGACCAGGGGCTTCTGCAGGGCGCGCAGCAGCCCCTCCGCGCTGCTGGAGAGCCGTCCCAGGCCGGGCCGCACCCGCACCTCGAACAGGTGGCGGGCCGCCGCCATCCGTTCGTCGGCGTCGAGCAGGCCGCCGGGCACGACTCGCATCGCCCGCCACACTCGGTCGCGTTCCTCGGCTGGCAGCAACGCGAACACCTCGGCCGACTGGTCGAACCGGCCGACCGTCTCGTACGGGTCGGAGCCGCCAGCGAGCAGGTGCGCGGCCACCTCCCCGCACACCGCAGCGACCTGTTCCCGCAGATCGACTTGGGCGGCGAGGTCAGGGAGTCGGTGAGCCGAGGCGAGCATCGCCGCCAGCGGGCTCGCCGTCCATAGCCGCGCCTCGTCGGCTGTACTGACGTACCGGTCGGGAGGCAGGGCGATCAGCCCGGAGTGCACCAGGGGCGCGACCACCTGGTCTGCCGAGGCGCGGTGTTTGGTGAGCGCGGCCAGCGCGGCGGCGGGATGCGGGCGAAGGAGGCCTGCGGCGCCCCGGACGTTGGCCGTGACGCCTCGGGCGCGGAGGTCGTCCGCGCGCGGGTAGAGGTCGAACAGCAGCGGCGCGATCTCCGGTCGTTCGGGCAGGGCACCTACTCCGGCCAGGTACGCCGAGACCGCCTCACCCGCCGGGTCCTGGCCCGCCGGTTGCCACTTGAGCTCGGCGAGCTCGAAGGCGTTGTCGCGGCCTGGCCACTCCGGCCAGTCCGACGGCAACCACGGATCCTCGATGCGCAGCAGCGCCACGAGGGGCCCCGCCGTCGTGACCCGCGTGGGGAGCGGGTCGCTGACCATGTTCACGCCGAGGTGTACGAGGTACGGCCGCTCCCATGGCGCGTACACCCGGTATAGCGCGGCCGTCAGCCCCTCGGCCCGCACGCCGTCGACCAGCACCAGCCGGCCGCCCTCGATGTGCACCGTGCTGGCGAGGCGTCGAGGTACGCAGCGCGCTGCCGGGAAGTCCTGCCCATCAAAGCGCACGTCGAGCTGAACGAGCCCGTGTGCGCCGACCGTGTCAGCGATGGCCGCGAGCGAAAACCGGGCCATCGGCTGGCCATATGTCGCTCCCGACGGAACGGTTTGCAGCTCACGGCCCCCGGATCGGACGATGAGCCGTGCGTCCGCCGCCCGCGGCAGCCGCACCAGCAGTTCACCCTCGCCGATTGTCTCGGTGTCCAAACGCAGCGGCTGTAGGGACCATTCGCCGCGGCTTCCGCCGCCCAGCCGTTGGATCGCCATGTGGGCGGGCATGACCCGTACGGTGGCCGCGCCGGCCAGGCTGTCGAGCTGCAGTTCGACAGCGGTGTCGGCGGGGCCCAACTCAGTCAGCGCGGGCATGACCGATAGGCCGGGCAGGGTGGTGTCGGCCCGCACGGTGACCGGTTCCAGCCCGTCCGCCGTGACCTCCCGCCAGGAGGGGTTCGACCTGGCGGACAGCCCTTCGGCGAACTCCAACGTGCGCACCAGGCCTCGGCCGAGCGGACCCCGCACGGTGATCTCGTACGCGCCGACCAAGGGGCGGACCAGATGCCGCCACGGGTCGACAGCCGTGTCGTGGCCCACGGAGAGGCTCTCAGCGTGCAGAAGCTGACCGGAGCCGGGCCGGCGAATCCGGACCGACCATTCGGTGGTTACGCCGGGATCGGTCGGCAGATTCAAGCGCGGGGCCGTAGCGACGACTGGCGCGCCGGCGAGGCTGCTCACCCCGGGCAGCGGCTGGGCGAGCTGCAGTTGGGCGCGGCGGGCACCCTTGACCCGCCGTGGCGTCCCATCCCCCAGCCTCAGGTGGGACACCTCGCGAAGATCGACGTGGCGCAGCGTCCAACCGAGCCAGCCGTACGGAGCCGGCACGTCGTACGTGTCGAGCAGATCGCCCTCGCACCGCAGTTCGAGCGGCCCACCACCCTCGCCCACCTGTGGATAGAGCAACCAGACCGGCTCAGGCGGCAGACCGGAGGTTGCCGGCACCCGTCGACCATCCGCAGTGAAGACCAACAAGGGGTCGCGCGGGTCGACCACGTCCAGTTCGTACTCTTGGTCGTAGCCGGCCGGCTCGACTGCCACCTGGCGAGCGGGGCGCACGACGGCTACCGCTGTTGCGGGGGCTGTCTCGCGCGTGCCCGGCCAACGCGACTGACTGACGACCGACTCGACCTGGCCGTCGAAGCGCAACCGCCACAAGACGCGACCGTCCGTTGCGTCGTGGACCGGCGGCAGCCACACCAGCAGGCCCCGACCGTACGGCTCCAACTCCAGGTGAGGACGCTGATGTGTGGCCACCGCAGCCGATTCCCCACGGTCTGAACTGCCGGTCCAGTCGAGTTGATCCGCCGCTGCGAGCGCCTGGGCCTTGGCGATCAGATGTGGGGAGAGCCCGAGTCCGTCGGCGTTGAACGCCGGCTGCCGCAGTCGCTCCAGCAGGTCGACGCAGCGGTCAATGAGGTCCGCGGCGTAGTCTTCGCCGCGCTGGAGAAACCGCTGCACCGGTTTGTCGGTCCCGCTCAGGCGCGACTCGCGGCCGGGCGCGAGCGCCCAGGCAAGAAAGCCTTCACCGGTGAGTCCGGGCTCGCGGGACTGGCGTTGCAGGAGAAGATTCAACAGATCGCCGAGGCAGTACGCGGGGATTCCGGCGTGCATGAGGATCTCACCGACGTTGACCTGCGACAGCCCATGGAACCGGGCCAGCCGGAAGTGGTCGAGGTTCGCGCGGAAGGCCCTCCCCCACAGCGTCTGGTCGACCTGACCCGGTGCCTCGTTGTGGACGGCGCTCCAGTAGTCGCCATGCTCGTACCCGACGGCACCGATCCCGGTCAGGCCGACGACCAGGCACGCGGGATAGTGACGGGTGAGCAGCCGCTGCCGGTCGGGGGGTGCGGTGTACCAAAAGACCCGTCCCAGGGCACGGATGACCTCTTTAGCCTGCTCCTCCGGTGCGTCAATCTCGGCGACGAGCGACACCGCGCGCAGGGCTGGCGCCCACTCGGCTTCCCGAAGACGAAGTATCTCGGATGCGTGTGACACGATCTCCCTCTTGTGGATTGGGGTCGTCAGCGCGGTAGGGCGACTATGCAAGCAAGCCAAGGCGTCTTCAAGACCAAACCCAGGCCCCGGTCTCCGCCTTGTCCGATCGGCCATCGAGGTGGGACCAGTCGGCCGCAACGGTGGACAGTTCAGGGCGGGCGTAGCTCCACTCAGGGGAGTGAGAAATAGCGGCTCTGACTTGGCCTGGCTGGCAGGGCTGGTCACGTGGCGAGCAGGTGAGACCAGCCGTGCCCTCGGATCGGTGGGTCACGGACGCGTCAGGCGTTAGGGCTCGGACCGGACTCGAGTTGGGGCAGCAGTACGGTGACGTCGTCGTGCCAGCCGCGTAGTTCGGCAACCGTTGGCGCCAGCTCGTACGTGTGGTGGTGCATCGCCCGGCACAGGCCGTGCCAGGCGATCCGCGCGGTCGAGGCCGCCTCGGTGCTGGCGAAGGCCGGCAGGACGAGCAGCTGGTTATGCATGGGCCGGTCTGCCACGGACGGCGCAACCACCCTCCAGTAGTCCCGCAGCCCCTGTTCGAGAGCGAGGCGGGTCAGGCACGCGGATCCGCGCTGCCAGCAGCGACGCATGCAGGATGGCGGTTGGAGCAGCAGCGCACCGGCGGCGTCGAGATAGTCCTGTGGCGTCATCATTTGCTGAGCCTTTCCACCACTGCGCGCGCGTCGGTCACCAGCGCAGCGAGGTCGCCTGACGCGCCGCCGTGGGCACCGCGGTTGGCGACGGTCACCACGCGCGGGGCGGCGTGGTGCAGTTTCTGCAGCGGCAGGTGGAGCTCATCGGCGCGCTTGTGGTCCGAGAGGAGGGCCAGCGCGAGGGTCGGCCGCAGTCCCTGGGCATCGCTGATCGCCGCCTCGGTCTCCGCGACCGTCCGTCCCGCTTGGAAGTCTCGGGTACGGATCCGCTCGTGACAGGTGTATTCGATGGCGTCGCGGATGAGGTTGCAGACGACCGGGCGGCGGACCTCTTCGGTCATGCCCTCGTCGCGGGCGATGGTCATCGCGTCGTCGAGGTAGCGCCGGGCGGGGTCGCCATGCTTGTCGCCGGTGACGGTGACCTGGGACCGGGCCAGCCGGCTGACGATCCGGATCCGGGCGTCGAGTTGCAGGTGCCGCACCGCGGCCGGGAGGCGGTCGTCGTGGGTGAAGACGATGACCTGCCGATGCTTGGCCACCTGGTCCAGGACCCTGGCCAGGCCGTACACCTTGGCAGGGTCCATGGATTGCACCGGGTCGTCGATGACCAGGAACCGGAACGGGCTCTCGGGCATGGTGGCGCGCGGGAGGAAGAGCGCGAGGGCGAGCGAGTGCAGTTCGCCCTGGCTCATCACCCCCAGCGCCGCCCCGGGTACGCCGTCGACGTTGACCTTCAGGTCCACCCGCCGGCTCGTACCGGTGCCGGCGAGTTGGATGGCGCCGAGGTCGACGTTGCTCTGCTGACGCAGGGTGTTCCAGATTTCGGTCGCGTCCGCGGCTACCGGTGCGAGCTTGTCGTTGCGGATCTTCCCGCCGGCTTTCTGCAGCCAGGTGACCGCTGCCTTCAGCGCCACGTACGCCTGGGCTGCTTCTCGGCTGGTCTTCTCGGTGTCGATCCAGACGCGAATCTGGTCGGCCAGCGGCTGCCACGCAGCCTGCCGGCGTTCGAGCGCCTGCCGTGCCGCGACCTTGACCGGTTGCAGAGCGGCGGCGAGCGCGTCGAACGCGACGAGCGCGGCGTGGGCGATCTTGTGCGGGTCGGCCGATCCGATCAGTTCGTCCCAGTGCTGCCACGCGACCCGGGCGTCGCCGGATTCCACCCCTTCGGCGCTGAGGTCGAGGGCGAGTACGGGCGGCAGGGTGGACAGCCAGATACGCAGCGCGTGACGCGACTCCCGCTCCAGCCGGTGGGCTTCGTCGAGGCGCTCGGCCCGATCGGTGAGGTGGTGCAGCTGCTTCTGCGCCTGCTCGGCCCACGCCTCGTCCAGGGTGCGACCCCCACACACTGGACAGGGCTGGCCCGGGTGGCTGTGATGGTGCCGTAGGGCGTCACCGATCAGCTTGGCGAGCGATCGAGCCTGCTCCACCGGCGTACCGGCCAGGTCGTCGATCTCGCGCAACGCGCCCTGGAGCCGCTCGACCTCGCGGACCAGGCCGTCCCGTTCGGGCAGGTCGAGGACGTCGAGCTGGCGCAGCGGCACGCTGGTCGTGTCGCTGTCGGGCTCGTCGGCGGTGACCAGCGCGGCGAGTTCGTCCAAGTCGGCGGACTTCCCGCTGAGCGCCTGCTCGGCGCGGCGAGCGCGCGGGTCGGGGTGGGCCACGAGCGTGGCTCGCAGCGCCGGCAGTTGGGCGGCGGCCAGCTTGCGCCGGTCGTCCATCTCCTTACGCGCGGTCTTGAGCATGGCCTCGATGTCGACGAGTCGACTGAGGCCGAGGATGCGGTGCAGCGAGTCGTGCATCTCGCTGGGTCGGCCGCTGAGCAGGCCACCGAGTTCGCTGTAGGAGAGGAAGGGCCGGTACAGCTCCAACGGCTGTTCCCAGCCGAGGTCGGCGACGGACTGCCGACGCTCGCCGGAGATCTGCAGGAAGGACGTACGGTCGTCCAGGTCGGCACCGGGTGCCCAGCTGCATTCGACGCTGGCGCCGTTGCGGTGGCCTTCGATCCCGAGTCGTACGTGGATGCGGGGGTTCTCGGTGGCGTGTAGGTTGCGCCAACCTTCCTGCCAGACCGCGCTGCGGCCGGCCCACCGCTTGTTCTGGCCGGTCAGGGCGAACTCGGCGGCTTCGGCGAAGCTGGACTTTCCGGAGCCGTTGCGACCGGTCACGATGGTCAGTCCGGGGCCGGGTACGAGGGTGAGCGTGGCGGTCGGTCCGATGCCGCGGAACCCGGTCACCTCGATGCTGTTGAGGTAGGTGCCGATCGGCTCGGGGTCTTCGGTGTCAGGCGATGGCGGTGCCGGTCGGCGCGGTGCCGCGCCATCGAGCGCCGAGGCGAGGTCTTCGCTGCCGAGCAGGGCCGCGAAGACGAGGTCCTTGGCGGGTTCGGGCAGCTCGGATTGATCGAGCTGGTCGAGGATGAGCTGGTCGACGCTGTCAGCGTGGGGGTCGACTGTCACGTGTTGCCTCCTCGCGAGGGATGGCGGGATGGAGAGACGGCGTCGCTCGCGCCAGGGCAGGCGGATAGGCGCCGGGCCGGACGTGGAGTGCCTGCCAGCGTGTTCACAACAGACGGGGTGGTGCGCCCAGATGTCGGCATCCGGACAGGAAGCATCGTTGGCGACCGAGGCATACTCGACCCGCCGCACTGAAAGCGATACTAGCACACCTCGGCGTGAAAGCAACGTCAAACCGTTTACACGCCGCAGCTGTCGTGTACAGTGATCCGCGAGCAGGATCATGCACCAACTGACAGGACGTCGATGCCCAGACCCGCCCAGGTGACCGCCGCCGAGATCTCTCGACTGGCCGGCGTCACCCGCGCCACCGTCAGCAACTGGCGGCGACGTCACCCGGATTTCCCGGCCCCCACGGGCGGCACCGACACCAGCCCGGCGTACGACTTGGACGCGGTCCAGTCCTGGCTCGCCGCACGAGGTCAACTCCCGGCCACCTCACCCGCCGACGACCTGCGGACCGCCGTGCGGGCCACCGGGTCCAGCGCCACCACACCCACCAGGCTGCTCCCCCTGGTCCTGGCGGCAGCCCGGATGTCCGACGACGACCTGAAGCAACTCGTCGACCTACCCGATGCACAACTGCCCGCTCGGGCGCAGAAGGCAATCGAGCCACACCGGGCCGAGATCCCTGGGCTGGCCGACCTGACGTACCAATCGGGTGAGGCACCGCTGCTGCGGGCGCTGCTGCGCTGTGTCGCCGACGAAGGGACGCCACGGACGGTGGACGTCCTCGCGGAGGGCGACCTCGACGGCACCGGCGCCAACGGCCTGTACGACACTCCCGCCCCGGTGGCCGCACTGATGGCCGACCTGCTCACCGAGCCGGGCATGCCGTACCCGGCGACCGTCTTCGACCCTGCCTGCGGTGCCGGCGGTCTCCTGGTCGCTGCCGCCGCCCGAGGCGCACAGAAGCTCTACGGACAGGACATCGTCCCCGCACAAGCCGCGCAGGCAGCCGTCCGCCTGGCCCTCCAGGCGGTGGACACCAGCGTGCGCGTCGGCGACAGCATCCGGGCCGACGCCTTCCCGGCGCTGACAGCGGAGGCCGTGCTCTGCGCCCCGCCCTACGGCGACCGCGAATGGGGTCACGAGGAGTTGGCGTACGACTCGCGGTGGTTGTTCGGTCTGCCGCCGAAGATCGAGTCGGAGCTGGCCTGGCTCCAACACTGCCTCGCGCACCTGGACGACGGCGGACGCGCCGTGCTCCTCATGCCGCCGGCCGTCGCGGAACGCGCTTCGGGTCGCCGGATCAGAGCCGAGATCCTCCGCAGCGGTGCGCTGCGCGCCGTCATCGCCCTACCGCCCGGCGTCGCGCAACCGCTGCACGTCGGCCTGCACCTGTGGCTGCTCGAACGCCCACATCCGCAGGCCACGTTGCCGCTGAACGTCCTGTTCGTCGACCCCGCCACGCCCGACCCCGCCACGCCCGGCCCGGCCCGGGACGCCAGGCCCACCGGCAAGCGGGTGGCGGTGGACTGGCCCGCGCTGCACGACAGTGTCCTGACGGCGTGGCACGACTACGACCGCCATCCGGACAATTTCGATCCGGTGCCGGGGCTCGCGCAGGCGGTGCCCATCATCGATCTGCTCGACGACACTGTCGACCTCACCCCGGCCCGCCACGTCCGGGCCACCCCGGTACCGGCGATGCCCGACGAGCTCGCCGCGATGAGCTACGAGCTGCGTTCGCGATTGCGCCGAGCGGCCACCGGCCTGTTCACGCTCAGCGGCGCCGAGCCCTGGCCGCCCGTCGGCAGCGCTCCACTGTCCTGGCGCACGGCCAGTGTCGCCGACCTCCTGCGCGGGGACGCGCTGGAGCTGCTGCGGCCGCAAGCCGAGATCGAGCTCCGCGAGGGGGACGTGATCCTCCCGGATGTTCTGCACGACGGCACCGGCGGCACCGGCGTCACGCGGGTCGCCGACGCCCACGACGCCGGCAGTCACCTCGGTCGGCACCTGCATCTCCTGCGGCCCGACCCGGCCCGGCTCGACCCGTGGTTTCTGGCCGGTTTCCTGGCCGCCGAGGAGAATGTCAGCGCCGCGTCGTCCGGCACCAGCGTGGTCCGGCTGGACCCCCGCCGCCTGCGGGTGCCGCTGCTGCCGCTGGCCGAGCAGCAGCGCTACGGCCGGGCGTTCCGCCAGCTCCACGCCCTGCGCACCGCAGCCGACCTCGCCCACCGCCTCGCCGACGAGACCGCCCGTACGCTCGCGGCGGGTCTCACCGGCGGCGCACTGCAACCACCTGACGTCGGCCAACCGACATCCTGAAACCGACCCGACCCCCCCGGCACCGGCTCATCGGAAGGAACCCGTTGAACAGCAGCAAGCACACCGAACTGGCGAACAACGCCTGGTCGGTCGCCGATCTCCTGCGCGGTGACTACAAGCAGTCCGACTACGGCAAGGTGATCCTGCCGTTCACTGTGCTGCGCCGGCTGGAGTGTGTCCTGGAGCCGACCCGGCCGAAGGTGCAGGAGACCCATGAGCGGTTCGCCGGCCAGGACGTCGACGTGGCCCGCTTCCTGCGCCGCGCCGCCGGCCACAGCTTCTACAACACCAGCCGCTACACCCTGAAGTCGATCGCCAACGACTCCAGCCAGGCCGCCAAGCACCTGCTCGCCTACATCGGAGCGTTCTCCGAGAACGCACAGGAGGTGCTGCACCGCTACGAGTTCCCGCAGCAGATCCGCCGGCTCGACAGCGCGAACCTGCTCTACAAGGTGATCGCGCGCTTCGCGGATCTGGACCTGCGGCCGGTGGAGCTGGACGAGCACGGCCAGGTGGTCACGGACGACCGCGGGCGACCCAAGGTCGTCGTCTCCAACCACCAGATGGGGTACGTCTTCGAGGAGCTGATCCGACGTTTCGCGGAACAGTCGAACGAGACCGCCGGTGAGCACTTCACCCCGCGCGAGGTCATCGAGCTGATGGTGAACCTGCTGGTCGCTCCCGATGACGACGCGTTGAGCGTCCCCGGCGTGGTGCGTACCGTGATGGACCCGGCCTGCGGCACCGGCGGCATGCTGAGCGCGGCCGAGGAGCACATCACCAGTCTGAACAAGTCGGCCACCGTGCAGGTCTTCGGGCAGGAGCTCAATCCGGAGTCCTGGGCGATCTGCCGGTCCGACATGATGATCAAAGGCCAGGACCCGGAGAACATCAAGTTCGGCAACTCGTTCAGCGACGACGGCCACCGCGGCGAACGCTTCGACTACCTGCTGGCCAACCCACCGTTCGGGGTGGAGTGGAAGAAGGTCAAGGACGAGGTCGAGCAGGAGCACGAAACACTCGGCGACGACGGTCGCTTCGGTGCCGGCCTGCCCCGCATCAACGACGGCTCGCTGCTCTTCCTCCAGCACATGATTTCAAAAATGAAACCGGTCACCGCCGACGGCAAGGGCGGCAGCCGGGTCGCCATCGTCTTCAACGGCTCGCCGCTCTTCACCGGCGCCGCCGACTCCGGCGAGTCGCGGATCCGCCGGTGGATCCTGGAGAACGACTGGCTGGAGGGGATTGTCGCCCTGCCCGACCAGCTCTTCTACAACACCGGCATCTCGACGTACTTCTGGATCCTCACCAACCGCAAGTCGCCGGACCACGTCGGCAAGGTGATCCTGCTGGACGCCCGCGACCAGTTCGCCAAGATGCGCAAGTCCCTCGGCGACAAGCGCAAATACCTCACCGACGACCAGATCAGCGAGATCACCCGCCGCTACGCCGAGGCGCTGCACATCGCCGACGACCCCGAGCACCCGCAGCACCAGAAGGTGAAGATCTTCGCCAACGAGGACTTCGGCTACCGCCGGATCACCGTCGAACGCCCCCTCAAGCTCCGCTTCGAAGTCACCGACGAAACCCTGACCCGGGTACGCGACGCCAAGCCGTTCGCCAAGGCCCTCGACGTCGACCTGTTCACCGCCGCACTCAAGCCGCTACTCGGCCGCTCGTGGACCACCAAGCGGGCAGCCTGGGACGCGATCCGCTCGGCGATGGCCGAAGGCGGCGTCCTCTGGCCGACCGGCGCCCCCTTCCAGAAGGCGCTCCGCGAGGTCATCGGCGTCCGCGACCCCGACGGCGAAGTCCAACTCGTCAAGGGCGACCCCGAACCCGACCCCGACCTACGCGACTACGAGAACGTGCCCCTACACGAGGACATCGAGGAATACCTCCGCCGCGAAGTCCTCCCCCACGTCCCCGACGCCTGGATCGACCACACCAAAACCAAAATCGGGTACGAAATCCCCTTCACCCGCCACTTCTACGTCTACAAGCCACCACGCCCCCTCGCCGAGATCGACGCCGAGTTGAAGGCGCTGGAGGCAGAGATCCAGGCACTACTGGGCGAGGTGACGGGGTGACGAAAATCAGCACTTGGCCCATCCGTCGCGCAAGGTTCGCCTTCATTCGACGCGATATACGAGGAGTAGAGGCACCGCTGGCATCCGCAACGAAAGATGGAGTTTTTCTGCGGACGGAACTCGAGTTCTCAGTTTGGAACCCCGGATCTGATATATCAAACTACAAGCTGGTCGAGTCGGACGACTTTGTTATTGGACTCCGGTCGTTCCAGCACGGGATATCCCACTCAACCGTAAAGGGAATCGTCAGCCCTGCCTACACCGTTCTTCGAGCAGCACCCGAAATCGACCCGCACTACTACAAGTATTACTTCCGATCAAGCTTTCTAATCTCACAACTGGCAAACATCACTCAAGGTATCCGACAGGGCCAAGCAATCGACATTGACGCCTTCCGGAATCTCGACATTCCCGTTCCACCCCTGCACGAACAGCGGCGTATCGCCGACTTTCTCGACGCCGAAACCGCCCGCATCGACACACTGGTTCGGCGACGCGTTCAGATGCGAGGACTGTTGACGCTCAAGCGGGAGAGGAGCATTGAGGACGAGCTCGGGATCGCCGATGGCACAGCGCCTCTAGTGCCGCTGAAATACCTCGCGACCGAAATCACGGTTGGCATTGTAATTACGCCTGCCAAGTGGTACGTCGAAGCCGGGGGAACGCCAGCGCTCCGGGGAATTAATGTCAAACCAGCACAGATTAGCCTTGAGAACCTGGTCGAGATCAGCAAAGAGGGAGAGCGGGAGAATCAGAAGTCACGCCTGGAAGCTGGTGACGTTGTAGTCGTTCGAACCGGCCAGGCGGGCGCTGCGGCGGTTGTTCCACGAGAGTTGGACGGAGCGAACTGCATCGATCTTATTCTAATCCGGCCCGGCCCCGACCTGTCACCGAGGTTCGTCGAGTATGTACTGAACTCGGACTACGCCCGCGAACGCGTTGCCGAACATGCGGTCGGCAGCATTCAGGCGCATTTCAACGTCGGCGC
This sequence comes from Micromonospora endophytica, assembly GCF_003236305.1. Lineage (GTDB taxonomy): Bacteria > Actinomycetota > Actinomycetes > Mycobacteriales > Micromonosporaceae > Micromonospora > Micromonospora endophytica. The sequence continues at coordinate 21,498 of NZ_POTX01000001.1, read as the reverse complement.
AATGAAAGAAATCCCCTTCCCGGCCATCTCTCGAACAAAGCAGGACCAAGTGGTAGCAACTCTTGACGAGCAGATCGGGAGAATCGATAACCTGCTGGCACGACTCCTTCAGCAGGAGACACTGCTTGCCGAGCGGCGGCAGGCGTTGATTACGGCGGCGGTTACGGGGCAGGTTGATGTGTCCACCGCAAGCGGGCGTGGAGTTGCAGAGGGGGTTTCGCCATGACAATCTGCCGATTCCCCGGCATACCCGTCGCTGCGCCACAGGAGAGGCGTTGAAGTGTTATGACCAGCAGTGCGCCTGACCACCCAGTTCCGTTCATCCGCCGGCTGCGGATCGAGAACTACAAGTCAATCGGGTACTGCGACGTGACCCTAGGCCCGTTCGCTGTCCTTCTCGGGTTGAACGCCGCCGGCAAGTCGAACTTCCTCGATGCGCTGCGTTACGTCCGGGATGCGGCGACGCATGGACTCAGCCGCTCCACTGAGGCGCGCGGCGGCTTGAACGAGCTGCTACGCCGCACGCCCGAGCCGACCGACCATGCCACCATCGCCCTGGAGTGCCATATCCCATCGCCGCAATCTGACGGTGCTCTCTGGGAGGTCCGGTACGAGTTGACCGTGGGCCATTCTCACGCCAGAGAGACCGGCGTCCATGTAAGGCGGGAGGAGTGCATAATCGGTCCGCCCGGCGGTCCACCACAGGCCCGGTTTCTGGTCAGGGACATGGAGGTGGAGGATTCGGTCAACACTCGCCATCGAAGGCTGACCCGTGGTGGCCCGTATCTGGGCCTAGTCCGTCTCACTGAGCCGTACGCGCAGTTCTACGACGCGTTGAGCAGCATGTTCTTCTACGAGCCGGACCTGACCGTGTTACGCGATGCTCGTCCAGCCACTCAAGTCGGTGTGCTCGGTGAGAACGGCAGTGACGTCGGTAGCGTGCTGGCCCAACTAGGCGATTGGGAGCGGGAGCGCATCTCTGCTTACGCAGCCGCGATCGTGCCGCACCTGACTGCGATCGGGCCAACCGCGCCCGATCAGAATTACGTGGCCGCCCAGATGACCACCGCCACCGGCCCCAACGGCACGGAGCAGAGCTTCCGAGCGGAGTCGCTGTCTGAGGGAACCATCCGTGCGGTCGGCCTACTCACCGCCCTATTCCAGCCGCCCGCACGGGACGGCCGGATCCCGCTCGTGGCCCTGGAGGAACCGGAGCTCGCCCTGCACCCGATGGCCGCGGGTGTGGTCTTCGACGCGTTGACCGAGGCCAGCACCTGGACTCAGGTCATCGCGACCAGCCAGAGCGCCGAACTTTTCGACCGGAAGGAGGCCGACCTGTCTGCGGTCCTCGTTGCCGCCGCCGACAACGGCGTGACCACCATCGGCCCCATCGATCCGGTGAGCCGATCCATCGTGTCGGACGGGCTGGCCACAATGGGAGAGCTGCTGCGCTCCGACCAGTTGCGGCCGGTCAGCACAACGGATGAGCCCGGCGAGGAGTCGCACCAACGATGACGGCCCAACGGGTGACCATCGCGTCAGTGGTCGAGGGTGAGGGCGAGCTGACGGCACTACCGGTCGTATTGCGGCGGATGATGTCCGACATGATGATCTGGGATGCGGATATCCAGCGCCCCTTCCTGACGAATCGCAGCAAGCTCGTGAAGCGTGGCGGTCTTGAGGCGGCGGTAGAGAGCCTTGCCCGCCGGCTGCCACCGACCGCTCCCGGCGGAATCCTTGTCGTCATCGATGCCGACGACGACTGCCCGGCGAGCCTGGGACCTGAGCTACTTCAACGGGCACAGGCCGTACGACCGGACCGGCGCACCGCCGTTGTCCTGGCGAATCGAGAGTTCGAGGCATGGTTTCTCGCGGCCGCACCGTCGTTGGCTGGCCGGGCTGGGCTCCCCGCGGGCATCCCCGTCCCCGACGACAGCGAGCGGCCACGAGACTGCAAGGGCTGGCTCAGTCATCACCGGAACGACGGCGGAAGCTATCGGCCTCGAGTCGATCAGCCTGCCTTGGCCGCCGCATTCGATCTGTCCATGGCTCGTTACAACGCGCCCTCCTTCGACAAGTTCTGCCGTGACGTCAACTACCTGGTGACCGGCAAACGGGAGTAACCGACTGTCGGCACGGTCGGGCTGCCGCTTCCGCCTTGGCCCTACAAACGGGGCTGCGGAAGCGGATTCACGTTGGATAGTGTCTGCATCGCTACCAGAAGTGAAGTATCCCAGCGTCCCGCGCAGTGACCGGAAGGACGGCATGGCCAGCATCGAGCAAGTCAAAGCCGAACTTGCCCAGGCAGCCGAGCAGTGCAACGCGACGACGAACCAGATCCGAGCCGCCATCGACGGGACCGAGCAGGTGCTCTCCCGCCTTCGCGCGGTCGCGGCCGGGACCGGACATCCCACGATCTCGGAGGCGATCAGCCGAACCGAGCAGAGCAAGCAACGGCTGATCGAGGCGGCGACGGTCCTTCAGGGCAGCGCCCAGGCGGCCCGGCAATACATCAGCATCCTTGGCTGACCCGTGAGCATCGGTGAGGTCAAGGCCGCCCTCGGAGAGGCCAACTACCTGCTTGAGCAGAGCAAGACGACGATCGAAGGGGTCGGCACGACCCTCGACGAGGTCTCCACGCTCGTGCTCGCCACCCTGCACGACAGCCAGCGGACCGAGGCACAACAGGCCCGCAAGGCCATCGCCGACGCCGTACGCGAAGTGAAACTGGCCCTCCGGGCCATCGCCGCCGCCGAAGAGAGCGGCAACGCGTACCGGGAAGTGCTGGGATGAGCAGCCTGCTCGCCCAGGTCATCGCCCAACTCAAGTCCGCTATGGACCAACTGGACGAAATCGCGGTCCGCGCCACCCGCGCGGCAACAGACGTCGCCGAGGCGAACACCCGGTACGTGGCGGCTGGCAGGGGTTCCGATCATCCGACGCTCCGCGCGGCGGTGACCAACAGCCGCACCGGCACTGACAAGGCACACCGGTTGGCCCGGCTCAGCAGCGAAGCTGCCCGGAATGTCAGCGCGTACCTCAATGCCATCGCCCCGGGCTCGGCACCTCAAGCAGCTGCCGAATCGGGGTCACCGTCTGGCGAAGAACTCGTCGCCGACAGCGACCGACGCGCCCGAGCCCGTGCGAGTTCGGGAGGATTCCTCAATAGCTGGGCACGACGCGCCGACGATGTGCAGGACGTAGCGTCATCGACGACCGGGACACTTCAAGAGTGGGCGAAGGCCCTTCGCGATTCCAACGGTCCCGCCGGCACCCAATCAGCCGGCACAGGAACCCCGCCTACCCCGGCACCCACACCACGGCAGAAGATAGACGGGGCAGAGGCCGCAGGAAACCTTGTCGTGGTCGGTCTGCTGGCTGGCGTGGCAACTCAGCGCGCCGCCAGGTTGATCCGCAAATGGAGAGCGAGGAGACAACAGAGGTGAAGGAACAACCGCTCGGCGACCTGATCCGGGCTCTAGCCAAGGCTGACTGGGATGCTGTCGACACGCTGGTGGTCGAAATCGGTCAGCACGGTATGGCGAACAGCCTGCAGATCATCGGGGCCGCCTTCGCCCTCGCAGCCAACCGACGCTTCGGCCCTGGCACCACCCCTACCGAGGTGGCTCACTGGGTAGCGGGGCTCCGCGCTACATACCGAGGACAAGAGCCTTTCCCCGCCCTCGAAATGGAGGGTCTCATCCGAGCCGCCCTCGGCGAACCGGAGCTGGTCGACACCATCGCCCCCAAAACCGCGCTCGGTGCCGAACTCTTCATGCTCGGACAGATACTTCTGGAAGAGAACCTCAGCGCAACGGAACTCGACGAGCTCGTTACCGACGCGGAGGAACTCGCGGCCGAGCACCTGTAGGCACCAGTCGTCCGGTAGCAGCGACCCCAGCAGCCCGACGACCGCTTCGGCGGCGGCGAAGCTCAGCGTCCCGGGCGGTGCGGGTCTCCGGAAGCCGATTCAGCCGCGAATTCGCCGGCCTTGATGCCACCGATGAAGCCGGTCCACTGACCGGAGCTGAACCTCAGCACCGGCCCCTGCTGATCTTTGCTGTCGCGGACCTGCGTGGCGTGGTTGGCGTACCGGGCCTCAACGCACGCGCCGTTGCCGCCGCTGCGGCTGCTGGTGCGCCACCGGTTGTCGAGCGCCTTCATGGCGTCTCCTCGTCCCGAATCCTCTTGATCATCACGGTTGAGGCCGTGGGAGACAGGGCTTCTGCTCGAAGGCTGCTGAATACCCGCATACACCTGTCAACGTCCTCACCTTCAGCGTAGAGGTCGCCGGTCAAGCCCTCGATGTACACCACCCCTGGTCCGTCATCGAAGCTGAGGATGTGGAAGCTCGACACCATCGAGGCATAAGCACCTTCCCGGAACGGGATGACCTGGATGCTCACGTTCCATCGCTTCTGCGCGTCGAGCAGCGCCGATAGCTGCTCTCGCATCACCTCGGTGCCACCGATCTGCCGGCGCAGGACCGCCTCATCGATCACGGCAACCAGGCGTAGCTTCTCCTCGGTGAGCAGCTTCTGCCGCTCCGTGCGCACCGCGATCCGCTCCTCTGTCGCCTGCGGCGTGGGCTGGGATGCGTCGGCGCTGATGACCGTTCGGGCGTAGTCAACGGTCTGCAACAGGCCGGGCACGACAAGGGTCTCGAAGTTCTCGATCACGGATGCTGCGGACTCAAGTCCGATGTACTGCCGGTAGGAGTTGGGCAAGTCGCTGTACTTCGCCCACCAGCCGCGCTGCTTACCCGTTCGAGCCATCGATCGCAACGTCTCGCGCAGCTCGACATCGGCCACTCCGTAGCGGTCGAGCAGCGCGTTCAGCGCCGGCCCCTTCAAGCCGACCCTGCCCTGCTCGATCCTGCGCAAGGTGCTCGGCGACACCTCGATGAGTGCGGCTGCCTGCTCGGTGGTCACGCCAGCTTTCTCGCGCGCTCGCTTCAGCTGCGTACCGAGTTGAAACCGAACGAAGGTTGGGCTCTCCACGCTCGCATTCTCCGTCTTCCAGTGCGCCTGGCATCGACCATACGCGCCAGCACTACATGACGCCATGTAGTTGACTCCGCAAATTTGCGCGCGCAAAATGGGTGCGCATTCACTGCTGGGTCACTGATCGATCAGCGCACGGAGAAGCCCTCAGACCGGCCATCCGACCAAGACCTCCGTTGTGAGGGCTTGCCAGAACCCCGAAGGGATCTGAGATGCACTGTCCTCCCCCGTACACGGCGTTGGCTCAGCGTGCTGGCGCTTACCGCGACACGCCGCAAGCCCCGATGCGTCGCTCCTGGTCGTCTCCCGTCCGCCCGCCGGCTCCGAGTGGTCGCGAGCCATCGCGGACTCATTCTCGGCTGTCGGTCTCGATGGAAGGTGAGCGGTTGTGGTTGTCGAGCTGACGATGATGATCCTCAGTGCTGTGCTGCTGGGGTTCGTGGCTGGGCTGTTCGCGTTTCGGGTGAAGTCGCGGTGGTGTCCGCGTTGTGGGGAGTCGACCCACGTCATGCCGCCGGTGGAGGGACCGCGATGAACCACCGGCGCGACCACAACTCCGTACCCATCGGGCGGCGGGTCGCCGAGTTCCGGACCCGCCGGGGTATGAGCCAGCAGGCGTTCGCCGATCGGATCGGCAAGTCGAAAAGTTGGGTCGACAAGATCGAGCGAGGCGTACGTCGACTCGACCGTTACTCGGTCATCCGGGAGATCGCCGACGTGTTGCGGCTCGACCCGGAGATGCTGCTCGGTCCCCGCCGGCCGTCACCGACCGCACCCCGCCTGGACGGCGTCGACGGGGTCCGCGCCGCCCTCGCCCGCTACCACCACCGACCTGAACGGGCCGGCACCGCGCAACAGGTCAGCCGGCAGGTCGGCTACGCCTGGATGACCTACCAGCACGCCCGCTACCCGCAACTGCTCGACGCCCTACCCGGGCTGCTCGACAGCACCCACGGCACCCGCAGCCTGCTCGTGTCGACCTACCGGATCACCGCCGCCGTACTGATCAAACTCGACCATGCCGAACTCGCGTGGCTCGCTGCCGATCGGGCCGTCACCGCCGCCGGCAGCCCCACCCTCACCGCCACCGCCAGCATCGCGGTGACGCAGGCGCTGCGCGCGCTCGGGCACCACCCCCTCGCGCTCACCGCGGCCCTCAGCGCCGCTGACACCGTGGACGACCACACCGTACGCGGCACCCTGTTCGCCCAGGCCGGGCTCGCCGCCGCCGGCTCCGGTGATCGCCGCAACGCCCTCGACCTGCTAGACCACGCCGCCGACCTCGCCGACCGGCACCCCCGCGACGCCGACCGGCACCACACCGGCTTCGGACCGGTCGCAGTCCAGATCGCCCGTTTCCTCGCCGCCCACCACCTCGGCGACACCACCGACGCCATCCAACGACACGAACATGCCATCCGCAGCCACGAATGGCGACGCCTGCCGCCCGAACACCGCGCCGCCCACCTCCTCGACGCCGCCCGCGCCTACCTCGACACCGGCGACCCCACCCAGGCCGGACAAGCCCTGCTGCACGCCGACAGCGTCGCGCCCGCCGAGGTCCGCAGCCGACCTGTCGCCCGTACCCTCCTCGCCCAGGTCGTCCAGCGTGGACCGGCAGCGGCCGACGTCGCGCGACTCGCCACCATCGTCGGCCTGACCCGCCAACCCTGACCCGCACGACCGCCGATCGCGGCGCTCCACACACCCATTCGATGAGGCACTCGACATGAACGAACAACCACTGAGCGACATGATCCGGGCCATGGCCCGAACCGACTGGGACGGCGTCGACGCCATTCTTGAGGAGATCCGCCGTAGCGACCGACTCGGCAACCCCCTGATCATCGGTGGGGCGTTCGCGCTCGCCGTCAACATGCACTTTCCCCCGGGCACCACCCCGAACGATGTGGCCGCCTGGGTCAGCGCCACCCGCCTCCGGTACAACGACCGCGACACCCTGCCGGCCCTGGAGATGGAAGGGCTCATCCGCGCCGCCCTCGGTGAACCGGAACTGGTCGACAACATCCCCGCCGAAACCGCGCTCGGAGTCGAGGTGTTCATTCTCGGACAGCTACTCATGGACGCGCACCTGAGCGCCGCGGAAGTCGACGAGTTGGTGGCTGACGCGGAGGAACTCGCCGCCGAGTACCGCGCCCGCCTTCGCCGGCTTGACCCGACGTTGACGGAACTTGATCGTGGCATGACGCCCGATGGCTGCACGAATATGTCCAGGGCCACCGTGACGCCCTGGCGTACCGTGCTGTGGTCGAAAGGTGACTGTTCGGTACGTCCGCTTCTCAGTAGGCTCCGACGGATGGATCAGGGTGAGCGCCCCGATCCGTTGGTGGGGGAGGCGACGTGGCGGTGCATCACGAGTCGGCGTTCGGGGACGCGATCGTCGCGGCGCTACTCGCCAACGGATGGGAAGAGGGCGACCGAGACGACTACCGTCCTGAGCTCGGCCTCGACAGCGGCCAACTTTTTACCTTCGTCGGCGCGACCCAGGCCGAGGAGTGGACAGAGCTGATAACCCGCTGTGGCGGTGACCAGGTGTCGGCCCAGCGGGAGTTCGTCAAGCGGCTCGATCGGGCGATCGCGGAGGACGGACTGCTCGACGTACTCCGCAAGGGGTTCAAGATTCACGGTCTGCGGTTCCGGGTGGCGTACTTCAAGCCATCCTTCATGGAGTCCGAAGCGATCCTGGCCGACTACCGCCGCAACCGACTCACAGTGGTGCGGGAGTTGGCGTACGCGACCAAGCAGGCCGACCGGGGCAACCGGCTCGACCTGACGCTCTTCCTCAACGGCATCCCGGTGGCCACGGCCGAGCTGAAGAACCCGCTCACCGGCTCCGGCGTGGTGCACGCCAAGGAGCAGTACCGCAAGGAGCGTGACCCCACTGAGCTGATCTTCTCCCGCCGGGTGGTGGCGAACTTCGCCGTCGACCCGGACCTGGTCTTCGTCACCACCCAGTTGCGGGGCAAGCCGACCACGTTCCTGCCGTTCAACACCGGTAGCGCCGGGCCGGGCCGCCCCGGCGGCGAGGGCAACCCGCCGGCCACCGAGTACGGCACATACGCCGCCTCCTACCTGTGGGAGCAGATCTGGCAGCCGGACAACTGGCTCGACCTGCTGGAACGCTTCGTCCACCTGCACCAGGAGAAGGGCGCGGGTGGTCGTACCCGCAAGACTTTGATCTTCCCCCGTTATCACCAGTGGCATGCGGTGAAGCGGCTGACCGCGCACGCCGCCCGGCACGGCGCCGGGCACAACTACCTGGTGATGGCCTCGGCCGGCTCGGGCAAGTCGAACACCATCGCCTGGCTCGCGCACCGGCTGTCGTCGCTGCACACCCCGAACGACCCGGCGGCGCTCGACCCGGACGCGCTCGCCGCCGGCGTCAAACCCGGCAGCCCGGTCTTCGACAAGGTCCTCATCATCACCGACCGCCGGAACCTGGACTCCCAGCTGCGGGACACCGTCGGCAGCTTCGAGCAGACCGCTGGGCTCGTCGTGAAGATCGACGAGCGGTACGGCGCGAAGTCGGAGCAACTCGCCAAGGCGCTCTCCCAGGAGACCGGCAAAATCCTCACGGTCACCCTGGCCACGTTCCCGGCCCTCGTGGATTACCTCAAGCGGAGCCCGACCGAGATCCGGGGCAGCCGATTCGCGATCGTCGTGGACGAGGCTCATTCGTCGCAGTCCGGCGAGGCTGCCACCGATGTGCGGCGGGTGCTCCGCGACCTCGGCCTCGACGCCGACTCCGACGACGCCGGCGCGATAAGCGCCGCCGGGCCACAGACCGCCGAGGAGAAGCTCGCCGCCAGCGCCCGCAGGCGGCAGCGCAGCGCCAACCTCTCCTACTTCGCCTTCACCGCCACACCGAAGCACAAGACCCTCGAAGACTTCGGCACTCTCGGCGAGGACGGCAAGTACCACCCGTTCCACACCTACTCGATGCGGCAGGCCATCGATGAGGGCTTCATCCTCGATCCGCTGCGCAATTACGTCACCTACGACACGTACTGGAAGCTGGTAAACGAAAACCCGGACGAGCGGGAGGTCGACTCCTCCAAGGCCAACAAGGAGCTCGCTCGGTACGCGCTGACCCACGACTCCACAGTGGCTCAGCACGCGCAGATCATCGTCGAGCATTTCCGGGCCCACACCGCCGGCCGGCTCGGCGGGCGGGCCAAGGCGATGGTCGTCACCGCCTCCCGGTTGAGCGCCGTGCAAATGTCTCGGGCGATCAAGCGGTACCTCGACGACCGCGACTACCCCGACCCGGGCGTGCTTGTTGCATTCTCCGGCACGTTGACGTATGAGGGCGAGGAGGTCACCGAGTCGAAGGAGAACGGCGGCCTGGCCGAGAGCGCCCTGCCGAAGGCGTTCGGCTACACCCGGGCCGACGACAAGTCCGCCCGCGCCGGCACCGCCGCCGGACAGCGCGAATACCGCATCCTGGTGGTCGCGGAGAAATACCAGACCGGCTTCGACCAACCGCTACTCACCACCATGTACGTCAACAAGAAGCTCTCCGGTGTCTCCGCCGTGCAGACGCTGTCCCGGATCAACCGGACCGCCGACCGCAAGAGCCAGGGCGACCTGGCGGTGCTGGACTTCTGCAACGACGCCGAGGAGATCAAGGAGGCGTTCCGGCCGTACTTCGAAAAAGCCGAGACCCTCCCCTCGGACCCCAACCTGCTCTACACCGCGCAGAGCCGGGTCATGTCCGCCCACCTGCTGGTCGAGGCGGAGATGCAGGAGTTCGTCGAGGCCTACCTGGCCGCCGAGGAGCAGGCCGGCGGCAACACGGTGAAGTGGGAGAAGCTGCACGCCGAGCTGTACCGGCACCTTCAGCCCGCCGTCGACCGTTTCGCGGAGTTGCTGGCGGACGAGGACGGCTGGGAAGACGCCGAGAAGTTCCGCGCCGACCTCGTCGACTACGTTCGCAAGTACGGCTTCCTCGCCCAGATCGTGCCCTACGCCGACGCGGAGCTGGAACGGCTCTACCTCTACGGCCGGCACCTGCTCAACCGGCTGCCCCGGCGCGGCGACGGCGGCGTCGACATCGGCGAGGTCGACCTCAGCCACCTGCGGGTGGAGAAGACCGGCGAGCACGACATCAGCCTCAACCCTGAGGGCGCCGCCGAGATGAAAGGCTTCGGCGACGGCTCCGGTGGAGCCAACGAGCCGGAAAAGTCCCTGCTCTCGGCGCTTGTCGAACGGTTCAACGAACGGTTCGGCACCAGCTTCACCGACGACGACATGGTCAAGCCGCTCAACGAGGCGATGGCCGAACCGAAGGTCCGCCAGGCCGCCGTCGCCAACGACGAGGAAAACTTCGGCCACGTCTTCATCCCGGTCTTCGAAGAGAAGATGATGGATCATTTCGAAACCGCCGCAGACCTCGGTCGCCGCTACTTCGGCCCGCAGTCCCAGTCCGACTTCCGCAGCTCGCTCAACCGCAGTGCCCGCAGCGCCGCCTGGCGGCTGATCCGCAGGCAGGAGGGAGTCGTCGACGACGAGGCCGCCTGACCGGCGGCGGTCTTCTGGCCCCTGACAGTCGGGACGAGACGGAGGCAACGTGCGGGCAGAGCCGATCGCGGGCCGGTACGAGCGAGTCGAGGAGATCGGCTCCGGCGGGATGGGACAGGTCTGGCGCGGCTACGACAGCGTCCTCGACCGCGAGGTCGCCATCAAGCTCATCCGCCCCGACGCCGTACACACTCCCGAGCAGGCGGAAGAACTGACCAGGCGGTTCCGCCGCGAGGCCCGCGTCACCGCACGCATCCAACACCACGGCGTCCCCCAGGTGTACGACGCCGTCCTCGACCACTCCTACGACCGGCTCTACCTGGTGATGGAGTTCGTCCGCGGCACCACCCTGCGAGCCTTCATCGACCCACAGCAGCCGCTGCCCGTCACCTGGGCCGCCGCGATCGCCGCGCAGATCTGCACCGTCCTGTCCCACGCCCACGCCATCCCCGTCGTGCACCGTGACCTCAAACCCGACAACGTCCTGGTCACCGCAGACGGAGCGGTCAAGCTCCTCGACTTCGGCATCGCCGCCATCCTGCGCACCGACGTCACCCAGATCACCGCTACCGGCAGCGCCCTCGGCACCCACCACTACATGCCGCCCGAGCAGATCCAAGGCGCACAGATCACACCCCAGAGCGACCTGTACGCCCTCGGCTGCGTCCTGCACGAACTCTTCGCCGGTCAGCGGGTCTTCACCGGTAGCAGCGACTTCGAACTGTGGCGCCAGCACGTCACCGAGCCACCACCACCCCTACGTACGCTCCGCCCCGACGTGCCCGCAGAGATCGAAAAGCTGGTCCTCGATCTGTTGGCAAAGGCCCCCGAGGACCGGCCCCCAGAGGCCTATGACGTCTACGAGCAGCTACTGCCCTTCCTTCCCCTGCCTGGATCGGCCCCGCCCGGATCCGACGCCGCCCACAGCACCATGCCCGACCCGACGCTGGTGTACCGCCGACCCAACGCACCCCGTCGCCGGCCCGAACCCACTCCGGTCGTCCCGACACCACGAAGCGACGCCGCCGCCGACCCTGCGGCGATCCTCCGGACCGGTGTCCGAGACGCCATAAAGGCCGCCGTGGCGCAATCCGACGAACTGCTGGACGACGAACGTTTCACCCAGGCCGCAGAGATCCTTGAACAGGTGATCGGGCCCGCCAGTGCCTTGCTCGGCGCCGAAAGCCCTCGTGTGCTGGTCCTGCGGTCACGACGAGCGGCCATCCTCGTCATCGGTGGGGATTTCCGGCGGGCGCTGCCGGAATTCGACGCCCTCGCCGCCGCCTACGCCCGCACCGCCGGCCCCACCAGCGAAGATGCCCTGGAATGCCTCCGCCAGGCAGCCCACTGCCGGGCCGAACTCGGCCACGCCACCACAGCCCTGCGCCAGTTCCGGCAGGTGCTCAGTCACGTGCGCGCCGCCGCCGGCGACGCCTCCCCCACAGCCCTGGATTTACGCCGCAACATCGGCATGCTGCTGCTTTCCGAAGGAAAGGCCACGGAGGCAGGGGACGAGTTGCGGCCGCTGTACGACGACCTCTGCATCGTCTACGGGCCACAGCATGAGGAGACCCGGGAGGTCGCCGAAGTGCTCGCCCGGCTCCGATTCGCAGCCGACTGATGGGCCTCCCGCGATCGGCTTCTTTGCGCGAGCTTCGTCATCGCCCCGGCGGGTTCACGCGCCGAGATCGGGCCGGTGCCTGAGTTGCCGGCGGGAGTTGATGCCGAGCTTGCGGAAGATGTTGCGCAGGTGGGCGTCGACGGTGCGCGGGCTGATGAACAGCTGAGCGGCCACCTCGCTGGACGTCGCGCCGGCGGCGACCAGCCGGGCGATGTGCAGCTCCTGGATCGTCAGCTGGTCGTACGTGTGTGGTGACCGCTGCCGTGGCCGCTCCCCGGTGGCGCGCAGCTCGACAGCGGCCCGCCGGGCGAACGCGTCCAAGCCCGCCTCGGACAGCAGGTGGTGCGCGGTACGCAGATGCTCCCGGCAGTCCCGCCGGCGCCCCGCGCGCCGCAGCCATTCCCCGTACACGAGGTGGGCTCTGGCCCGGTAGGCCGACAACGGACTCTGCTCCAGGTGCGCGACGGCGGCCCGATAGTGCTCCTCGGAGCCGGTCACCAGCCCGTGGGCGTACGCCGCGATGCCCAGGCCGGTGGCGGTCCCGCTGGCCTCGGCGCGGTCGACAAGCGACTCCAGCGCCGTCGCGGCGGCGGCGGAGTCGCCGCAGCGGACCGCCGCTTCGACCAGTTCGGGCAGGGAGAAGCTGGCGAGGAAGAGGGTTCCGTCCGCGACGGCCCGGCGGGCGGCGGCCAGCGCGGTCGGATAGTCGGCGAGACCGTTGTGCAGCATCGCGGACGCCCAGTCGATGTTGCCGATCAGGAGACCGCTGCCGCTCGTGGTGGCGGTGACTGTGGCGCTCTCGAACAGCGCGAGCGCCTCGGTACGGCGACCGCGCATGGCCGCCAGATGGATCCGGTGGTAGTGCATCGGCGGCCCGCCGATCGCGTCGGCGATCGCCTCCTCCTCGGCGATCGACGCCATCGCCAGCCCGAGGTCGGCGGTGAGCGCGCCGTACGAGGCGGTCTGTGCGAGCCCGAGACGCAGCAGCAGCGGCGAGCCGGACTCGCGGCCGGTCCGCAGCAGCCACTCGACGATGGTCCAGTATCGGTGCGGATCCCAGATCTCCGCCGCGAGCATGAGGGCGAGCGCGGGGTGCTCGGTCCATCCGGGACCGTCGTGACCGTCGAGGAACTGCCGGATCAGCGGGACCGCGCGGCGGTGTTCCGCCGAGTTCAACAGGCTCAACGCATCCAGCACGTCCGGCGGACGCGACGCGGTCGCCCGTACCGACCGCGCCGCGGCCAGCACCAGATCCAGCACGCCGCTGGCCCGGCCGACGAGGAGGCTCATCTCGATCGCGTCCAGGAAGCACCGGCGGGCGCGTTCCGGATCCAGCCCGGCCAGCCGCCGCCCGGCACGGATCATGCACTCCGGGCCGCTCTCGTCCCGGGGGCTCTGGAAGGCGACCTGGCCCCGCAACAGGTCGGCTTGCGCGAGTTGGAACTCGTCGAGCGCGCTGTGCTCGACGGCCCGGACCAGTGTCGCGGCCTGGTCGGGGCGGCCTGCGGCGAGGGTGGCCTGTGCCGCTGCGAGCGTGCGTTCGACCCGGCGGGCGGGGTCCTCGGAAAGCTCGGCCGCGCGTTCCAGGAAGGCCGCCGCGGCCACCACACCGCCGCGCGCCTGGGCGCGGGCGGCCGATCGGACGAGTTCGGCGGCGACAGCGTCGTCGGGGCCGACGCTGGCCTGGGCACGGTGCCAGGCTCGCCGGTCCGGGTCGGTGTCGGCGTTGGTCGCCTCGGCCAGTGCCCGGTGCGCTCGCTGTCGTTGCGGCCCGGATGCGGCCTGGTAGACCGCGGAGCGGGCCAGCGGGTGACAGAAGCGGACGCCGGTGGAGAACTCGACAAGCCCGGTCACGGCCACGCTGGCGCTGGCGGTCGACACGTCGATGCCCGCCAGGCGCGCGGCCGGCCACAGCAGGGCGGGGTCGCCCGTCGGGTCGGCGCTCGCCACGGTCAGCAGGAGACGGGCCTGGTCCGACAGGTCCGACAGCCGGGCCCGGAAGCTGCGCTCGATCCGGGTCGGCACCGGCACGGTGTCCGGCGGCCCGAAGCCGCCTGCCCGGGGCAGTTCGAGCAACGCCAACGGGTTCCCCCGGGCCTCGGCCAGCAGCCGGTGCAGCACCTGCTCGTCGAGGAGAAGGTGCCGTTGCGCCGCGAGCAACATCCGCGCCTCGGCGTCACTCAATCCGGTGACGTCGAGGCCGGGCAGCTCATGCAGTTCGTCCCGGGCGGGCTGCCGCAGTGCGTACAGCATGGCGATGGGCTCGGCGGCCACCCGCCGACCGACGAACGCCAGCGCCTTCGACGACGCCGAGTCCAACCAGTGGGCGTCGTCGACCACGCACAGCAGCGGTCGCACCCGGGCCGCGGCGGCCAGCAGCCCCAGGGTCGCCACCCCGATGTGGAACAGGTCGGGTGTGCCCGCCGCCAGCCCGAACGCCACCCGGAGCGCGTCGGCGTGCCGGGACGGCAGGTCCGCGAGGTGACCGAGCACCGGCACACAGAGCTGATGCAGCGCGCCGAAGGGCAGCTCCTGCTCGAACTGCGCCCCGGACGCCTGGATGACGTGCAGGCCGGACGCCGCGTCGCGGGCGTACGCCAGCAGCGTGCTCTTGCCGATGCCGGCTTCGCCGCGCACCACGAGCGCCCCACCCCGGCCCGACCGGGCGCCCTGGATCAACTCGTCGAGAACCTTGAGTTCGACGTCCCTGCCGACCAGTGGGCCCTGGGAGGCAGCCGCGGATCGCACGCCGGACAGGCTACTCCTGCGGCGCGCGGTGTCGGTTCCGTGCATCCGCGGGCGACTACGCAATTCCCGCCGACGCGGTGCCGAGCCGCGCTGATGAATGCTTTTCCGGTCCACACCTATGTAGTGATCGAGCAGACGGGGAAGCTTCATGACAACCCACACCGACATCGCCGCCGCCCCGGCCGTAGCGGCACCGACGCGCTGGCAGGATCGGACCGGACGGGTCCTGATGGCGATCACGGCAGCCGTCACCCTGGTGCCCTTCGTCGAGGGCCTCACCCGCCTCGGTGACCTCCCCGAAGAGCTGATCCTGACCGAGTACTGGCGGACCTGCGCCTACATCGTCTTCGCCGGGATGTGGGCCATGCTGGCGGTCGCTCCCCGAAAGCAGCGCGGCATGTGGGAACTCCTGCTGTTCCACAAGATCGCGGTCACCGTCCAGGCCGCTTTCATCCTCGACGTCCCCCGCGCGGAGCTGACCCTGATCGCCGACGCGTTCGTCTCGGCGACCACCATCGCCGCCTACCTGCTCTGCCGTGGCTGGCACACCTGGCGCCCCGGGGCGCTGGGGCCCAACGACAACCGCTGAACCAGCAGCCGAGAACCTGCGGAGGAATGCCGTCATGACCAACGCCGTCAACACCAGTACGACCGAGATAGTCCTACCGGGCGTGGTCGAACCGATCGGGCTGCAGGTGCGTACCCGCGAACTGCCCGCGCCGGCTGCGGGACAGGTCGTCCTGCGAGTGGAGGCCACCGGTGTGTCGTTCGCCGAGCAACAGATGCGCCGGGGCAAGTACTACGATCAGCCGCCGTTTCCCTTCGTACCCGGGTATGACCTGGTCGGCACCGTCACGGCCGTCGGACCCGGCGTGGACCCCGGCCTGACCGGACGCCGGTTCGCCGCGGTCACCAAGATCGGTGCGTGGGCCAGCCAGGTACTGATCGAGGCCGCCGACCTGGTCCCGGTGCCGGATGGGGTCTCCCCCGCCGCCGCGGAAACCGTGGTCGTCAACGGAATCACGGCCTGGCAGATGCTGCACCGGCTGGCCAAGGTCCGCGCCGGGGGCGTCATCGTGGTGCTGGGAGCGAACGGCGGCGTCGGCTCCACGCTCGTCCAGCTGGCCCGGCACGCCGGCATCCGCGTGATCGGCACGGCGTCGGCCCGACACCACGACGCGGTACGCGCGCTGGGCGCCACCCCCGTCGACTACCGCGACCCGGGCATGTACCACCGGATCAGGGCGTTGGCGCCGGACGGTGTGGACGCGGTGTTCGACCACGTCGGCGGCCCCGGCGTGGAACAGTCCTGGCAGCTGCTGCGCAAGGGCGGCACGCTGGTGTCCTACGGCACGGCGGCGACGAAGAACGAGGAGGGCAGCTCACGACTGCCGGTGCTGAAGCTCTTCGCGCAGCTGAAGCTCTGGCACACCCTGCCCAACCACCGCAGCGCCTACTTCTACAACTTCTGGGCGGGCCACCGCGACCTGGCGGCCTTCCGGCGCACCCTGGCCGAGGATCTGACCCAGGTGTTCCGGTTGCTCGCCGACGGCGTGCTCGACCCGCAGATCGCCGCGGAGCTCCCCCTGGCCGAGGCCGCGACGGCACTGGCGCTCGCCGAGTCCCGCACCGTCGCCGGCAAGGTCGTCCTGGTGCCCTGATCACGGGTGCCGGTGCTGGCCCGGTGGTACGCCTACCTGCTCGCCCGCGCCGAGGACGACGAACTGACCCATCATCCCGTCGTCCTCGTGCGCGAGCAGGTGACAGTGGTACATGTACGGCATGTTCGGGTCGGTGTGGTCCCGGAAGCGCATCGCCAGCCGGTAACGCCTCCCCTGGACCAGCAGGACGGTGTCCTTCCAGCCGCGCAGATGTGGCTCCGGCGCCCCGCCATCGACGGTCAGCACCTGGAACTGCACGTCGTGGACGTGGAAGTTGTGCAGATACCCGTTGTCGTTGGTCACCTCCCACACCTCCACGGTGCCCTCCCGGACACCGAAGTCGATCCGGTCCATTGCCATCGATCGGCCGTTGATCTGGTTCGACGCGAGCACGAAGGAGCGCTCCTGGGCGACCGCCTCGCCAGCGAGGTCCGGTGCGGCGCCGAGCACGGCGGGAACGGCGGCGTCGCCGGAGAGCGAACCCGCGGCCCGAAACTGGCAGATGTCGAGGCGATCGTCGAAGCCGTCGAGCCGTCCCAGCACACCGCCGTGCGCTGCCGGGTACGAACGCAGCTCGACCCGCTCCCCCGGTTCGAAGGCCACCACGATCTCCGCGCGCTCCCCCGGCGAGAGGTACAGCCGGTCGGTCTGCCACGGCGCGGCGAGCAGCCCACCGTCCGTGGCGATGAGCGAGAAGCGCCGATCGTCGGAGAAGCCGAAGTGGTACAGGCGCGCGGGGGAACCGTTCAACAGCCGCAGTCGCACGAGCCGGGTCGTGACGTCGAAGTACGGCCCGATCGTGCCGTTGACGAGGATCTCGTCACCGATCACCCCCAGCGAACCGGCCAGCGGTTCCCGCTGCGCGAACTGCTGGTCACCGTCGAACGCGCGGTCCTGGACGATCATCGGGACGTCGTCGACACCGTACTCGGACGGCAGGTTCAGCGGCTCGACCTGCTCGTCGTCGACGATGAACAGTCCGGCCAGGCCGCGGTACATGTGCTCGGCCGTCGAACCGTGCAGATGTGGGTGGTACCAGAGCGTCGCGGCGGGTTGGTCGATCGTCCACCGTGGCGTCCAGCTCTGCCCAGCCGCCACCGTCTGGTGCGGACCACCGTCCATCACCGCCGGCAGATGCATGCCATGCCAATGCAGCGAGGTCTCCTCGTCGAGGCCGTTGTGCACCACGAACTCGACGGGCTCGCCGCGCCGGGCCCGGATGGTCGGACCCAGGTACGTGCCGTTCACACCCCACGTGCGGGTGGCTCTGCCGGCTTTGAACCGGGTCTCGCCCGGCTGGATGCCGAGGGTGAAGACCCGGGCTCCCGAGGCACCACGCTGCGACCGGGCCAGGGCGGGAATCGATAACGCCGCGTCGAAGGCGACTTTCCCGACGGTGTCCCGCTTCGCGCCCAGGTAGTAGGCCCCAAAGCCGCCGCCCAGGGCGACCGCGCCCCCGATTCCCCACCCGAATGCCTTCAGCACCGTACGACGTCTCATGAGACAACCATGTCGCGGCAGGCGGTGCCGTCGCCTCGGCGACAACTGCGTAGCTACGAGTCGCCGTCGTCGGTGCCTGCGGCCCTCAGCAGAGGTGATCGGCGACGAGACGCGGCTTCGGTGCCGGGGCACCGGGCGGGGCTTCGGCCGATCGGTGGTCACTCCTCGGTGCGCAGGACGATCTCCAGCTGGTCGGTCTCCGGTTCGGCGCTGACCCAGGTGCCGTCGGTGACGGTCTGCGCGGTGCCGCCGGTGACCGACTCGTGGCCGGTGACGCCGACGAGCACCAGGTGCCAGGGTGCCCGCACCAGGCTGTCGCGAGTCACCCGGATCCGGTCACCGTCTCGGGTGATCTCGAAGACGGCGGCCGGGGCGCCGTCGGTGTCGGGCACGGTGACTACCCGGTGGGTGCCGTCGGCAAGCTGGTACGCCCGCAGGATGACCCCGTCGGCGTACGGGTAGTCGGGTCTGTCGTCGCGGGCACCGACGGGGACGACGGCGCCGGGGCGGACGAGCAGCGGGAGGCTGTCGAAGCCGTGGGTCTCGGTGCGCCAGCCCGGTCCCTCGACGGTCCGGCTGTCCTGCCAGCGGGTCCAGCGTCCGGCGGGAACGTAGTAGGTCACCTCGCCTTCGGCGCTGAGCACCGGGGCGACCAGCAGGTCCGGGCCGAGCAGGTACTGGGCGTCGAGGTAGGCGCAGGCCGGGTCGTCGGGAAACTCCAGCGCCATGGCCCGCATCACCGGCATGCCCTCGGTGTGGGCGGTGACGGCGGCGGCGTAGAGGTAGGGCATCAGCCGGGCCTTCAGCCGGGTGAAGTCGCGCAGCACGTCGACGGATTCCTCGTCGAAGAGCCACGGCACCCGGTAGGAGCGGCTGCCGTGCAGCCGGCTGTGCGAGGAGAGCAGCCCGAAGGCGACCCACCGTTTGAAGACGGCGGGGTCGGGGCGGCCCTCGAAGCCGCCGATGTCGTGGCTCCAGAAGCCGAAGCCGCCCATGCCGAGGGAGAGACCGCCACGCAGGCTCTCCGCCATCGCCTCGTAGGAGGATTCGCAGTCGCCGCCCCAATGCACCGGCAGGCGCTGGCCGCCGACGGTGGCGGCGCGGGCGAAGAGGACCGCGTCGCCGGTGCCCCGTTCCTCCTCCAGCAGGTCGAAGACGAGTTCGTTGTAGAGCAGGCTGTAGTAGTTGTGCATCCGTTCCGGGTCGGAGCCATCGGCCCAGACCACGTCGGTGGGGATCCGCTCGCCGAAGTCGGTCTTGAAGGAGTCGACGCCCATCCGGAGCAGGTCGCGCAGCTTGCCGGCGTACCAGTCGCGGGCCTCGGGGTTGGTGAGGTCGACCAGGGCGCGGCCGGCCTGCCAGTGGTCGTCCTGCCAGATCCGGCCGTCGGGGCGGCGCAGCAGGTAGCCACGCGCGGCGCCCTCGTCGAAGAGGGCGGATGCCTGGCCGATGTACGGGTTGATCCAGACGCAGACCTTGAGGTCGCGCTCGTGCAGCCGGGCGAGCATGCCGGGCGGGTCGGGGAAGGTTTCCGGGTCCCATTCGAAGTCGCACCAGCGGAACTGCCGCATCCAGAAGCAGTCGAAGTGAAAGACGCTCAGTGGGATGTCACGCTCGGCCATGCCGTCGACGAAGGAGGTGACGGTGGCCTCGTCGTAATCGGTGGTGAAGGAGGTGCTCAGCCAGAGCCCGAAGGACCAGGCGGGCGGCAGCGCGGGGCGGCCGGTGAGGGCGGTGTAGCGGCGCAGGATCTCGGCCGGGGTGGGGCCGTGGATGACGAGGTACTCCAGTTCGTGGCCGGAGACGCTGAACTGCACCCGGGTGACGGTTTCGGAGGCGACTTCGAAGGAGACCCGGCCGGGGTGGTTGACGAAGACGCCGTATCCGCGGTTGCTGAGGTAGAACGGGACGTTCTTGTACGCCTGTTCGCTGTTGGTGCCGCCGTCGGCGTTCCAGATCTCGACGGCCTGTCCGTTGCGGACCAGTGGGCCGAAGCGTTCGCCGAGGCCGTAGACGAGTTCGCCGACGCCGAGGTGAAGCTGTTCGACCATGTGGTGGCCGCCGTCGGCGTCGGTCATCGCGCCGAGGGATTTGTGGTCGCTGCGGGTGACTTCCCGGCCGTCGGCGCTGAAGGTGAGCCCCCAGGGTGCGCCGCGGCCGACCCGGACGGTGAGTTCACCGCTGGTCAGGCTGACGTGTTCGTCGTCGACCTGTGCGAGCGGTCCGTCACCGGCCGGGTCGGTGCTGATCGGTGTGCCCTCGGTGGTGAGGGCGAAGGACGGCCCGGCCGGTACGGAGCCGGCGAAGTGGGTGGCCCGGACCCGGACGACGCCGGGCATCGGTGCGGAGAGGTCCACCCGCAGCACCGGCCCGTCCAACGTGTCGCCGCGACGGCCGATCGGCTTGGCCGGGGCGAGCACCCGGATGGCCTGCGCGCCGACGGTGACGTCGTGGGCGGCGGTGGCGTAGCTGCCCCGCACCCCGGGACGCATCTGCCAGTAGCCGTCCTTGAATTTCATTGTCTCCCCGTTCGGTGTTCCACAGTGGGTGACGGTCAGCCCTTCAGTCCCCCGGCGACCAGGTCGAGCCGCCAGAAGCGCTGGAGGAAGAGGAAGAGCGCGAAGATCGGAATGATCGACAGGAGTGCGCCGGTGATCACCAGGGTGTAGAGCGCGGGCTGCGAGGCACCCCGGTTGAGCAGCGAGTAGAGCCCCACGGTGAGCGGGAACCGGTCGTCGTTGGCGAGCATGATGTACGGCAGCAGGAAGTTGTTCCAGATCGAGATGAACTGGAGCAGGAAGACGGTGACCAGTCCGGGCACCATCACCGGCAGCACCACCGACCGGAAGAGCCGGAACTCGCTGGCGCCGTCCATCCGCCCGGCTTCCAGCATCTCGTCGGGGATCGCCGCGCCGGCATAGACCCGGCAGAGGTAGATGCTGTACGGGCTGATGATGCTCGGCAGGATCACCGACCAGTAGCCGCCGGCCAGGCCGATCTCGGACAGCAGCAGGTACTGCGGGATGGCGAGGGTGATCTGCGGGATGAGCACCCCGGCGAGGAGCGCGCCGAAGAGCAGCTTCTGCCCGTGGAACCGGAACTTCGCCATCGCGTAGCCGGCCATCGAGGAGACGATGACGGTCAGCAGCGCCCCGCCGCCGGCGTAGATCAGGCTGTTCAGGGTCCACCACCAGAACCGGCCGTCGGCGTAGGTGCTCAGGGTGCTGATGTTCTCGGTGAAACCGCCGTTGAAGCTGGGCCAGCCGGAGTAGGTGCTGAAGAGTTCGTCGGTGGTCTTGGTGGCGGCGATCAGCACCCAGATCACCGGCAGGACGCAGTAGATCGCGCCGAGGGCGAGCACGAGGGTGGGGACGATCTTGGCCCGGTCCCGGGGTTTCCGAGAGCGGCCCGGCCGGGGGAAGGT